>DWYU01000012.1 GCA_019118505.1 Candidatus Oscillibacter excrementavium
GGCCCCCACGGGGGCCGGAAGAGACTGCGCAAAACGTTTGGTCGGCATTTGCCGCGCCCCAATGCCGTAAAAATTCGGGCCTGCAAGCAGGAGAAAATTTTGACGGGTGTATTTTTCCCGCTGCCGCGCAAACTACCGCTGCATGAATGAGGAGGTGTGGGCGCGATGGGGAGAGGACGCCTGGTTTTTCTGTGCATATCCCTGGCGCTGCTGTCAGGCTGTGCCCCGGGCGGCCCGGCGGCAGAGACCGGGGGAGACGCCCGGATCCCGGAGGAGAAGCTGATCGCCATCACCTTTGACGACGGCCCCCGCCGGGAGACCACGGAGCGGCTGCTGGACGGCCTGGAGGAGCGGGACGCCCGGGCCACTTTCTTCCTGATCGGCAGACAGATCGAGGGAAATGAAGACCTGGTGGAGCGGATGCAGGCGGAGGGCCATCAGGTGGGCAGCCACACCTGGAGCCACACCCGGCTGACCGGCGTCTCGGCGGATACCCTCCGGCAGGAGGTGGGCCGGACAGAGGAGGCCCTGGAGGACCTGTTGGGCCCGGGGAGCTATTGGCTGCGGCCGCCTTACGGGGCGGTGGACGCGGCGGACTGGGACCTGATCCAGACCCCCATGATCAAGTGGTCCATCGATCCCCGGGACTGGGAGAAACTGGACACCGCCCAGGTGACGGCGGCGGTGCTGAAGGCGGCGGCCCCCAATCAGATCATCCTGCTCCACGACATCTATCCCACCTCGGTGGACGCGGCCCTGTCCGTTGTGGACGCTCTCCAGGGAGAGGGATACCGCTTTGTGACTGTGGAGGAGCTGCTGGAGGCCAACGGCATCCAGCCGGAGGCTGGGGTACTGTACTGCTCCGGCGACCCATAAAAAAGACCCGGTGTGCACAGGCACATCGGGTCTTTTCTGCTTCCAAACAATCAGCCCTGCAGGATCAGCAGGATCAGGGTCAGGATCAGGAACACGGCACCCACCCACTTGGTGGCACGGGCCAGCTTGGCGTCCCAGGTCTTGGCCTTGTTCCGGGCCAGGAAGGAGTCCGCCACGCCGCCGATGGCGCCGGACAGGCCGGCGCTCTTACCGGACTGGAAGAGCACCACCACAATGATCGCCAGGCCGCAGAGCAGCTGCAGAATCGTAATGACAAGCGTTAAAGCGTCCATACCGGATTACCTCCAAAACATTCAGCCATGCAGCGCATGGAACTTGATTTCACAGATGTTAATGATACCATAGTTTTTCCCGTATTTCAAGGGGATTCTGCAAAAAAGCAGAGGAATCCGGCAGGGAGGGCCTGGCGGAAGCGCCGGAAAAAAGTTTGACGGAGGTGGAACAAATGTTTGCTTTTCGGGAATGGATATGGTACAATGGCCGCAGAGCGGTCATTGCACCACTGGCCCGGCGGCCGGCTCCGCCCGAAAGCGGGGAAAAGCCTGCCCATTGCCGGAGCGCCACATCCCCAGTGGGTATGGCGCGGAATGCAGCCGGGAGACCAACAGGAAGGGGACGCATATGCAGCAGCTCTCAAAGATGCAGCAGAGAATCTACGATTACATCGCCGCCTGTATCCGGGACCAGGGATACCCCCCCTCGGTGCGGGAGATCGGGGAGGCTGTGGGACTGAAGTCCCCATCCACGGTCCACTTCCACCTCAAGCGGCTGGAGGAGGCCGGGGTCATTGAGAAGGGCGCCGGCAAAGGCCGGGCTATCTCCCTGCGGGAGGCGCCCCGGCCGG
This sequence comes from Candidatus Oscillibacter excrementavium, assembly GCA_019118505.1. GTDB lineage: Bacteria > Bacillota > Clostridia > Oscillospirales > Oscillospiraceae > Oscillibacter > Oscillibacter excrementavium. Next base: position 1,742 of record DWYU01000012.1, read on the forward strand.
ATGACCAGGTGCCGGTGGTGGGCAACGTGGCGGCCGGCAGCCCCATCCTGGCGGAAGAGTGCATTGAGGACTATCTGACCTTTGACACCGGCGGCCGGCCCGGGGAGTATTTTGCCCTGCGGGTCCGGGGCGAGTCCATGCTGAACGCAGGGATCCTGCCCGGGGATCTGGTGGTGGTCCACCGGCAGCCTGTCGCCCGCCATGGGGAGATCGTGGTGGCGCTGATCGAGGACGAGGCCACGGTGAAGCGCCTGTCCCTGAAAAACGGTCAGGTGTGGCTGATGCCGGAGAATGACGCCTATTCTCCCATCGACGGCACCTATGCCCAAATCTTGGGGAAGGTGGCCGCCGTGGTGAGACGGTATTGACAACAAAACAGCGTATGGGGAGGGGCATGATGGATGATCATCCATCATGCCCCTCCCGGCGCCGCGGGGAGCCGGTCCGTCGGGGATGAGGACCCTCCTCCAAGGCCTGCCGCAGCTTCTCCAGCGCCCGCTTCTCGATGCGGGATACATAGGACCGGGAGATGCCGAAGGAGGAGGCGATCTCCCGCTGGGTCAGGGGAATGGTTCCTCCCAGACCGTACCGCAGGCGGATGATTTTGGCCTCCCGGGCGGTCAGGCACTGGTCGATCAGGCGGCGGAGCTGGAGCGCTGTGTCCCGGTCGTGGAGATCCTCCAGCATGGTGTCATCCACCCCTACCACGTCCATCAGCTGCAGGGCGTTGCCCTCCTTGTCCGTGTCGATGGAGTCGGACAGGGAGACCTCGCCCTGGAGCTTTTTCTGGCTGCGGAAGTACATCAGGATCTCGTTTTCAATACACCGGGCGGCGTAGGTGGCCAGCCGGGCGCCCTTCTCCGGGTCAAAGCTGGTGATCCCCTTGATGAGGCCGATGGTGCCGATGGAGATGAGATCCTCCTGATCGGCGCTCTGGGTATAGTACTTTTTTAACGGCTAAAGCAAACGACCAATTTGAGGAAAGTGGCGCACCCAAGCTGTTGTCAGGCTCCGTGCGGGTGGACGGGTATAACCGGCATTTGGACATCCTCTATGATGCCAAAATCCTGG
>DWYU01000062.1 GCA_019118505.1 Candidatus Oscillibacter excrementavium
ATCCGCTTGACGGTGAGGGTGTCGCCGTCCTTCTGGATGTCGGCGGCATAGGTCACCTGGGGCAGGTGCAGCTTCTCGGCGATCTGGGGGCCCACCTGGGCGGTGTCGCCGTCGATGGCCTGCCGGCCGCAGAGGACGATGTCGTCGGACTCCACGCCGATCTTGTTGATGGCGGCGGCCAGAATCTGAGAGGTGGCGTATGTATCGGAGCCGCCGAACTCACGGGCGGACACCAGGACACCCTCGTCAGCGCCCATGGCCAGAGCCTCACGCAGCATACCGGCGGCGGGGGCGGGGCCCATGGTCACCACAACGACCTTGCAGCCGGTGGCGTCCTTGATCTTCAGGGCCGCCTCCAGGGCGTTCATATCATCGGGGTTGGTGATGGTCTGCATGGAGGCACGGTTCAGAGTGCCGTCCGGATTCACCGCCACCTTGCCGGAGGTATCGGGAACCTGCTTGATGGAAACAATGATCTTCATTTTAACCTTTACCTCCTATCTTACTTCACGCCCAGATGGCTGGAAATGACCATCCGCTGGACCTCGCTGGTACCCTCGTAGATCTCGGTGATCTTGGCGTCGCGCATCATGCGCTCCACGGGATACTCGCGGGTGTAGCCGTAGCCGCCGAACAGCTGGACGGCCCGGCGCGTGACATCGGAGGCAGCCTCGGCGGCGAACAGCTTCGCCATGGAGGCGTCCATGGAATAGTCCTCGTGATTCTGCTTCTTCATGGCAGCGGCGTACACCAGGTACTGGGCGGCCTGCATCCGGGTGTGCATATCGGCCAGCTGGAACTGGGTGTTCTGGAACTGGCTCAGGCGCTTGCCGAACTGGACACGCTCCTGGGTGTACTTGATGGCCTCGTTGACAGCGCCCTCGCCCAGGCCCAGGGCCTGCGCGGCGATGCCGATCCGGCCGCCGTCCAGGGTCTGCATGGCGATCTTGAAGCCCTTGCCCTCTTTGCCCAGCAGGTTCTCCTTGGGGACGATGCAGTCCTCAAAGATCAGGTCGCAGGTGGAGGAGCCGCGGATGCCCATCTTCTTCTCGTGCTTGCCGGTGGAGAAGCCGGGGAAGCCCTTTTCCACAATGAAGGCGGAGATGCCGTGGTTGCCCTTGGACTTGTCGGTCATGGCAAAGACCACGAAGGTGTCAGCCACGTTGCCGTTGGTGATGAAGCACTTGGAGCCGTTGAGGACGTAGTGGTCGCCCTCCAGCACCGCCATGGTCTGCTGGCCGGAGGCATCGGTACCGGCGTTGGGCTCGGTCAGGCCGAAGGCGCCGATCTTCTTGCCGGAGAGCAGGTCCGGCAGGTACTTGCGCTTCTGCTCCTCGGTGCCGTGCTCAAAGATAGGGGCGCAGCACAGGGAGGTATGTGCGGAAACGATGACAGCAGTGGTGCCGCAGACCTTGGCCAGCTCCTCCACGCACATGGCGTAGGACAGAACGTCGCCGCCGGCGCCGCCGTACTCCTTGGGGAAGTAAATACCCATCATCCCCAGCTTGGCCATCTTCTCGACGGTCTCCATGGGGAACCGCTCTTCTTCGTCGATCTCCTCGGCCAGGGGCTTCACTTCGTTCTCGGCGAATTCACGGTACATCTTCCGGAGCATCTGCTGCTCGTTTGTCAGATGAAAATCCATATACCATTAACTCCTTTACTTGTTGGCGCTCAAGACAACCTTATTTGGAATAATCATAGAAGCCCTTGCCGGTCTTCTTGCCCAGCAGGCCGCCGCGGACCATCTTGCGCAGCAGCAGGGCGGGACGATACTTGCTGTCGCCGGTCTCGTTGTACAGGGTCTCCATGATGGCCAGGCACACGTCCAGGCCGATGAAATCGCCCAGCGCCAGGGGGCCCATGGGATGGTTGGCGCCCAGCATCATGGCCTTGTCGATGTCAGCCACGGAGGCGACGCCGGTCTCCACCAGGCCGATGGCCTCGTTGATCATGGGGATCAGGATCTTGTTGACCACGAAACCGGGGGCCTCCGCCACTTCGACGGGCTCCTTGCCGATCTCCTGGGACAGCTTATAGACAAAATCGAAGGTCTCCTGGGTGGTGTTGGCGCCCCGGATGATCTCCACCAGCTTCATGCTGGGGACGGGATTGAAGAAGTGCATGCCGATGACGGGGTGCTTCAGGCCATGGCCCATCTCGGTGATGGACAGAGAAGAGGTGTTGGAGGCGAAGATGGCCTCGGGCTTGCACATAGCGTCCAGCTCGGCAAGCAGCTCCTTCTTGGTGGCCATATCTTCCTTGACGCACTCGATGATGAGATCGGCGTCCGCGCAGGCGGACTTCTCCTCCACCAGCACGTTGGCCAGCAGGGCGTCCACGGCCTCCTGGGTCATCTTGCCCTTCTCCACCCGCTTCTGCAGGGAAGCGGCCAGCTTATCCTTATGCTTCTGGGCGGAAGCGACGGAGCTTGCATACATCAGGGCGGTGTGGCCCTTTGCCGCGAAGACCTGCGCAATGCCGCTGCCCATGGTACCTGCGCCAAAAACTGCAACCTTCATGATTTTTCCTCCTGTTATTTTGAATAAATTGTTGGGTTCCTTGCTTCATGCCATCCGGCATTCCGAAGGGGCGGACAGGGGGTCCCTCCCTCCGGGAGAAAACAGAGTCATTCCGATATTGCCAATTTACTCACAAACTTTATTATAGGGGGCGCGGCGGGATTTATCAAGTGTAATTTATGAGGTTTGCGAAAAATTTCACGTTTTTTACACTTCCCACAAAATGCTCGTTAAATTTTATACAATTTTGTTAATGTGTTAACAAGTCATCTTTCCCATCGGGCGAACCCCCGCCCAAATGGGACCCATTTCCGGGATTTTCAGGCAGCGGATGTTCCCCCAGAAATGCCCTGACGGCCGCCGCAGCCGCCTCCGCCTGAGAGAGAATGGCAGGGTGTCCGCCGGCGGGGAGCAGCTCCACGGCGGCGCAAGGGAGCCGGGCGGCCATGGCGGCGTACTCCTCCGCCAGATCCCGCCGGCACATGGGGTCCTCCCGGCTCCCCAGCAGCAGGACCGGCGGCCCCATCTCCTCCAGCGGACGGCAGAACAGAGGCCGGCCGGAGGCGGCGCACCGCAGCAGAGCGTCCGTGTCTCGGTCCACCACGGCCTCCCAGTCCGGGCCCTGGCACCACTCGTAAAACCCCCGGGCCGCCGGGTCCCGCTTGGCCCTGGCCCGCTCCTCCGTCAGCTCCCGGGCAAAGCCCGGGTGGAGCGTCCGGCCGTCAAAGCTGTCCGCCACCACGGCCCCCACCGCGTCAGGCGCCAGCAGGGCGGCATTCATGGCGGCCCAGGCGCCGCCGCTGGTCCCCAGCAGGCAGGGCCTTTCATAGCCCGCCGCCCGGATCAGGGCCAGTGCCTGCCGGGCCTGATCCTGCCAGAGGTCTGTGGGAAAGAATTCCGTCCGGTCGGAGCGGCCATTCCCCAAAAAGTCCAGCAGCACGCACCGGAAATGGGGCGCGTAGAGAGGCAGCAGCGGCTCGAACAGCCGGGAGGAGGCGGTATTGCCGTGGAGAAAGAGCAGCACCGGCCCCTCTCCCGCCTCCTGATAAAAAAGGGACCTTCCGCAGTAGGACACCGTGGGCATTCCCGTTCCCCCTCCCCGCTCTGTTTGGGTCATCATACCATGTTCCCCGCCGCGGCGCAAGCGGAGAAATCCCGTTCCGCCATTTACAGCGCCGGAAGCGTATGGTAAAATAGCATCCTGACATTGAATCCACAACCGATCCCAGGAGGATATTACACCATGCGGATGCGCAAAAAAAAGAATCTGATTCCCCGGATGGAGCGCTGCGGCGACCGTCTGATCCGGGAGCCCTACGCCATGCCCGGCAAGTGGCGGGAGCTGATGCCCCAGGCCCGGGAGCTGCGGGTGGAGCTGGGCTGCGGCAAGGGCCGCTTCACCGCCGGCACGGCGGCGGCGGAGCCGGATGTGCTGTTCATCGCCGTGGAGCGGGTACCGGACGCCATGGTCATGGCCATGGAGCGGTGCGTGGCCCAGGGGCTCACCAATGTGTTTTTCATCGATGCCAACGCCGACCAGCTGCCCCAGTTCTTCGCCCCCGGCGAGGTGGACCGGATCTACATCAACTTCTGCGACCCCTGGCCCAGCAACCGCCACGCCAAGCGCCGCCTGACCCACGGCAACTTCCTGCGGCTGTACCGGCAGGTGCTGAAGATGGGCGGCCAGATCCACTTCAAGACCGACAACCAGGACCTGTTCTCCTTCTCCATCGAGGAGCTGCCTCTGTTCGGATTCGAGCTGTCCGAGGTCACCCGGGATCTCCATGCGGATGGCCCGGTGGGGGTCATGACGGACTACGAGGCCAAGTTCTACGGCCAGGGCCTGCCCATCTGCCGGTGTGTCGGAACCATGGTCCCCTGGGAGGAGCCATTTCCCACCGACATCCGGCGGGTGAAAAACCGCTGGCTGGACGTCTTTGCCGAGGGCGTATCCGAGGCGGAGCTGGGCAAGCACGTGCTGTCGGAGGGCAATTACCTGTGGCATCTCTTCTCCTGGAACCTGGTGCCCTGCCTGACCGGAGCCGCCGCCCAAAAGGCGCTGGAGGAGCGTGCCGGAGAGGAACTGTACCTCTTTTATATGGAGTACCCGCCGGAGGACGCGCCCCGGATCCAGCGCATCAGCGGCCCGGCGGACCTGCCGGCGGAGCAGGACAGCCTCACCGGCGCGGACTGGTACGTGGTAGACAAGGACTTCACCTGGACCTATGCCCATGCCCACGAGGACAACTGCGGGCCGTATTTCTGCACGGCGCCCCAAGCATAAAATGATGAACGCGCTCCCCCGGCCAGGGGGAGCGCGCTTTTGATTGCGCGAAAAATGCCCCGTCCCAATTCAGGGACGGGGCATGAAACGCCACGGTATGGACTTACGCCTTCTTGGCGATCTCGGTCAGCTGGGTGAAAGCGGCGGCGTCGTTGACAGCCATCTCCGCCAGCATCTTCCGGTTGATCTCGATACCGGCGACCTTCAGGCCGTGCATGAAGCTGGAGTAGTTCATGCCGTTCAGCTTGCAGGCGGCGGAGATGCGGGTGATCCACAGGGAGCGGAAATCACGCTTCTTCAGCCGGCGGCCGGTGTAGGCGTAGCTCAGGGACTTCATCACGGCCTGGTTGGCCACGCGGAAGTGCTTGGACTTGGAGCCCCAGTAGCCCTTCGCCATCTTCAGGACCTTATTTCTTCTCTTGCGCGTCATCATCGCGCCTTTCACTCTAGCCATTTCAAAAACCTCCTATTTGAACGTCTCGTGTCTTACTTGTAGGGGATCATCTTGCGGATGGCGTCCACATTGGTGGTATCCGCATAGCCGCCGGCACGCAGACGACGAGTGCGCTTGGTATCCTTCTTGGTGAGGATATGGCTCTTATAGGCCTTGGCGCGCTTGACCTTTCCGGTCTTGGTCAGATTGAATCTCTTCTTTGCACCACTGTGGGTCTTCAGCTTCGGCATAATGGTTGCTCCTTCCGTATCGTTGAAATGAAATTCACTTGCCAGCCTTGGGGGAGAGGAAAATGGACATCATCCGTCCCTCCAGCTTGGCGGGTTTGTCCAGGTTGGCGGTTTCGGCGCATTGTGCGGCAAAGCGGTCCAGCAGCTCCCGGCCAATGTCCGTGTGAGCCATCTCCCGGCCGCGGAAGCGGACCGAGACCTTGACGCGGTTGCCGTCGGCGATGAACTTCTGCGCATTCTTGAGCTTCGTGTTGAAGTCCCCAATGTCAATGCCCGGAGACATCCGAATCTCTTTGATCTCCACCACGTGCTGGTTCTTTCTGGCCTCTTTTTCCCGCTTGCTCTGCTCGAACCGGAACTTGCCGTAGTTCATCAGCTTGCACACGGGGGGATTGGCCTGAGGCGAAATCTTGACCAGGTCCAGGCCCTGCTCATCGGCGATCTTCAGGGCCTCCGCAGGAGGCATGATGCCGAGCTGCTCGCCCTCGGAACCGATCAGGCGGATCTCCTTGTCGTTGATCTCCTCGTTCAGTTCATGCACTACTTTACTAATGGTCGAAGCACCTCCATCTCAAAATCACAAAACGCGGATACCCATTCGGCATCCGCGCAACAACAAACCACCGTCCGGTGGTCTGATCACAACAGTGTAAACCTCTTTGCCCGATTGCTGGAGGTGAGGCGGATGCAGTCAGCCTTCTTTGTTTTGCTGGATTAGTATAGCATCCCCACCGCCGTTTGTCAATCCCATTTTTTGTGTCCAGACATGGTTTTTTCCCAGCTTCCGCGTATAATTCCAGCGGTTGGCGGTGAGACTATGCCATGTACTCAAGCAGGCGAAAGGAGGTGTCCTGATGAGCAACCGCGACAACCAGAACAAGCGCGATGCCGGCCAGACTCAGCAGAAGGAAAACCGCGAGAACAGCCAGCAGACCCAGAAGAAGGCCCAGAAGGAAAACTGCAAGTAAACTTCCGTGGAATCGCCATACGGCGGGGCATCTGCCCCGCCGTATTTCTTTTGGCCACGCTTCTTATCTGGGGATGAACTGCAGATTCACGTCCACGTTGCCGCCGATGCCGGCCACCGTGCAGGAGCTGGAGTACTGCCAGTAATCCATCTGGTAGTACAGGGTGGGATACAGCAGCTCGGAGCTGGCGCTCTTGTACTCGGGGTACCAGGAGAGATAGGGCTCCAGGGCGCCCTGGTCGTACTTGATGTAGCTGACGTACTGCCCGGCGTAGACCATGGCGTCGTAGCCGGCCTCCTCGATCCGCTGGCAGAAGGCGATGGCGCAGGCGGTGGCCATCTCCGGCGAGGTGCCGTAGACCCGGTAGGAGCTGTCGTGCATCTCCCAGTCATAGGCCACCGGGCCGTCGATCTCGTGGTTCTTCAGCAGATTGATCACGAAGTCCGCCTCCTCGATGGCCTCCTCCACGGTGATGGCCTGGGCGAAGAAGTAGACGCCGGTCTCAATGCCCGCCGCCATGGCCCCATCGATGTTCTGGGCGTAGAAGGCGTCCTCCATGATGCTGCCGGAGCCGTAGCCCCGCAGGCCGATCCGCACCATGGCGAACTCCACGCCGTCGGCCTTGGCGGCCTCCCAGTCGATGGTGTTGTTGGCGCTGGCCCGGTTCTGGTAGGCGGACACGTCGATGCCGAAGCGGGTCCGATAGTCCCGGCCGGTGTAGATCAGCCGGCCCGGATGGTCCGGATCCCACTCAAAATCCCCCTGGGCGAAGCGATTGCGCTCTACGCCGGCGTAGACGGGGATCTGCTGGTTGCTGTAGGTGAGATACTCCCCTGTGGTCTCCGAGGGGGTGTACACGTCGCTGGGCTGGATGGTCTCCGGCTTCTGGGGCCGATTCGTCAGGTCCAGGATCTCCGCGCCGCTGAAATTCCGCACGGCGCCCTGGACTGTCACGTTTTCCAGCGTCACCGGGCCGCTGACGCCGGGGGCCACGATCAGGTCTCCGGCAATGGTCATGTCCCGGAGGGCCGCCCCCTCCGCGGAGTTGACCATCACCGTGCCCTCCACGTCCCGGGAGTAGGTGACATTGGTCTGGACCAGCGCCTCGATCATGTTGTCCAGGATCGTCACGATCTCCGCCCGGGTGATGGCCTCCGTGGGGCGGAAGTAGCCGTCCGAGGAGTCGGTGATGTACCCTCTGGCGGACATCTCCGCCAGATAGGGCAGCGCGTAGCTGGACACCTGCTCCGCGTCCAGATAGTGGACCGTGGTGGTCTCGCCGGTGATGTCAAAGGCCCGGCCGATCATGGTGACCGCCTGCTGGCGGGTGATGGTGTCCCCGGCCAGAGCCGCGCCGTTGTTGCCCAGATAGACGCCGGAGGCATGGAGCTTCAGGATGGCGTCCTCCCAATAGTTCCCGTCCAGGTCGGAAAACGTCCCGGCCGGGGAGACGGTCTGGAATTTCAGGAAGCGGTCCAGGATGCCCGCGAAGGCGCCCCGGGTGATGGAGTTGTCCGGCCGGAAGGTGCCGTCATCATAGCCGCCGATGATGCTGTACTCCTCGCTCCACTTGGTGATGGCCGTCTCCGCCCAATGGCCCGTGGTATCGGTAAAGGCTGCCTTGGCCGGCAGTGCCAGAGAGCCCACTGTCACCGCCAGCGCCAGCAGCGCCGCTGCGATCTGTTTTCTCGCCATGTTCCGCTTCCTTTCCCGTGTTTTCGACACGACGCATCTCAAAAAAATCCCGCCGTGATCCGGTGGGATATTGTAATCGGTTTACATATTACCACAGCCCGCCGCCTCCTGTCAATGTCCGCGGAACAGAAAGCCAGGCTTTACAAATTTTTCTTCCAAGTGAATAATGGGAGCAGGCTCGCCCGTGTTATGGGTGAAAGGAGCTGAGGACCCTGACTTCGTTTGGTACCGACGAATCCATCCGCCGCGCCGTGGCAGCGTACAGCCGGATGCTGCTGCGGATCGCCATGACCCGCCTGCCCTCCCCCGCCGACGCGGAGGACGCGGTGCAGGAGGTCTTTTTGAAGCTGCTGACCTCCCGGCCCCAATTTCGGGACGCGGAGCACGAGAAGGCGTGGCTGATCCGGGCCACGCTCCACCGGGCCTGCGACATGGCCCGGTCGGCATCGCGGCGGGATCTCCCCCTGGAGGACGCGGAGGTCCTGCCGGGCAGAGAACTGCCGGAGCCCTCCCCCATCCTTTCCGCCGTGCAGGCACTGCCGGCGAAGTACAGCGCTGTGATCCACCTTTATTATTATGAGGGCTATTCCCTTAAAGAAATTTCCAAGCTGCTGCGGCTCCCCGTTCCCACCGTGGGGACCCGGCTCTCCCGGGGGCGGGAGCGGCTGCGCCAACTTTTGAAGGAGGATGTGGAATGAATCGCCAGGACTACCGCGCCGCGTTCGACGCCGTGGACTTCTCCCCGGACTTCGAGGAACAGACCCTTCAACGGCTGGCGGCCGCGCGGCAGACATCTGAAAAGGAGCAGAACAAAATGTCCATGAATCGAACGAAAAAGACTGCCTTGCTGGTGGCGGCGGCCGTGGCCCTGCTGGCCGTGACCGTGTCCGCCGCCGTGGTGTGGCTGACCCCCGCCCAGGTGGCGGACCGCGTGGAAGAACCGCTGCTGGCGGAGGCGTTCCAGGGGGATGACGCCATCGTCCTGGACGAGAGCGTGACCGCCGGAGACTATCAGATCACCCTGGCGGGCATGGTGTCCGGTGAGGACTTGAGCGTCCCCACGGACTACAACGGCGAGATCATCAATGACCGCACCTATGCCGTGTTCCGGGTGGCGCGGGCGGACGGCGAACCGCTGACGGACTACCCGAATCTGAGCTACAGCCCCCTGGTGGACGGCTACCATGTCAGATGCGTCAACGCCTGGACTCTGGGGACCACCACCCAGCAGTTCATCGAGGACGGCGTGGTCTATTGCCTGTTTGACTGCCGGAACCTGGAGATATTCGCGGATCACCCGGTGCGCTTTGCCATCTATGAGGGCGGTGTGCCCAATACGGATCTTTTCTCCATGGCGGAGGACGGGACGATCTCCCTCCGGGAGGGCGTCGTGGGGGCCCTGTTCACTCTGCCGCTGGATGAGAGCCGCGCTGATCCGGAGGCCGCCCAGACCTTTGCGGAGAGCACCGGCATCCCGTGGGAGCCCATGACTGACGCGGAGCTGGCGGCGCAGGCGGAAGCGGTCCCGGACGTGGAGAAATCGGTGGATGACGAGGGCAACCTGACCTTCACCATCCAGGAGGCTGATCGATAAGAGGCAGCAGCAAGGGCGGAGAGGAAGGTCCTCTCCGCCCTTGTTCGTTCAAACGGGCTCTTTTTTCGGCATCTGTGGGACCGGCGCCGCCGTGTCCCGGGCAATGGATTCTCCCCGGAAGATGGACAGCAGCAGGCCCAGCAGGGCGCAGTCCACCACCAGAGAAGTACCGCCGTCGGAAAGGAAGGGATAGGGAAAGCAGGTGAGCAGCCCCCGCAGCCCCGCCAGATTCTGGACCAGTACAGCCGCCGCCTGCCATGTCAGCACGGTCAGCGCCGCCGTTCCCAGCAGCCGGCCCAGCAGGGACGCCTGGTGGCGGAGCTTCCGCCAGCCAGAGATCAGGATCGCTGCCGCCGGGGCCTGGATCAGCGCCAGCCCTAGCCAGCCGTAGTTGGCCAGGACCGCCAGCATATAGCCGTCATAGCCGGTGAATCTCAATTCAAGACGCATGTCCCCCATCAAAGCGGGGTCCAGCTCCACCATCCCGGCCAGCTTTGCGTGGCTCACGATCTCCCGAGCCCAAGTCATATCCTCCCGTGACATAGACAACTGGCCGGGCTGTAGAAGAAAGGTGGCCGCCAGGCAAACCAGCACCGCCGCGCCGTAGGCCGCCACCAGCTGCCAGTTCCGCCGCCGGGCGCCGAAGGCCCCCAGCCTCACCCCCGCCACCAGGACACCGGTGACGCCGAACAGGCTGACCCAGAGGACCGGAAGCGCACCCCAGAGAGCCCAAAGGAATCGCAGCGGTGATCCCGGCAGATAGCACACCGCCGGCAGCAACCCCAGCAGGCAGCAGAGGGCGAGCCCTCCCGTCCCCCAGGACCGCAGGCCGTAGACCGCCAACGCCATGGCCACCGGCAGCAGCAGGATGATGTACTGGCCCAGATCGTGGGTGTATCCCAGCTGGAACTGGAGCCTTCCGCCCAGGGCGGCCGCAGCGGTCAAGAGCACCGCCAGCGGCAGTGCTGCCTTTGCCAGCAGGGTGTAGTCCAGCAGGTAGATTCCCGCCGCCAGGCCGGCGGCCAGCAGGGCAATGCCCCCAAAGGACACCACATACTCGCTCCAATAACTAACGCCCCAGCGTTCCGCCAGTCGGAGGACCAGCCACAGCCCCAAGGCTACCGCCAGCAGGCACAGCATTTTCCACTGGGATTTCGGCCGGTGGAGCCGGTCCAGGTCCGTGCCCACGGCCACCGGGTCCCCCATCTCCTCCACCGCCAGGCGCTCCGCCTCCTCCGGGGGATGGCCCTCGGCCTGAAATTCCTGCCGCTGGTCCTCCAGGTGGGTCTCCAGCTCCCGGACCACCACGGTCCGGGCCCGCTTCCAGCGGATCTGGGCCGCCGCCGTGTCCAGATAGTCCCGAATGGTCTCAGGTCCCGGCACAGCAGGCACCTCCCTCCAGCACACGGCCCACGGCGTCGGCGTAGGTGTGCCACGCCGCCTCCTTCTCCCGCAGGGCCGCCTGGCCCTCCTTGGTCAGGTGATAGTACCGCCGGGGCTTGCCGGCCGCGGCCTCCCGCTCATAGGCGGTGACCAGGCCCTTTTCCTCCAGCGAGTGGAGCAGGGGGTACAGGGTCCCCGCCTTCAGGTGGAACACGTCCTCCGACCGTGCTTTCAGCTCGCTGGTCATCTGGTAGCCGTACTTGTCCCCGTCCTCCAGCAGCTTCAGGACCAGCAGGGCCATGCTGCCGCTGACCAAACTCTTGTCCGCTTCCATGGGCTCCCTCCTTATATAGGTATTCTATATATCAGTTATAGGGTCATTATATATTGACACTCGATATATGTCAATCAAAAAAATCCGCCCGGGCCAATGGTCCGGGCGGCAAATTTTATTCCACAGTCACGCTCTTGGCCAGGTTTCTCGGCTTATCGATGTCACACCCCCGCTGGAGCGCCACATAGTAGGCGAACAGCTGCAGGGGCACCACGCCCAGGGAGGGCTGGAGCACAGGGTGAGTCACCGGCACGGAGACGGTGGCATCGGCGGTCTTTTCCATCTTCTCCCGGAAGTCCTCGGTGGTCAGGGCCAGCACCTCGGCGCCCCGGGCCTTCACCTCCACCACATTGCTCATGGCCTTGTCGAAGAGGGGGGCGTAGGTCCCCAGGGCCACCACCAGCGTGCCCGGCTCGATCAGGGAGATGGTGCCGTGCTTCAGCTCGCCGGAGGCGTATGCCTCCGAGTGGATGTAACTGATCTCCTTCAGCTTCAAAGAACCCTCCAGGCCCATGGCGTAGTCCAGGTTCCGGCCGATGAAGAAGATGGAGTCGTGGTTGAAGTACCGGGAGGCGAAATACTGGATGTCCTCCGTGTGGGAGAGGAACTGGCGCATCTTCTCCGGCAGTAGCTGCATCTCGGAGAGGATGGCGTCGTACTCGGATTTCTCCACAGTGCCCAGCAGGTCCGCCAGATACAATCCCACCAGGTCCATCAGCACCAGCTGGGTGGTGTAGGCCTTGGTGGTGGCCACGGCGATCTCCGGGCCTGCCCAGGTGTACAGCACGTCGTCCGCCTCCCGGGCAATGGAGCTGCCCACCACGTTGACGATGGCCAGTGTCCGGCCGCCCCGGCGCTTGGCCTCCCGCATGGCGGCCATGGTGTCCAGCGTCTCGCCGGACTGGCTGATGACGATGACCAGGGTCTTCTCGTCCACCAGGGGGTCGCAGTACCGGAACTCAGAGGCCAGCACCACCTCCACCGGCCGGCGCAGCAGCTTCTCCCAGATGTATTTGCTCACCACGCCCACGTGATAGCTGGAGCCGCAGGCGATGACGTAGATGCGGGAGAGATCCCGCACATACTCCGCCGTCAGCCGCAGGTCGTCCAGCACCACACGGCCGTCCCGGATCCGGGGGGAGATGGTCTTGCGGACCGCCTCCGGCTGCTCCATAATCTCCTTGGCCATGAAGTGGGCGTAGCCGCCCTTCTCCGCCGCGGACACGTCCCAGTCCACCAGGCTGTGGGTCTTTTCCACCGGCATCAGCTCGTCGTCGAACACGTCCACGCTGTCGGCGGTGAGGACGGCGATCTCCCCGTCGTCCATGTACACCACGTCCCGGGTGTACTTGATGATAGCCGTCACGTCGGAGGCGATGAAGTTGCCGTTCTTGCCATAGCCGATGATGAGGGGGCTGTCCTTCCGGGCGGCGATGAGGGCGTTGGGGTAGTCGGCGCAGATGATGCCGAAGGCGTAGGAGCCCTCGATCCGCCGCAGGCAGCGGCCCACCGCCTCCAGCATATTGTGGCACTCGTTGTAGTGGAACTCCAGCAGCTGGGCCACCACCTCCGTGTCCGTGTCGGAGGTGAAGTGGACGCCCTGGCGCATCAGGTGCTCCTTCAGCTCCAGATAGTTTTCGATGATGCCGTTGTGGACGATGGCGATCCGCCCGTTCTCGCTGACGTGGGGATGGGCGTTGATGTCGTTGGGCTCCCCGTGGGTGGCCCAGCGGGTGTGGCCGATGCCCAGGTTCCCCTCCAGGTCCGCCCCGCCGTGGATCAGGTCGGACAGCACCTTCAGCCGGCCCTTGGTCTTGCGCACCTGAAGCCCCGCCGTCTCGGACCGCACCGCCACGCCGGCGGAGTCATAGCCCCGGTACTCCATCCGCTCCAAGCCGTCCAGCAGAATGGGCGCCGCGGGCTCGTTTCCTACAAATCCAATGATTCCGCACATAGTTTCAAAATCCTCCTGAAGATTCCAAATGAATGGTCAAAAGGACAAACGCGCAGTCATTTGTCACTTTCTCCACGGTCACAGCCCCCTTGTTTTGCGGTCGCCCGCATATTTGCCGGCTGTGTGCGCGCCCGTGGGCACGGAAGGGCATCCGCCGAAATCTTCGATACTCCCTTCCCCTCGTCGTCCCGCCGTCCTCGGCGGGCGCTGGCGCTGTGATGGGCAGCCGCCCATAAACTCCTTTCCCATCTGCGATTTGAGTCAAAAATATATGATCCACTCCCATCCGGGAGACTGATCCGGGATAAAAGTTCCGTTCCGGCAGATACTACCGGGACGGAGGGATTCCCGCTATGATGACCGCTTTTGTCCGCACAATCATCCTTTACTTCTTTATCATGGTCGGCCTGCGGCTGATGGGCAAGCGCCAGATCGGCGAGCTGGAACCCAGCGAGCTGGTGATGACCATGATGATCTCCGACCTGGCCGCCGTGCCCATGCAGGACTTCGGCATTCCCCTGTTGTCCGGCCTGGTGCCGATCCTGACGCTGCTGGCGCTGTCGCTGCTGCTGAGTCAGCTGTCCCTCCGCAGCCTGCGGCTGCGGACGCTGCTGTGCGGCACGCCGGTGGTCCTCATCCGGCGGGGCCAGCTCCAGCAATCCGCCATGCGGAAAAACCGCTTCACCATCGACGAGCTGATGGAGGAGCTGCGGGAGCAGGGCATCAGCCGCATCGAGGACGTGAAATACGCCGTGCTGGAGAACTCCGGCCAGCTGTCCGTCTTTCCCTGGACCGCCCAGCAGCCGCCCACGGCGGAGCAGCTGGGGCTGGACCTGGAGGACGATGTGACCCTCCCGGTGGTGCTGATCAACGACGGCCGCATTCTCCGCCGCAACCTGACGGCCTGCGGCCGGAACGAGGCCTGGCTCCGCAAACAGCTGTCCCGGGAAAAGGTCTCCTCCCCCCGGGAGGTCTTTCTCCTGACCCTGGATGAGCAGGGGCAGGTGCTGTGTGTCCGAAAGGAGCGGGAGCCATGAAAGCGTATGCGCTGCCTGCCGCCATTCTGGCAGGAATCTTGTCCTTTGCCCTGTGGAACGGGGCCAACATGACCGATCTCACGGTCCGGTGGCGGGACCAGCTGCAGCAGGTGGACGCCCTGGCCCAGTCAGGGGACTGGACCGGGGCCCTGGCAGCCCTGGCGGACAGCTATGAGGACTGGTCGAAAAGCCAGACCTATCTCCACATCGTGGCGGAACACGACGCGGTGGACGACGCGGAGGCCATGTACCGCCGGGCCACAGCCTTTGCCTCCACCCGGGAGCTGACAGAGTTCCGGGCGGAGCTCTCCGACCTGCGGGACCAGCTGCGCCTGCTGGCGGAGACGGAGCGGCTGGACATCAAGAACGTCCTGTAGCCCCTGTCACCGGTTGTCCGCCAGGAGCTTGTTCAGCTCCGCCATAAAGGTGTCGATGTCCTTGAACTGGCGGTAGACGGATGCGAACCGGACGTAGGCCACCTGGTCCACGTTCCGCAGCCGCTCCATCACCTTCTCGCCGATGGTCTCGGTGCTGACCTCCCGCTCCATGGAGTTCTGCAGGTCCTGCTCGATCTCCTCGGCGATCTTCTCCAGGTCCGCCAGGGGCACCGGCCGCTTCTCACAGGCCCGGATCATGCCGCCCAGCACCTTCCGCCGGTCAAAGCTCTGGCGGCTGCCGTCCTTTTTCACCACCACCATGGGCAGGCTCTCCACCGTCTCATAGGTGGTGAACCGCTTGCCGCAGGAGAGGCACTCCCGCCGGCGGCGGATGCTGCTGTTCTCGTCCGCGGGACGGGAATCGATGACCTTGCTCTCACTGTAACCGCAATAAGGGCACTTCATACGGGACCTCCATTTTCCCTCCGCCGGGTGCCGGCGGAGCCATCGCGGCCGCCGCGGGGATATGCTTTTCCAGCCATCCCGTCCGATGCGGGGGACAGGCCGGGCGCATCCCGCAGCCGCTTTGCGGCTATTATACCACAGGCCGCCGGGATGTGGTATATATCATTTGGCATTTTTTGAAAAAACTGTCCCGCCGGCTTCACAACACAGGCCGCTCCCCGCTGTCAAAGGCGTAGACAACGTAGTCCCGGCCGCCGATCCGGCAGACCCGGGCCAGGCAGAACAGGGCCGGCAGCGGGAAGGGCCGCCCCGCATCATAGGGCAGGGCCACATACCGCCGTCCCGCCGCCTGCCGGGTGAGGACGCCTGCGGCATTTTGCAGCTGCTCCCGGAGCCAGGGGGAGCGGAACAGCTCCCCGGCCGCCGGGAGCCAGTCCCCCGGTTCCGCCGGGTGGGCGGGGCGGAGTTCTCCCCACTGGAGCCGGCCCACCGGGCCGGTCAGCCGGGCGGAAAACCTCCGCCGGATGGCGGCCCGGTCCCCGCAGGGCTCCAGGACCCCCAGCCGCAGCTCCCCCTGGTCCCCCACCGCCCAGGCACACCAGAGGCCCTTCTCCGGCAGGCGGCATTGGGCCTCAAACCAGGTGTACAGCGCCTCCCGCTCCGTCGTCAGCTCCCCGACGGACCTGCCGTCCCACAGCAGCGGAAACTTGTCCATGGTCCCGCCTCCTCTCTCCAAAAAGGTCCCGCCTGGCAGATCCTATGCCCAGGCGGGACCTTTTATGCGGACAGGTGTCAGGAGACGGTATAGCTTCCCCGGACCAGCAGCTTGGTGGTGGCCGCCGTGGCCCGGACGCCGCGGCCCTCCACAGTCATCATGTACAGGTGATTCTGCACCAGGGCGCCGCCGTTGTTCAGGGTGGCGGCCGCGCTCTCATCGATCAGCCCCGGGGTGGAGGGGGAGACGCAGGCGGCCGTCCCCACCCGCAGCATCACCTCGCAGCCCACGTCCCCGGTGAGGACCTGTCCGCTGGTCAGCGTCACCACGGCAAAGGTGGATGCGGCGGTGCCGGTGGAGACGCCCAGCTGGGCGTTCCGGGCCTCGATCTTCTGGTCCACCCGCTCCATGATGGAGTCCATGAACGTCTCGTTCAGGTAACTCAGTGTCACCAGCGGGTCGCCGGAGGAGCCCGCCTCCGCCGCCGCGGAGATCGTCACGTTCAGGGCGCCGCAGAGCACCAGCAATGTCAGCAGCCGCAGATACCATCTGTTTTTCTTCATCCCTATGTACCTCCGTGTTTTATCCGTTGTATCCCGAGGAACCAGGCCCCCTGAAAAGGGCGTGACGCCCCCTTCAGGACGGGCCTTGCGGTCAGGCCGCCTGTCTCCAGGCCGCGCCCGGTCCGTGTGTTGCCGAAGTTCCGACTCTCCTATACCAACTGGTCGTGGGGCAGCCCGAAGCTCACCGCGATGGCAAGGTCCACCTTCTCCATCACGTGCTCCTCCACATGGCCCATCTTTTCCCGCAGGCGCTTTTTGTCCAGGGTGCGCACCTGCTCCAGCAGGACCACGGAGTCCCGGCTCAGCCCACAGCTCTCCTCCACCGGGAGGTCGATATGTGTCGGCAGCTTGGCCTTCCCGGTTTGGGAAGTGATGGCCGCCGCGATCACAGTGGGGCTGTAGCGGTTTCCGGTGTCGTTCTGGATGATCAGAACCGGCCGGACGCCGCCCTGTTCGCTGCCCACCACCGGGGAGAGATCGGCATAGTAAATATCGCCGCGCTTGACACTTGTATCCACAAAGTTCACACTCCGCCGAAAGAAGTACCCGTCACCGAAAGTCCTTCGGTGAGGCCACTTTCATTCTCCCACGCAGGTACGGAATTTATACTTTGCCAAGGCCGTAAAATTCCGGCGTCCTCGCCCCGCATCATCCTATGCCGGAAGCGGGAGGGGTGTGAAGCGCTGCGGAGAAACAAACTGGATGGGCGGCGGCTCACTGCCCTGCGCTCACAGCAGGTGCAGGCTCCGCTCCACCACTCTGCCATCTTCAATATACACCCTGGGCACCCGGCGGCTCACCGCGCAGGTCAGGCCCCACCGCGCCCCGCGCGGCGGGGGCCCCGCGATCTCATTTTGGTCGGCCAGGCAGAGCCCGGCCTCCCCAAGGTTTTGCCGCATACGGCAGAACGCTTGGACGCCGCATCCGCGGCGGCTCACTGCCCTGCGCTCACAACAGGTGCAGGCTCCGCTCCACCACTCTGCCATCTTCAATATACACCCTGGGCACCCGGCGGCTCACCGCGCAGGTCAGTTCGTAGGGGATGGTGCCCAGGATGGCTGCCAGGTCGTTGACGCTCTGGCGGCGGCCGAAGATCTCCACCGCGTCTCCCACCTTCACGTCCGGCAGGCCGGTCAGGTCGATCATGGACATATCCATGCAGATCCGCCCCCGCTGGGGCGCCGGGCCCGCGTCCGTCACCACCGACATCCGGTTGGAGAGCCCCCGGAAGAACCCGTCCGCGTAGCCGATGGGCAGCACGCCGATCCGGGTCCTGCTCTGGGTGTGGAAGGTCCGGCCGTAGCTGATGTCCGTGTCCGGGTCAAAGGTCTTGATGGTGGAGATGCTGGACTTCAGGGTCATCACCGGCCGCAGGTCCAGCCGCGCCGCGTCGGCCCCCACGCCGTACAGAGCAATGCCGGGCCGCACCATGTCCAGGTACATCTCCGGGTACCGGGCCAGGGCGCCGCTGTTGGCGCAGTGGCAGATGGCAAAGGTCCGGCCCTTTGCCGCCAGGGCGTCCAGCACCCGGGTAAAGACCGCGAACTGCTCCCGCGTATAGGCCTCGCTGTCCGCGTCGTCCTCGTCGGAGACGGCGAAGTGGGTGAAGATCCCCTCCGCCTCCAGCCCCGGCAGGGCGCAGGCCTCGGCGATGGCCTCCACACCGGCGGCAAAGTGCTCGTCCCGCACCAGGAAGCCCAGCCGGGACATGCCGGTGTCCACCTTGATGTGGACCTTCAGGGTGCCGCCGCAGGCTGCTGCGGCGGCGCTGTACTCCTCCGCCTTGGCCTTGGCGGACACCGCCTGGGTAATGCGGTATGCGATCAGCTGGGGCACCATGCTGGGGGGCGTGTGGCCCAGGATCAGAATAGGGGCCTGGATGCCTCCCCGGCGGAGCTCCTCCGCCTCGTCCAGGCTGGACACCGCCAGATAGTCCGCCCCCAGCTGCTCCAGCTTCCGGGAGATCTGGATGGCCCCGTGGCCGTAGGCATCCGCCTTCACCACGCCCAGATATTTCACATCCGGTCCGATGCGCCTGCGGGCCTGCTGATAGTTGTGGGCCAGGGCATCCAGGTCGATCTCCGCCCAGGTCCGTCTCAGAACCGGTTCCTCCATATGTCTGGTCACCTTCTCCGTCATTTGCGGAACCGGCGGGAGGATATGACCTCCCGCCGGCTCATTCCTGGTCTTGTATTGTACCATAAAAAGAAAAGCTCGTAAAGTCCGCCGTCAAAATGATTTCTCCGTCCACGGCGATCTCCCCCCGGAGGGGCACGCTGTCCACCTGCCGCAGCCAGAGGGTGGAGAGGATCTTGCCGTCCTCCGCCCCGGTCTGGTCCACAGTCAGGCGGATGCAGGGCGTCTCCTGCCAGTCCTCCCGGTTCTCCTCCAGCAGCCAGCCGTCCCGCAGGGCGCTCATCAGCTGGGGCAGGCAGGCCATGGGGCTGATGTCCTGGCTGCTGACCGTCCCGGCGTTGAGGCACTGGTCCTCATACATCAGCGCCGCCTCTCCATCGGTGAGCACCGCCTTGACGCCGGCGATGGTCTCCGGCGAGAGGACCTCCACCGTGGTCTCCCCCTCCGGCACATAGTCGCACCGGAGGGCGGCCTCCCAGACGGCGCCATCCTGAGTGCAGGAGACCTCCGCCTCCATGACGCAGCCCGTCATGTTCCGGTAGGGCATCCGGGCCTCTGCCGCGCCCTCCGTCTCTCCGCCCGTGGTGCCGCAGGCTGTCAGCAGCAGGCACAGGGTCATCATTGGTACGCAAAGCCGTCTGCGCACCGCAAAAACCTCCGCTTTAAGATAGGACTTCCCGGATGGCCGCCGGCAGGGAGGCGATCACATCCTCCGGCGTCATGCCGTAGGCGGTCAGTTGTTCCGCCGCCAGATCCCCCGCCCGGCCGTGGAGCCACACGCCCCCGGCCGCCGCCTGGACCGGCGACGCCCCCTGGGCCAGCAGGGAGACGATGACGCCCGTCAGCACGTCGCCGCTGCCGCCCTTGGCCAGGCCGGAATTCCCGGTGGTGTTCACCAGGGCGTTGCCGGAGGGCACGGCGGTGATGGTCCGGTGGCCCTTCAGCACCAGGATGCAGCCGTGGGCTGCCGCGAAAGCCCGGGTGGCCCCCAGCCGGTCCCCCGCCGACAGGTCTCCGCCGATCCGGGCGAACTCCCCGTCGTGGGGCGTCAGCACCGTGATCCGCTCCCGCCGGGCGTCCAGTACATCCATATGCCCGGCCAGCGCATTTATGCCGTCAGCGTCCAGCACCACCGGCTGCCGGATCTCCCGCAGCAGGTCCAGCACCAGCTCTGTGACACCGCTGCCCCGGCCCAGGCCGGGGCCAATGGCCACTGCGTCACAGCCGGCGGCCCGCCGCAAAATCTCCTCCTTTGCCTTGGGGGACAGCTTCCCGTGCTTGTCCGGCAGGGGGAAGGGCATGGCGGAGACGCACTTGGCCGCCTCCACCGGCCAGATGGCCGCCGGCACCCCCAGGGACACCAGGCCGCACCCGGTCCGCACCGCCGCTGCGGCGGTGAGATAGGGGGCCCCGGTGTAGCCCATCGCGCCGCCCACGATCAGCACCTTGCCGAAGGTGCCCTTGTGGCCGTCGATCTTCCGAGGGGGCAGGGCGATGCGGACGAAGTCCCGCTCCACCGTCTGGGCCCGGCAGACAAGGTCTTGGACCAGATCCGCCGGGATGCCGATGTCCCGGACCTCCACCGCGCCGGAGCGGACGGCCCCCTCCCCCACCGCCTGGCCGATTTTGGGCAGGGTGAAGGTGACGGTGCGGTCCGCCCGGACGGCCCGTCCCAGCACATCGCCGGTGTCCGCCGCCACACCGCTGGCGATGTCCGCCGCCACCAAGGCACACCGGCTCTCGTTCATCCAGTCCACCGCTGCTGCGAAGGGGGAGCCGTCTGCGATGGGCCGGGACAGTCCCACGCCGAAGAGGGCGTCAATCGCCACGTCGCAGCCCATCACCCAGGCCCGCTGGCCCTGGTCCATGGGATCGAACCGCTCCAGCTCCACGCCGCACTCGCTGAGGCGGCGGGTCTCCTCCAGGGCGTCCGAGGTCATCTTTTCGTAATTCCCCACCAGGAACGCCCGGATCTTCAGGCCCTTCAGGAACAGCAGCCGGGCAGCGGCGATGCCGTCACCGCCGTTGTTGCCTGCGCCGCAGAGGGCAGCGCCCCGGCATCTGCCCGGCCGCCGGGGCAGCAGGTCCAGCGCCGCCTGGGCCACGCCCTCCGCCGCCCGCTCCATCAGGTCAATGGAGGGGATGTTCCGCTTCTCGATGGCCTGATGGTCCAGCTCCTTCATCTGTGCTGCTGTCGTCAGTTTCATGGCTGTGCCCTCCTGCGCTCTGCTTGGTGTTTCTGGTGCCTATTATAGGAAGTTCCGTGCCGGATTGCAATGATTTGTAACCGGTTTGTCATGGATTCCGGGGGCAAGTATGATATGATGCAGATACAGAAGAGGAGGTGCTCTGCATGAGACGTATGCTATTGTCCGTTTTTCTCGCCGCCGTGCTGCTCACCGGCTGCGGCGGGCAGATGGTTGAGCAGATACCGTCGACGCCGGAGGACGCGGACACGTCCGACACATTGACAGAGGCGGACGTGCTGGACCTTTATGCGACGGCGTCCTCGATCTACGACTGGTTCGATCTGGCGCCTCCGTCTCTGGACCGGACGGACTCCCGCACAGAGGATGGTGTGACCTATTATAAAGTAAATGAAGCCAGCGCTCCTCCCATTACCCTCACCGCCCAGGCCGGGATGGAACAGCTCCGGGGTTTGGTGGACCTCTTTTTCTCCGCAGAGATCGCAGATGCGCTGTTTTCGGAATCGCCGGAGCAGTTCCGGGACTTCGACGGAATCCTCTACGCCACGGATGGCGGTCGGGGGAGCAACCTCTACCTGCTGGACAAGGCCGTGACGGCGGAGCAGGTAGATGCAGACCACTGGACCGTGACCGTCACCTTCTACACCGACAGCTGGGCTTTTGAAGAGCCCAGCGCCACCGTCGGCTACTCCCAGGCGGTGCTGGACCTGGAGCGCACGGCGGACGGCTGGAAGTTCACCAGTTTCTGCCCTTCGGACGGGCTGGACCTGGATGCGGAGACGGTGTTTCAGTTCACCTATACGGATGAGGGCTTTCCGGCGAGCCTGGGCAGTCTGGAGGACTGCTCCGACCTGAAGCTTGCCTGCTGGCTGCTCCACGCCGATGGTGGCTATTCCGAGGGCCCCTCCGACACGCTGACCCGGCGGTTCCTGGAGGACCCGGACACCTGGTTCGAGGCGTTGTCCGTG
The DNA here is from genome assembly GCA_019118505.1 of Candidatus Oscillibacter excrementavium. Classification (GTDB taxonomy): domain Bacteria; phylum Bacillota; class Clostridia; order Oscillospirales; family Oscillospiraceae; genus Oscillibacter; species Oscillibacter excrementavium. The sequence goes on from DWYU01000062.1 coordinate 21,887, forward strand.
TTCCCGGACAGCCCCTGGGAGTACGCGGACACGGTGATGGCCGCTCCGGTGAATGACACCTACGCCTGGTACGGCCAGGAGGAACAAACCAGGTTAGAAGAAATCTTGGACACCTATGTCCCCCAGAACGAACAGGAGCAGTTTCTCCTGGATACGCTGCGCGCCGCCCGAGAGGGCGCCATCGAGCGGGCGACGGAAGACGCCACCGCCTCCTTCTGCCTGGTGACGGAGGGGCAGTTCCTCTCCCTGGGGCGCAAAGAGGGCGGTTACCCCTGGGACTATGAGGGTCTTCCAGAGACGCCCCAGTCCGCTGGGAACGGCGACAATGGTGAGGCGGGCTTCGCCTTTTCTTTCGGCGGCGTAGATGTGGAGTACGTCGAAACAGACGATGGCGATGATCTTGTTTACCGCATGACCACCACGGCGCCGGGACCCCACACCCTGGGCGGCATTCAGGTGGGAGACACAGAGGACAATGTAAAAGCCGTCTATACCGGCGCGGTGCAGATGAAGGCGGTAGGTGAGGACCCGTTCGGCGCCGACTACGCCCTGATCTACGAGCCCGGCGGCCTGTCCCACTGCAAGCACATCGCCTTTTTCATCACCGACGGCGTGGTGTCCGCCATCCAGGTGGAGGACCTGATGGATGGCCGGCTGCTTGGTTGAAAATCTTTGCCCCAATCCGCCAAATTCCGGCGGATTGGGGCTTGCATTTTCGATTTTTCTGTGCTATAAGTGTTAATTGTTATCAGCGATGAACGGGAAAATAACCGCGATACGCCGCCAAGAGAGGTCTGGCCACCGGCTGCAAGCCAGACTGCGGACGCCCGGTTTGGTTCGCCCGGGAGCCGCCGTGGAGACACGGCCGGTCCGCCCTCCGTTACCGGGGCCACGAGCGCGCGCCGCCTGCGGCGCGAATCCGGGTGGTACCGCGGAAGGATTCGCCTTTCGTCCCAGGGATGGGATGAGAGGTGTTTTTTTATGCCCGCCGTCCCGCAGAATCCGCATATGCAACATTATTATATAAGGAGTATCGACCATGAAGGAACAATTGGAAGCCATTCGCGCCGGCGCGCTGGCGGCCATCGGCGCCGCCGGAAACACAGGAGAGCTGGAATCCCTCCGGGTCCAGTACCTGGGGAAGAAGGGCGAGCTGACCGCTCTGCTGAAACAGATGGGCAAGCTCTCCGCCGAGGAGCGGCCTGCCATGGGCGCTCTGGCCAACGAGGTCCGCGCCGCCCTGGAGGCGGCCATCGAGGAGGCCTCTCAAAAGCTGGAGGCCAAGGCCCTGGAGGAGCGGCTGGAAGCCGAGGCCCTGGACATCACCGTCCCCGGCAAACAGCACAAGCTGGGTCACCGCCACCCCATGTACACCGCCCTGGACGAGATCAAGGAGATCTTCATCTCCATGGGCTTCACCGTGCTGGACGGCCCGGAGGTGGAGCTGGCCTCCTACAACTTCGACAAGCTGAACGCCCCGGAGGGCCACCCCTCCCGGGACTGGAGCGACACCTTCTACTTTGACAAGGACAGCCGGGTGATGCTCCGCTCCCAGACCTCTCCCATGCAGGTCCGGGCCATGGAGACCATGAAGCTGCCCATCCGCATCATCGCCCCCGGCCGGGTGTACCGGAAGGACGAGGTGGACGCCACCCACTCCCCCATGTTCCACCAGGTGGAGGGCATGGTCATCGACAAGGGCGTCACCATGGCGGATCTGAAGGGCACGCTGAACACGGTGGTGGAGATGCTGTACGGCAAGGGCACCAAGACCCGGTTCCGCCCCCACCACTTCCCCTTCACCGAGCCCTCCTGTGAGATGGACGTCCAGTGCCACAAGTGCGGCGGCGTGGGCTGCCCCACCTGCAAGGGCGAGGGCTGGATCGAGCTGCTGGGCGCCGGCATGATCCACCCCAAGGTGCTGAAGATGTCCGGCATCGACCCGGAGGTCTACTCCGGCTGGGCCTTCGGCATCGGCCTGGAGCGCACCGCCATGCGGCGGTTCAAGATCGCCGACCTGCGGCTGATCTTCGAGAACGACGTCCGGTTCCTGGAACAGTTCTGAGCACTCGAAGGGGAGCAGGCTCCCCCTCGACCTCCCCCACCGCCAGTGACATCGGTCACTGGTGCGTGCGCCCCCGGCGCACGAGTCAATGTATTTTCGCCACGTACAGAAGGTAAATTGCCCCGCAGGGGCAAGAGATGCCGCCCTGGGGCGCGCCGCGGCGAAAATGATTGGTACTTTTTCACGCCGGCGGTGTGAAACTCTGCGAGGCTTTTGCGGGGCACTCCCGCATTCCGATATAAAGGAGTTATAGAAGATATGTTACTGAGCAGAAAGTGGCTGGACGAGTTTGTGCACGTCGACGCCAATGATAAAGATTTTGCCGAGACCATGACCCTCTCCGGGTCCAAGGTGGAGACCACCGAGGACCGGGGGGCCGAGATCTCCAACATCGTGGTGGGCACCATCCTCTCCATGGAGCGCCACCCGGATTCCGACCACATGTGGGTCTGCCAGCTGGACGTGGGCCAGAGTGCCCCCATCCAGATCGTCACCGGCGCCTGGAACATCCACGTGGGGGACATGGTGCCTGTGGCCCTGGACCACTCCACCCTCCCCGGCGGCAAAAAGATCGAGAAGGGTATGCTCCGGGGCGTGGAGTCCAACGGCATGATGTGCGGCCTCTACGAGCTGGGCCTGGATGAGCGGGACTTCCCCTATGCCGCCATCGTCCCCGCCGCCATTTTGGGTGACTACCACCCCCTGGACAAGAACAAGCCCTCCATCTCCGCGGACATCCAGCCCGGGGACAAGGTGTTCGGGCCGGTGGTGTGCGCCCGGGTCACCGCTTTGAAGGTGACCGGCGTCAACCAGTTCTCCTGCGATCTGAACACCGGCAGTGAGACCGTATCCCTGGTCACCGCCTGCCCCAACCTCCACCAGGGGGACCTGGTGGCCTACAACACCAAAACCGGCACCATCTGCACGCTGGCCGACCTCCACGCCGACCAGAAGGAGTTCCCCCACTGCATCCCCGACGGCATCTTCATCCTCCACGAGGAGGGCATCCGGAACGGCGACGACATCAAGCCCATCATCGGCGCCGACGACCACGTGGTGGAGTTCGAGATCACCCCCAACCGGCCTGACTGCCTCAGCGTCATCGGCCTGGCCCGGGAGGTGGCCGCCACCTATCAGCAACCCCTGACCCTCCACGAGCCGGAGGTGAAGGGCGGCGCCGACGGCGTGCTGACGGATCTGCTGGACATCGAGACCCCTGCCGCCGACCTGGTGCCCCGGTACACCGCCCGGATGGTGCGGAACGTGAAGATCGGCCCCTCCCCCAAGTGGATGCGGGAGCGGCTGCGGAGCATGGGCGTCCGCCCCATCAACAACATCGTGGACATCACCAACTATGTGATGCTGGAGTACGGCCAGCCTATGCACGCCTTTGACTACCGCTACGTGAAGGGCGGCCACATCATCGTCCGCCGGGCGGAGGAGGGGGAGACCCTCACCACCCTGGACGGCAACGTCCGCACCCTGAACGCCAATCACCTGGTCATTGCCGACGAGACCCGGGCCGTGGGCCTGGCAGGCATCATGGGCGGCGAGAACAGCGAGATCGTGGCGGACACCACCGACGTGGTGTTCGAGTCCGCCAACTTCGACGGCACCTGCATCCGCAAGGGCGCCCTGGCCCTGGGGATGCGGACCGAGGCCAGCGCCAAAAACGAAAAGGGCCTGGATCCCCTGAACACCCTGCCCGCCGTCAACCGTGCCTGCGAGCTGGTGGAGCTGCTGGGCGCCGGCGAGGTGGTGGACGGCGTCATCGACATCCTCAACTACGTGCCCCAGCCCCACTCCATCCGCATGGACCCGGAGCGGGTCAACGCTCTGCTTGGCACCGACATCCCCGCGGCGGACCAGTACCGGTATCTGGCCCGGGTGGACATCCGCACGGCGGACGGCAGCTGCCCCGACGGCCCCGCCGACGTGACCATCCCCTCCTGGCGGGGCGACGTGGAGGGCATCGCGGACCTGGCGGAGGAAGTGGCCCGGTTCTACGGCTACAACAACATCCCCACCACCCTGATGCGGGGCCAGACCACCCTGGGCGGCTACGGCGCCGAGGAGGTCCTGGAGCGCCGGGTGTCCAGCGTGTGCCGGGCCTTCGGGTATGACGAGATCATCACCTACTCCTTCATCTCCCCCACCCAGTATGACAAGATCCGCTGGCCCCAGGACTATGCCCGCCGCAACTCCTTCAAGATCCTGAACCCCCTGGGAGAGGACACCTCCATCATGCGGACCACCACCCTGCCCTCCATGCTGGAGATCCTGACCCGGAACTACAACTACCGCAACCAGGACGTGAAACTCTATGAGGTGGGCCGGACGTATCTGCCCGGCGGCGAGGACGGCCTGGCCATCGAGTCCAAGGTGCTGACCCTGGGCGCCTATGGCGGCGACATGGACTTCTACGCCATGAAGGGGCTCATCGAGGCGGTGCTGAAGGAGCTGCGGGTCAAGGACGTATCCTTCCGCACCGGCAGCGGCTTCCCGGAAGAGGCCTCCTACCATCCCGGCCGGTACGCCGAGGTGTGGAGCGGCAGCGACTGCCTGGGCCACTTCGGCCAGATCCATCCCCTGGTGGCCCGGAACTACGGCGTGGACGCCGAATTCTACTGCGCGGAGCTGTCCATGGACGAGCTGGAGAACGCCAAGGGCAAGGATCCCGAGTACGTGCCCCTGCCCAAGTTCCCCGCCGTCACCCGGGACATCGCCGTGGTGTGCGACAAGGCCGTCACCGTGGGGGCCCTGGAGGACTGCATCCGCCGGGGCGCCAAGGGCCTTTTGAAGGACGTGGCCCTGTTCGACATCTACACCGGCGCCGGCATCCCCGAGGGCAAGAAGAGCGTGGCCTTCAACCTGACCCTCCGGGCCGATGACCGCAGCCTGACCGCCGAAGAGGCTGACGAGGATGTAAAGAGCATCCTGGAGACGCTGAAGGCAGAGCTGAACGCCGTTCTGCGCTAAGGGTTTCCAGCGTTTGGAAGTTCACCGTCTCCGGGGAGTGCTGCCGCTCCCCGGAGACGCGTTTTTTCAAATTTCATCTGGAAAACCCTTTACACGCTTTCAAAAAACGAGTATACTAGTTTTGTATTATGAAATGGGATTCCCGTTGGGAGAGGTGGTGTCTGTATGGACGATTTTACCAGGAAATTCAATCTTGCCACGGAAAAGGACGAGGAGATCCATCAAATTCTCCTGACCGTCTATCGGGCATTGGAGGAAAAGGGCTATAACCCCATCAACCAGATCGTGGGCTATATCCTCTCCGAGGACCCCACCTACATCACCAATCACAACAACGCCCGGACCCTGATCCGCAAGATTGACCGGGACGAGCTGCTGCAGGTGCTGGTCCGCAAATATCTGGGGCAATAACCCCCGTATCCGTCCTTTCCACAGGAGCGCACAGTGTGCGCTCCTGTTTTTTTGCGCAGATCTGTATATTCTCCAAAAGCCTTGCGCCCCAGTCGATTGCGTCGTTTTCCAGAGATTCCCTGTAATTTCTTGTGTCCAATCGTTGACAAAGCGGATAAAATCTGTTACAATTCGGTTACAACTTTTGAAGGAGTGTTCCCATGGCAGAAAGCAAATCCAAGAAGGCCGAGGGCTTGATTTATAAGGGCCATCCCCTCCGCCGGGTGGACAATCTGATCTACTACGGCACGATGGCTGAGAAATATATCATCATGATGCAGATCCTGAACACCAAGAAGGAACAGGATCTGGAGGTCGCCACCAAGGTCTCCATTCAGCTGCAGCTGACGGAGCCGGACCTGAAGTCCCGGGACCGGGTGGTCAAGAAAAGTGAAAAGGACAGCCTGTACGCTGCCATGGACATTGCCACAGTCTGGCTGGACCGGGCTCTGGCCGGTAAACTGTAAGAACAGGACTTTCTTCCCCGCGCTACAAAAGACCGACGAAAGGAACGTACACGTATGACGCACTTGGCAGGCAGAGCAGGCAAGGTCCTGTTCCTCTCCGTTCTCACCGCAATGCTGCTGGCGGCCACCGCCTTCGCGGCCGACATCGCTACCGGCGCCGGCACTACCACCGGCTCCTCCCTGCGGCTCCGGTCGGAGCCCTCCACCTCCGCCTCCGTGGTCACGATGCTGGATAAAGGCGTCTCCGTGGCCATTCTGGATGACTCCGCGGACGGCTGGTACAAGATCGGCTACAACGGCAGCACCGGCTACGTCTCCGCCGACTATCTCACGGTGGACAGTGACAACGTCTTCACTACATACGGCCGGATCAATTCCGAGGGTGTGAACGTCCGTTCCGCAGCCAGCACGGACAGCTCCGTCCTGGCCACGGTCTCTGATGGCACCATCGTCACGGTCAACGGCCTGGTGGACGGCTGGTACGACGTCACCTGCCAGTATGGAACGGAGGGTTACATCCGCAGCGACTATGTGGACCTGACCAGCTCCGCCTCCTCCAACAGCGATATTGTCGCCACTGCCAAGCAGTATCTGGGCACGGGCTACGTGTACGGCGGTGCCTCTCCCAGCGGCTTTGACTGCTCCGGCTACACCATGTATGTGTACAGCCAGCACGGCTACTCCCTGCCCCACTCCGCCACCAGCCAGTGGCAGAGCGGCATTGGCACCCGGGTGTACTCCATCTCCGCCCTGCAGGTCGGTGATCTGGTGTTCTTCAACGATCCCAGCCGCAACGCCGGCAAGGCCTGCTCCCACGCGGGCATCTACATCGGGGATGGCCAGTTCATCCACTCCTCCTCTTCCCGCAGCGGCGGCGTCATCATCAGCAGCCTGACCAGCGGGTACTACAACACCTACTTCGTGGGCGGCATCCACGTGTAATCCTTTCTCAAGAAATATCAAGCCGGGGGGGGCCCAAAAAG
>DWYU01000063.1 GCA_019118505.1 Candidatus Oscillibacter excrementavium
GGTGACGGCCCGGGCCGTCACGGCGGAGGAGCTGCGCACCGCCCTGGAGGCGGGGACCTTCTCCCTGGCGGGGACGGAGATCCGGGCCCTGGGCAATGACGCGGAATGCTTCCTGCTCCAGTGGTCCTCCGCCAGTCCGGAGAACTTCGCGCGCTATGACAACAGCGCCTATGACACGCTGCTGTCCATCATCGCCGGGGCGGAGGACGAGACCGCCAGGCTGGGCTGTCTCCACGACGCGGAGGCCCTGCTGCTGGAGGAGGGGGCTGTGGCACCCCTCTACACCACGGTGACGGCCTGGACCCTGCGGGACGGCCTCACCGGCGTCCTGCGGGACGGGCGGGGCTGGTTCAGCTTCACCGGCGTGGTCCCCAGAAGTGAATAAGGACAGACAGGGCAGCGGCGGAGCCGCTGCCCTGTCCGCCGCCGGGGACTCCGCTGATGACAGACATAAGTCCTGCTAAAATAGACAAACCGTTAAGTAATATTACGCAAAAAAATATGGTGCCGGGACAAATTTGACAGATCCCCTCAGGAAGTCATTGCAACCGGCCCGGAGGTTGGTATATACTAGATAGAACTGAAGGATTCCCGCCATCCGGCGGAAGTAAGGAGGAACGACATATGAGCCAAGCATTCAAAAAGGTCCTGGTGGCCAACCGGGGCGAGATCGCCATGCGAATCTTCCGGGCCTGTCACGACCTGGGCCTCCAGACCGTTGCCATCTACTCCAACGAGGATGTATACAGCCTCTTCCGCACCGCCGCGGATGAGTCCTATCTGATCGGAGAAAACGAGAGCCCCCTGGGCGCCTACCTGGATATTCCCCGCATCATCGAGCTGGCGAAGAAGCACGGTGCCGACGCCATCCACCCCGGCTACGGCTTCCTCAGCGAGAACGCCGACTTCGCCCGGGCCTGCGAGGCCGCGGGCATCAAGTTCATCGGCCCGTCCTCCCAGGTCCTGGACCTGATGGGCGACAAGCTGTCCGCCAAGCAGATTGCCGTGGCCTGCGGCGTCCCCACCACCCCCGGCACCACAGAGCCCCTGAAGAGCCGGGAGGCCGCCCAGAAGCTGGCCATGGAGTTCGGCTTCCCGGTGATCCTGAAGGCGGCTGCCGGCGGCGGCGGCCGGGGCATGCGCCGGTGCGACACCGTGGAGGAAGTGGGCACCAACTTCGACCTGGTGAAGGCCGAGGCCAAGAAGGCCTTCGGCAATGACGACATCTTCATGGAGAAGTTCCTGGTGGAGCCAAAGCACATCGAAGTGCAGGTACTGGGCGATGAGCAGGGCAATGTGGTCCACCTGTTTGAGCGGGACTGCTCCCTCCAGCGGCGCTACCAGAAGGTGGTGGAGTTCTCTCCCGCCTTCTCCGTGGACAAGAAGATCCGCCAGGCCCTGTATGACGACGCGGTAAAGATCGCCAAGCACGTGGGCTATGTGAACGCCGGCACCCTGGAGTTCCTGGTGGACAAGGAGGGGCACCACTACTTCATCGAGATGAACCCCCGGATCCAGGTGGAGCACACCGTCACCGAGATGGTGACAGGCATCGACATCGTCCGCTCCCAGATCCTGATCGCCGAGGGCTGCCCCCTCAGCGATCCCCGCATCGGCATCAAAAAGCAGAGCGACGTACACCTGAACGGCTACGCCATCCAGTGCCGCGTCACCACCGAGGACCCGGCCAACAACTTCGCCCCTGACACCGGCAGGATCACCTCTTACCGGTCTCCCGGCGGCTTCGGCGTCCGGCTGGACGCGGCCACCGCCGGCGTGGGCAGCGAGATCTCCCCCTACTATGACTCCCTGCTGCTGAAGGTCACCACCTGGGACAACACCTTCCAGGGCGTGTGCCTGAAGGCCGGCCGGGCCATCCGGGAGATCCACATCCGGGGCGTCAAGACCAACATCGCCTTCATCTCCAATATCCTGCAGAACCCCACCTTCCTGGCGGGCGGCTGCCACACCAAGTTCATCGACGAGACGCCGGAGCTGTTTGAGCTGGACGAGGGCCAGGACCGGGCCACCAAAATGCTCAAGTACATCGCCAACATCGTGGTGAAGGAGCGGGACGGCCACAAGATGTATGACCCCTGCCGGTTCCCGCCGGTCACCGGTTCCCGGCCAGACGGTCTGAAGCAGATGCTGGACGCCAAGGGCCCCAAGGCCGTGGCGGACTGGGTGCTGGGCCAGAAGAAGCTGCTGATCTGCGACACCACCTGCCGTGACGCCCACCAGTCCCTGCTGGCCACCCGGGTCCGCACCCGGGACATCATCAAGGGCATGGAGGGCACCAGCGAGATCCTGGCGGACGCCTTCTCTCTGGAGTGCTGGGGCGGCGCCACCTTCGATGTGGCCTACCGCTTCCTCCACGAGTCCCCCTGGGAGCGGCTGGATCTGATCCGGGAGAAGGCCCCCAACCTGCTGCTGCAGATGCTGCTGCGGGGCGCCAACGCCGTGGGCTACACCAACTATCCCGACAACGTGATCCGGGAGTTCATCAAGGAGGCCGCCCGCAGCGGCATCGATGTGTTCCGGATCTTCGACTCCCTGAACTGGATCCCCGGCATGGAAGTGGCCATGGACGAGGTCCTGAAGCAGGACAAGATCTGCCAGGCCACCATCTGCTACACTGGCGACATCCTGGACCCCAAGCGGGACAAGTACACCCTGGACTACTATGTGAAGATGGCCAAGGAGCTGGAGCACCGGGGCGCCCATATGCTGGCCATCAAGGATATGTCCGGCCTGCTGAAGCCCTACGCCGCCAAGAAGCTGGTCTCCACCCTGAAGCAGGAGATCGGCATCCCCATCCAGCTCCACACCCACGACACCACCGGCAACCAGGTGGCGGCGCTGCTGCTGGCAGCCGAGGCCGGCGTGGACGTGGTGGACTGCGCCATCAGCTCCATGGCGGGCATGACCAGCCAGCCCTCTCTCAACGCGGTGGTGGCGGCCCTGCAGGACACGGACCGGGACACCGGCCTGGATCTGGAGCGGCTCCAGACCCTCACCGACTACTGGGAGGACGTGCGCAAGCGCTACGACTCCTTCGAGGGCGGCCTGAAGTACAACACCACCGACATCTACCGCTATGAGATCCCCGGCGGCCAGTACACCAACCTGAAGCCCCAGGTGGAGTCCCTGGGCCTGGGCGACCGGTTCGTGGAGGTCAAGGAGAACTACCGCAAGGTCAACGAGATGGTGGGCGACATCGTGAAGGTGACTCCCTCCAGCAAGATGGTGGGCGATCTGGCCATCTTCATGACCCAGAACAACCTGACGCCGGAGAACATCGTGGAAAAGGGCGAGAGCCTGGCCTTCCCGGACAGCGTAGTCAGCTACTTCTCCGGCATGATGGGCCAGCCCGCCGGCGGGTTCCCCCAGGACCTGCAGCGGGTGGTGCTGAAGGGCAAGAAGCCCATCACCTGCCGGCCCGGTGAGCTGCTGCCCCCCGTGGACTTCGAGGAGAAGAAGCGGGAGATGCAGTCCTTTGACGCCGATCCCACCTGGCGGGCGATTCTCAGCTACTGCCTGTATCCCAAGGTGGTGGAGGACTACGTCAAGAACCAGAAGGAGTACGGCTACATCATGCGGCTGGGCAGCCACGTGTTCTTCCACGGCCTGGCGGTGGGCGAGACCAACAAGGTCAACATCGCCGACGGCAAGACCCTGGTCATCAAATATCTGGGCCTGGGCGAAGTGGACAAGGAGGGTATGCGCACCGTCAGCTTCGAGCTCAACGGCATCCGCCGGGATGTGCAGGTGCCTGACGAGGAGGCCCAGAAGAACATCGTCAAGGTCCCCATGGCGGACCCGGAGGACAAGAGCCAGGTGGGCTCCTCCATCCCCGGCGCGGTGAGCAAGCTCAACGTGAAGGTGGGCGACGCGGTGGAGGTCAACCAGACCCTGGCCACCATCGAGGCCATGAAGATGGAGACCGCCATCACCGCCCGGATGTCCGGCACGGTGGCGGAGATCCTGGTGAAAGAGGGCGAGACCGTCAAGGGCGGCCAGCTCATCATGGTCATCAAATAACATACCGGATCCGACAGGAGGCC
>DWYU01000013.1 GCA_019118505.1 Candidatus Oscillibacter excrementavium
TTCCGCAACATGAAGGGCATCACACAGAAGTATCTTGGCATGGTGGTGGGTTTCCCGGAACGCTCCGCCGATGTGCGTATGGCACAGTATGAAACCGGGAGCCGCACCCCCAAGGCCGACCTGACAAAGACACTGGCTGACTTCTTTGATATTTCCCCTGATGCCCTGACCGTCCCTGACATAGATACCGACATCGGCCTGATGCACACCCTCTTTGCTTTGGAGGATATTCGGGGGCTGACTATTGGGGAGATTGACGGCGAGGTTTGTCTGCGTCTGGACAAATCCAAAGGCAAGACCTATACCAATATGCTTGATATGCTGTCCGCCTGGGCGGAGCAGGCCAAGAAGCTGGAGGCCGGGGAGATCACCAGGGAAGACTATGACCGCTGGCGGTACAACTACCCCAAGTACGACACCACTCACCGCTGGGCCAAAGTCCCCTCCAAAGAGTTGAGCGATTTTCTGGTAGAAGCGTTCCGGGACAGGCTTGACATAGACGAATAGACAGCAAAAGCCCTTACCGACGTTGCCATCGGTAAGGGCTTTCTAATATGGTTGTCCTCACTTATAAGCCGTAAAAAAGCATTCTTTACCCGCAATCCAGTGGGAATATAGAATGATACGGTATATGGGGAGCGTTATCAAATCGTTATCAAAAGAGAGATATAAAACCGTAAAATCGTTGTGCCACAACGGGTTCGGAGTTTCAAAAAATCACTCCCATTCGATCGTTGCCGGGGGCTTGCTTGTAATATCGTACACGATCCGGTTGATGTGGGGCACCTCGTTGACGATGCGGACGCTCACCCGGTCCAGCACCTCGTAGGGGATGCGGGTCCAGTCGGCGGTCATGAAGTCTGTGGTGGTGACGGACCGCAGGGCCAGGGTGTAGTCGTAGGTCCGGCCGTCGCCCATGACGCCAACGGAGCGCATGTTGGTCAGCACGGCAAAGTACTGGCTCATGGTGCCCTCCAGATGGGCCTTGGCGATCTCGTCCCGGAAGATGAAGTCCGCCTGGCGCAGGGTGTCCAGCTTCTCCTTGGTGATCTCGCCGATCACCCGGATGGCAAGGCCCGGACCCGGGAAGGGCTGGCGCATGACCAGATACTCCGGCAGGCCCAGCTCCCGGCCCAGCTGGCGGACCTCGTCCTTGAACAGCATCCGCAGGGGCTCGATGATCTCCTTGAAGTCCACGTAGTCCGGCAGGCCGCCCACGTTGTGGTGGCTCTTGATGACGGCGGCATCGCCGGTGCCGGACTCGATCACGTCGGGATAGATGGTGCCCTGGACCAGGTAGTCCACCTGCCCGATCTTCTTGGCCTCCGCCTCAAAGACCCGGATGAACTCCTCACCAATGATCTTCCGCTTCCGCTCCGGCTCGGTGACGCCGGCCAGCTTGCCCAGGAACAGCTCCTCGGCATTGGCCCGGACGAAGTTGATGTCCCACTTCTGGAAGGCGGCCTCCACCTCGTCGCCCTCGTTCAGGCGCATGAGGCCGTGGTCCACGAACACGCAGGTCAGCTGGCTGCCCACGGCCTCGGCCACCAGGGCCGCCGCCACGGAGGAGTCCACGCCGCCGGAGAGGGCCAGCAGGACCTTGCCGTCCCCGACCTTCTCCCGGATCTGGCGGATGGCGGTCTCCTTGTAGTCGCCCATGGTCCAGTCGCCCGCCGCGCCGCAGACCTCGTACAGGAAGTTGCGGATCATGTCGGTGCCGTGCTCTGTGTGGTTGACCTCCGGGTGGTACTGGACGCCGTAGAAGCCCCGGCTCTCGTCGCAGATGGCCACATTGGGGCAGGCGTCGGAGTGGGCCACCAGAGAGAAGCCCTCGGGGACCCTCTCCATATAGTCGCTGTGGCTCATCCAGGTGATGCCCTGGGCGGGCAGGCCCTTGAAGAGCTTGCAGGATGTATCGAAGTACGTCTCGGTCTTGCCGTACTCCCGGGCGGAGTCGTCCTGGGCCTCGGTGACCCGGCCGCCCAGGTTGTGGGCCATCAGCTGGCAGCCGTAGCAGATGCCCAGGATGGGCACGCCCCAGGTGAAGATGGCCGGGTCCACCTGGGGGGACTTGGGATCATACACGCTGTTGGGGCCGCCGGTGAAGATGATGCCGATGGGGTTCATGGCGCGGATCTGGTCCAGCGGGGTGGTGTAGGGCTTCACCTCGCAGTAGACGCCGCACTCCCGGACCCGGCGGGCGATGAGCTGGTTGTACTGTCCGCCGAAATCCAGCACGATGACAGTCTGGTGAGACAAGGGGATTCCTCCTTTGTGTAAATTCGGTTATGAGACTTCTGTGCCGCCCCACTCCACCACGGTGAAGCCGGTGCGCTCCGGCGCGTCCAGCGCCTGGGGCGGGAGCTCCACGGGGCGCTCCAGCGGCTTCCAGGCCATAAAGACCCGCAGCACCGTGTCCGGCGCCGGGGCCACGGTGAGCCGGGCGTGATCCGTGTACGCGGTCGTCTGGAAGGCGATCAGGTTGTAGGGATTCGCCTCCATCCGGGGCAGCCAGTAGACGATGAACTCGTTGGCCTCCCGGCGGTTTAGTCCCAGGCCGGCCAGGGCATCCTCCAGAAAGGCGGCGGTGTCCGTGCCGGGGACGCAGAACCCCTGGGAGAAGTCATAGGCCGTGTCGCTGACGCCCTCCCAGTAGAGGTAATTGTAGGTCTGGCCGGCTGCGTCCGTCAGCGTCCCGTCGGGGCTGGCGGTGACCGTCCAGGAATTTCCCTCCATGGCGGGATAGACGCAGGTCAGGTCCCCGGCGTAGTCCAGGGTGACGGTGATGTCGGTCTCCGCCTCCGGATAGAGATAGATGACCGGCTTTGCGTCGGATCCGCCTCCCGGCGGCGTACAGCCGGGAAGTAGCGCCAGGGTCAGCAGTGCCAAAAACAGTGCGGTCCGTTTCATGGAAAAGTCCTCCCTTTTCTTATGCGCGGGAAGATAGGGAACGATCGCTCCGCTATCCTATCAGACGGAAAAAAGAGACGAATCTTACAGGGGGCCGCGGAAAATGCGAAGGCTCAGTCGTCGTCCCGGAAGACGATGTTGCCGGGCTCGGCGGACTCGATGATGGCCAGGGACTTCAGGTTCACGCCGGCGGCCCGCAGACGGTCGCCGCCGCCCTGGAAGCCCTTCTCCACGGCGCAGCCGATGCCAACCAACGTGGCGCCGGCGGCCTTGACGATGTCGCACAGGCCCCGCATGGCCTCGCCGTTGGCCATAAAGTCGTCGATGATCAGGATCTTGTCGTCAGAGGAGATCCACTCCTTGGACACCAGCAGCGTCACCTTCTTCTTGTAGGTGTAGGAGAAGATGTCGCTCTGGTACAGGCCGCCCTCGATGTTGTCGCTCTTGGCCTTCTTGGCGAAGATCATGGGCTTGTGGAAGTGGTGGGCCACGATGGCGGACAGGGCGATGCCGCTGGCCTCGGCGGTGAGGATCATGGTGACCTCGTCCATGTTGAAGTGCTTGCCGAACTCCTCGGCGATGTGGTCCATCAGTTCGGTGTCAATGCGGTGGTTCAGGAAGCCATCCACCTTGATGATGTTGCCGGGCAGCACCTTGCCCTCTTTCACGATGCGGTCTTTCAGTTCCTGCATGGGTGATTCCCCCTCGATCTGTCTGTATTTTGCATGGTTTTATGCCAAATTTGATCTTTTTTCTATTATCTCGAATCCTGCCGGATTTTGCAACTGTTTTTGCCCACAAAAAGCAGGGGCTTCCTCCGGTGGATTTGCATAGGACGGACAAAAAGGCGGTAAACGCCGCGCCGTGGAAAGACACAGCGCGGCGTTGGCCTTATTTCCCCTCCAGCTTGTCGGCGGCGCCGTCCAGCCAGGTGCCCTGGAAGGACTCGATGTCCCCCGCGTCGGTGAGGGCGGCCAGGGCCGGATCGATGGGCATCTCCGCCAGCACGGGCAGATGGTGCCGCTCCGCGGCCTGGGCGGTCTTGCCCTGGCCGAAGAGGTAGATCTTCTTCCCGCAGTCCGGGCAGGTGACATAGCTCATGTTCTCCACCAGACCCACGATGGGGACCTCCATCATCTCCGCCATCTTGACGGCCTTCTCCACCACCATGCTCACCAGATCCTGGGGAGAGGCGACAATCACGATGCCGTCCAGGGGGATGGACTGGAACACGCTGAGGGACACGTCGCCGGTTCCCGGGGGCATATCCACGAACAGGTAGTCGCAGTTCCACAGCACGTCGGTCCAGAACTGCTGCACCACGCCGGAGATGACCGGGCCCCGCCAGATGACGGGATCCGTTTCGTTGGGCAGCAGCAGATTGGTGCTCATCACCTGGATGCCGGTCTTGGAGGTCATGGGATACAGGCCGGCCTCACTGCCCAGGGCCTGGCCGTGGATGCCGAAGGCCTTGGGGATGGAGGGGCCGGTGACGTCGGCGTCCAGGATGCCCACCTGGTAGCCCCGGCGGCGCATAGTGACCGCCAGCTGGCTGGTGACCATGGACTTGCCCACGCCGCCCTTGCCGGACACGATGCCGAACACCTTGCCGATGCGGGCTTCGGGATGGTGCTCCTTCAGCAGGGACTGGGGTTCCTGCCGCTCCCCGCAGCTCTCGCCGCAGGTGGAGCAATCATGGGTGCATTCGCTCATAATACGGTTATCTCCTTTTTTCGCTTTCGCGTAATCGATGTGTTATCAATAGACAGGACGCTCCCACAAAGATGGACCACGGGGAGCATTCCATATCTTATACCTCTTCCCCCGCATCCGTCAACCGCTGGATGGGAACTTCGCCGTCTCCGGCAAAAAATTCCGCCTCCCGGCTGTGACAGGTGAAGAGCAGGATCTGCCGATTCCCGGCGGCGGCCTTCAAAAACTCCAGGGCGGCGGCGCATCTGTCGTCGTCAAAATTGGCCAGGGCATCGTCCAGCACGATGGGGACCTCCTTCTCCGGCGGCAGCACCAGGTCACAGATGGCCAGCCGCACCGCCAGATACAGCTGGTCCAGCGTCCCGGCGGAGAGCAGCGCCGCGTCCCGGAACACCGGATCCCCCGCCGGCTCCGCGGAGAGGCGGAAGCTCCGGTCCAGCACCACGCCGCTGTAGCGGCTGCCGGTGAGCTGGGCGAAGATCTCCGCCGCCCGGCGGCCCAGCTCCGGAGAGAAGCGATTCTGCAGGGTGGTGTTGGCCTGGTCCAGCGTCTCCATGGCCAGGCGGATGGCGCTGTACTCCGCCTCCAGCCCCGCCCGCTGGTCCTCCAGCTCCGCCTGGCGGGCCCGCAGCTGGTCGGGCGGAGTCAGGCCATGCAGCTGGCCGGTGAGGCGGTCCGCTCCGGACCGGGCCTGGGCCAAAGCGGCCCGGACCGCCTCCAGATCGGCGGTGACGGCCTCCCGGCTCCGGGGCGGAACGGGGAGCTCCTCGGCGGGAACATCCGCCTCCGGCAGCTGCTGGGCCTGGAGGTCACAGCGGAGCCGGGCCTCCCGGGCGGCGGACT
Organism: Candidatus Oscillibacter excrementavium; assembly: GCA_019118505.1. Taxonomy (GTDB): domain Bacteria; phylum Bacillota; class Clostridia; order Oscillospirales; family Oscillospiraceae; genus Oscillibacter; species Oscillibacter excrementavium. The sequence goes on from DWYU01000013.1 coordinate 5,467, forward strand.
CCGCCTCTGCCAGTTCCTTCCGCCGGACGGCACAGGCGCGCAGCAGCCGGTCCGCTGTGGGGATGTCGAAAGCACCGGGGGCGAAGCGCCGGACCTCCAGCAGGATGCCCTGCTCGTTGGAGGTCAGCGTATTATATAAGGTATCCGCCGCGGCGGACTTGGCATTGGCGTTGGCCTGGGCGGTGTCCCGGGCCTCACACAGCTTGGCGTAAGCGGCGGCCTGCATCCGCAGTTCGGCGGCGGAGGAGACACCGTGTTTTTTCAAGAACGCGGAGGTCTCCTTCTGCCACTTGTGATTCTTATAGATGGGAATGACCAGGGCGCTGATGGCACAGGGGATGCCAAAGAAAATAGCATTGGCAAAGGCATCATTTATGCCAAGAATGCTGATGATGCTTAAAATCAAGGCAAGAGCCCCTAGAAAAATAGAGGGCAGCAGCTCACTGAGGGGCCAGGGAGCGGAATCGGGGACGGAGGCGGCGGATTTCCGGGCCTCCTCCGCTGTCTGCCCGGCAAAGGGGCTCTCATTCACGGCGGCCTCCGCCCGCAGCAATGCCTTCATGGCCTCGTCACGCTCCGCCCGGGCCTTGTCCACGGCCTTTCGGGTGGTCTCCAGATTGACGATGGCACCCCGGAGCCGGGCAATGGTCTCATTCTCCGGAATCTGGTCTTTTTGAAGCTGTTCCCGCACCTGGGCGGCCTTGGCCTCCGCGGCCTCCGCCGCTGCGGCGGCATCGGAGAGGACCCGCCGCTGGCGGGCGGCCTCCCAGCGGTCCCACTGGTCCAGTTCGCCCTGGAGCGCCTGCGCTCTGGCAGACAGAGACGATACCTCCGCCCGGGCCTCGGTCAGCTGCCGGGCCAGGGAGTCGCTCTCCGCCAGCTGCCGATCCAGCTCCGCCAGCTCCGCCTCCAGGGCGGGAAGCTGGCCGGTCTTGTTGTGGCGGCGGCGGTTCAGCTGCTTTTTCAGCGCCTCGGCGGCCTCTGTATAGGAGGTGTCCTCCTGGCCGGAGGAGATGAGGGCGGCGATGCGCCGCTCCAGATCGGCGTTCTGGCTGATGGACAGATTGTTCTGCCGGATAAAGGCACTGCGCTCGAACACCTCCCGGCTGATGCCCAGCAGCGTCTCCCCGCAGGCGGTGCCGGTCAGGCCCGGCACTGGTTCGTTGGTGCCGGCGTAAACGGCGCTGAACTCCCCCATGGGGCTGGCCTGCCGCCGGGTGGAGCGGGTCAGCGTCAGTTCCCCCAGGTCCGTGGAACAGTCCATGCGGCCGGACATGGCGGCGCCGGACCAGGGGGCGTAGCGGTTCTTGTCCGCGATGAAGCCGGTCCGATCCCGCTCCCGGCTGTTGATTCCATATAAAATAGAGAGCAGAAAGGCGCACCAGGTGGATTTCCCCGTCTCATTGGGGGCCTGGAGGATATTCAAGCCATCCCGCAGCTCCAGGGTGCGGCCCTGTAATTTGCCGAAGGTGGCAGTCATGCGATGAATGCGCAGAGCGATCCCTCCTGTGTATAGTTTGATTACTATGGGATATTATAGCATTGGAATCCCGGTTTGCACAGTCCGATTTCACCGGGAATGCCGGGGGAGAGGGGCGCTTTTTCAAGAAATTTGCCCTTCGAAGAAAAAAGTGGAAAAAAGGTATTGACAAGAGAAGGAGGATTTGGTATTCTAACAAAGCTGTCCGGCACGGCCGACGCCGAGCCAAAAAGAAATGAAAAAAGTTCTTGACAGCAACGCTAAAACGTGGTAAACTTAAAGAGTTGCTGCGAATACGAGATGGACCGGGCGTCAAAAAACTTTTGAAAAAAGTTCTTGACAAACGGAATGAAATCAAGTATAATAGCAATGTTTCGCCGGGAACGGCGTGCACCTTGTAAATTAAACAACGTAACGAAAAGAAAGCACCAGAGAGTGAGTTCTTTTAGGAGAACTTGCTAAAGAAATGAGCTTTGGCCGGGTTGAGTCAATTACCGGCCGGAGCGAAAAATGAAGCTATGGAAAATAGCTCTATGAAGGTTTGAACGACTACGGTCGTTTAGATACCATTTTATAGAGAGTTTGATCCTGGCTCAGGACGAACGCTGGCGGCGTGCTTAACACATGCAAGTCGAACGGAGCGCCCTTGACTGAGGTTTCGGCCGAATGATAGGAATGCTTAGTGGCGGACTGGTGAGTAACGCGTGAGGAACCTGCCTTCCAGAGGGGGACAACAGTTGGAAACGACTGCTAATACCGCATGACACATTCGGGCGGCATCGCCTGGATGTCAAAGATTTTATCGCTGGAAGATGGCCTCGCGTCTGATTAGATAGTAGGCGGGGTAACGGCCCACCTAGTCGACGATCAGTAGCCGGACTGAGAGGTTGACCGGCCACATTGGGACTGAGATACGGCCCAGACTCCTACGGGAGGCAGCAGTGGGGAATATTGGGCAATGGGCGCAAGCCTGACCCAGCAACGCCGCGTGAAGGAAGAAGGCTTTCGGGTTGTAAACTTCTTTTGTCAGGGAACAGTAGAAGAGGGTACCTGACGAATAAGCCACGGCTAACTACGTGCCAGCAGCCGCGGTAATACGTAGGTGGCAAGCGTTGTCGGGATTTACTGGGTGTAAAGGGCGTGCAGCCGGGCTGGTAAGTCAGATGTGAAATCCGTGGGCTTAACCCACGAACTGCATTTGAAACTGCTGGTCTTGAGTACCGGAGAGGTTATCGGAATTCCTTGTGTAGCGGTGAAATGCGTAGATATAAGGAAGAACACCAGTGGCGAAGGCGGATAACTGGACGGCAACTGACGGTGAGGCGCGAAAGCGTGGGGAGCAAACAGGATTAGAT
>DWYU01000064.1 GCA_019118505.1 Candidatus Oscillibacter excrementavium
GGTGCTGACATTTCATATCAGCACCCTTTGTCCTGCCAGTATTAAATTTTTGACTTCACATCGTGTTCCTTGCCTCTGAAAACATTGATTTTACTGGACTTGCTCATGTTTTCTTATTAGGAGGCGGGGAAGGGCGGTCCCGTTTTTGCGGCGCGGAAGGGGGAGGCTCAGTCCACCGGCTTTGTCAGCTCCGTGGGGCAGGGCTCGCCGGCGGCCATCTGGCAGATGCCGCCGATGCCGCAGGCCACCATGCTGGCCACGGCGGCGTCGGTGTAAAAGGCCATGTGCTGGGTCATGATGACATTGCGGAACTGGTGGAGATAGAACCAGTTCCGGTTGGGCAGGATGTCCACCCGGTGGTCGGCGTGGATAATGCCCTCGTCTCCCTCCACGGTGTCCATGCCCAAGGCGCCGATCTTGCCGGTCTCGATGCCCTCGATCAAGGCCTCGATGTCCGCCATCTCCCCCCGGGAGCAGTTGATGATCACCACGCCGTCCCGCATTTTGGCGATGGTCTCCCGGTTGATCAGGTGGCGGTTGGAGTCCAGCAGGGGCATGTGCAGGGTGATGATGTCCGACTGGGCCAGCAGGGTGTCGAAGTCCACATAGTCCACCAGCTCCTTCGCAGCCGGGTTGGGGCGCAGGTCATGGGCCAGCAGACGGCAGCCGAAGCCGGAGAGGTTCCGGGCCACCTGGACGCCGATGCGGCCGGTGCCGATGATGCCCACGGTCAGGTCCTTCATCTCCCGGCCCTGGAGGCCGCCCAGGGAGAAGTCGTTGACCTGTCCCCGCCACAGGGCCTGCTTGTACTGCCGCAGGCACATGAGCATCAGCATGACGGTGAAGTCCGCCACGCCGTTGGGGGCGTAGCTGGCGTTGCACACCCGCAGGCCGATGGCCCTGGCGTGGTCCAGGTCGATGTGGTCATACCCCACCGTGCGGGTGGAGAGATACCGCACCCCCTGGGCGTAATAGGCGTCCAGCAGGGCGGCGCCCAGCCGGCCCTGACCCAGGGTGGACACGCCGGCGCAGCCGGCGGCCAGATCCGCGTTTTCCAGCGTGGGCACCGCGTCGGTGACGGTCAGCTCCACGCCGTGGAGGGCCGCCTGCCGTTCCAGATCGGCCCGCTCGTCGGGGCGGGCCTCATATACACAGATTTTCATGGGTTCCTCCTGTCAGAAGGCGGCGTCAGCGCTCCAGCAACCGCCGGGCCACCTCCACATTTTTATGCTCCATGTCCTGGAGCCGCCGCACGGCGGCGGCCTGGGCCTCCGGGTGCCCCGCCTGGACCATGCACTGGTCGATCATGGACCGGAGATTCTCCTCCGTCAGGTCCGCCAGATCCACGAACTGCTCCTGCCCGATGTACCGCAGGAAGGCGGAGACCTTGGGGTCGTACACCACGCCCGCCAGGGGGATCCCCTGGCCCGCGGCGAAGATCAGGGCGTGGAGGCGCATGGCCACCACCGCCTGCATCCGGCTCAGGGCGCCGATGATGGTCCCGGCGCCACCGGGGTCGTTCAAAAAGTAGTGGGGGATGGAGAGCCCTCTGGCGGCCAGCTGTCCCGCGCCGGGGTCCTGGTGCTTTTCCGCCGCCAGGAAGATGGGCGTCAGGCCATAGGTCCGGTAGGCGTACTCCGCCGCCGCCCGGAAGAAGGGGGCCTTCTCCTCAAAGCCCTTCCACCGCCGCAGGGCGAAGCAGAGATACTTCCCCCGGGGCGGGATGCCCGCCCGCAGCAGCAGGCTGTCGGTCTTGTCCTCCGGGGCCCGGGGCAGCGTCAGGGCCGGGTCGGCGGTCAGCAGGATCTCCGGCCTGGTGACGCCCATGCTCCGCAGCTCCTCCAGGGAGTCCGGCTCCCGCAGGGTGATGGCGTCCACGCTCTGGTTGATGACCCGGGCGGTCAGCTTCCGGTGGTTTTCCCGGATGACGGGGCCGATGCCGCAGCCGTACATCTGCACCCGGCTGCCCGCGTGCTTGGCGGCCCGGATGTTGGCCAGATAGAACCACAGGGACCGGCGGGAGGTCACATCCTGGATCAGGCTGCCGCCGCCGTTGATATACAGGCGGCTGCTGCTCATGGCGGTGTGCCAGGCCAGCAGGTTGGACCGGTGCACCGCCTGGACCCGATAGGTGAGCCGGGTGCTCTTGGGGTCCTTGCTGAGGACGGTGATGGGCATGTCCTGGTCGATGGAGCGCATCTCCTGGAGGATGGCCTCCAGAATGGCGTCGTCTCCGGCATTGCCCCGGCCGTAAGCGCCGCAGATCACCACCCCGTCCCGGGCGGCAGCGGGCCGCCGGTGGCGGCGGAGGATGGATTCGTAGATCTGCAGCTGAGTGGCCACGGTCTTTTGGATGGAGAAGTGGGTGGAGGCCTTTTCATAGAGCTTCTCCCCCAGCCGGTGCCGCAGATCGTCGTCATTGCCCAGGGCGGCCAGATAGCCGCCCAGCGCCTGCCAGTCGCCGGGCTGGAACAGGTAGCCGTTCACATCCTGGTCGATGAGGTAGGGGATGCCCCCCACAGCGGTGGCCACGGTGGCCAGGTGGAACCGGGTCCCGTCCGTCAGGGCGTAGGGGAAGGTCTCAGACAAGCTGGTCAGGGCGTTGATGTCCAAGGCGGCATAGAACGGGTCCATACCGCCAGAGATCCAGCCGGCGAAGCACACCTGCTCCTGCACGCCCAGTTCCCGGGCCAGGGCGGCGAGCTTGTCCTTTTCCGGGCCTTCGCCGGCGATCACCAGCCGCAGCCGGGGACACTGGGCGTATCCCGCGGCAAAGCCACGGATCAGCGTGGACATATCCTTCACCGGGTTCAGCCGGGCGGCGATGCCCACCACCACGCTGTCTCTGTCCACATTCGCGCCCAGGCTCCGCAGATACGCCAGCCGGTCCCCCTGGGGGGCCGGGGGCGTGAAGTCGATGCCGTTATAGATGGCGTAGAACCGATCCGGGGGGAATCCCCGGGAGATCAGCAGGTCCACCATGGCGTCGGACACGCCGATCCGGTAGTCCAGCTTCCGCAGGGCCAGGGCGTTGATGGTGCCGAAGGTGAGATGGCTGAAGGGCCGGCCCATATAGTCCAGCCGGTAGTCGCTGTGGACGGTGGTCACCACCGGCAGCCCGGTGGGCCTGCGGAGCATGGCACCGATCATATTGGCCCGGGAGCCGTGGCAGTGGATGAGCTCGTAGCCGCCCTCCTTGATATAGGCTGCCAGCTTCCGCCGGGTGCGGAAGACGTTGTTGCCGCCGAAGATCATGGTGGGAATGCCCATCTGCCGGGCCTCCTCGGCAAAAGGGCCGTCCCGGAAGCACACCAGCTGGGCGGTGATGGTCTTGTTCAGATTTTGCAGCAGGCTCAGCACATGGGTCTTGGCGCCGCCGGAGTCTCCGCCGCTGATGAGATGGATGACTTTCATGTGATGCCTTTCTTCTCTCTTTCGCAAATGGGGGGTTGTGGAATCGCGGAAAATATTATACAATACCAACCAGATATTGTCCAGACGACAAACGCCAAATACAGGCGCAGCCGCGCCGTTTACGGAGGAGACCATGGAACAGAAAGCAAAGCGCGTAGGAAAATTCAATGTCATCGACATCATCGCCGTCATCCTGATCCTGGCGGTGGTGGCCTTTGGCGCCTGGAAGCTGCTGGGCAGCAGGGACGGCGGCGAGGCCGGGGAGAGCAGTATGGTACAGGTGACCTATGTGGTCCGGGCCGAGGGCGTCCCGGTGGAGCTGTATGAGAACTGCCTGGAGCACCTGCCCTCTCCCCTGATGGCCTCCGGCGCCCTGGTGGGCGGCCAGATCGAGAGCGTGGAGAAGGCACCCTATTACGTCCTGGGCCCCGACGGACAGTGGGTGGAGGACCCGGACCATGTGACGCTGTACTTCACCGCCACCACGGAGACCCCGGCGGGTGAGGTGATGACCACCAAGGTGGGGGACCAGGAGGTCCGGATCGGCAAGACGGACTACATCCTCAAGAGCGAGTACATCGAGATCCAGGGCGGCACCATCGTGGATGTGACCTGGGAGGAGCCGGCCGAGGGCTGAGAAAAAGCACAACTGAAACAGAACAGGCGCCCGCCTCATTTTCAATGAGGCGGGCGCCCGCTTTTTCACATGGCCCCTTGGCGCGCCCGGATCATCCGTCCGCGGAGGGGACCGGACTCCAGCTCTTCCAGGCGTCTTGGTTCAGCAGGTTCTCCGGCAGTTCGCCCCGCCAGGCCCGCTGGAGATTTCCGGCAAAAAAGGAATACCGCCCCGCGTGCAGCCTGACGCCGTCGGGATACCCAGCCGTATGGGGCGTGAGGAGTACATTGGGGAGCGATCTCAGCTGGCTGGCCTGAGGGAGCGGCTCCTCCTCATAGACATCCAGACACGCGCCGGCGATCTGATGGCGGCGCAGCGCCTCGATCAGGTCCGCCTCGTGGACGACGGAGCCCCGGGCCGTGTTGACCAGGACGGCGGAGGGCTTCATCCGCCGGAATGCCTGCCGGTCCATCAGATGCCGGGTCTCCGGCGTGGCCGGCACGTGGAGGGACACCACGTCGCTGCGCTCCAGCAGCTCCTCCAGGCGGACGTTCTCCACACCCTGGATGCACTTCGGATGGCGGCTGTATCCCAGGACGTTCATGCCGAAGGCCTGGCACAGGGCGGCCACCCGCTGCCCGATGGCCCCGAGGCCGATGATGCCGGCGGTCTTTCCCAGGAGCTCCCCGCCGGAATAGCACAGCTCCCGGCTGTCCCGGCGCGCCTTCAAAAACGTATCCAGATAGACGATGTTTTTGAACCATCCCAGGATCAGCGCCATGGTGTGCTCCGCCACCGCGGCGGCGTTGACGCCGGCGGCGCTGCACACGAGGATCCCCCGCCTGGTGCACTCCGCCAGATCCACGTTGTCAGATCCGGCCCCGGTTTGGATCATCCGCAGCTTCGGGGCCCTGTCCAGAAGGGCGGCGCTGACCGGGAGGTGCTCCGGAATGAGGGCCTCCGCGTCCTGCAGGCAGAGGTCGTCCGGCCCGGTGAGGGCCACCTTCCAGTCCGGGGGGAAGAACGCCCGGATCCGGGCCGCCGTGTCCGCGGAAAAGCGGCCGATGATGACCAGGTTCACGGCCGGGGCCTCACAGGGAATTCTTGCCCCGGACCATATACTTGCCCGCCGGGGCCTCCGCCAGGACCCTGCCGTCCTCCACGGAGAGCCGGCCCCGCAGCCACACCTGCCGGATGCCGCCGGCGGTGACGAAGCCCTCGTAGGGGTTGTAGTCCACGTTGGCCACACAGTCCTCCGCCCGGATCACATGGCTGGCGCCGGGGTCGTACACCACGATGTCCGCGTCGCTGCCGGGCCGCAGCACGCCCTTCCGGGGATACAGGCCATACAGCCGGGCGGGATTTTCGCTGAGGAGGCGGCACATCTGGGCGGCGCTGATCTTCCGCTTGGCCACACCGTAGGAGTAGATCAGCTCTCCCCGGGTCTCCACGCCGGGCAGGCCGCCGGGGATCTTGGTGAAATCCTCCCGCCCCATGTCCTTCTGGGCCAGGGTGAAGGAGCAGTGGTCCGTGGACACGGTCTGGATGGCGCCCCGCCGCATCCCCTTCCACAGGTACTCCTGCTCCGCCTTGTCCCGCAGGGGCGGCGCGCAGACGTATCGGGCGGCGGAGGAGTAGTCCTCGTTGAAATACACGCTCTCGTCCAGCAGCAGGTACTGGGGGCAGGTCTCCACGTATACCGTCTGCCCCCGCTTCCGGGCGTGGTCCACCTCCAGCAGGGCCTCCCGGTTGGTGAGGTGGACGATGACCACCGGCGCGTCCGCCGCCTGGGCGATCCGCAGCAGGCGGCTCACCGCCTCCGCCTCCAGATAGGGGGGGCGGGTCCGGGGATGGGAGGCGGGGGACAGTTCGCCGGCGGCCTTCCGCTCGGCGATCATCCCGTCGATGACGCCGGCGTTCTCACAGTGGAACCCGGCAATGCCCCCCAGGCGCTTCAGCTCCTTCAGGGCCCAGTAAATCTCCTTGTCCCCCAGCATCATGGCGGGGTAGGTCAGGTACATCTTGAAGGAGGAGATGCCCTGGGCGAACATGTCCGGCAGCTCGGCGCGGATGGACTCGTTCCAGTCGTCGATGGTCATGTGGAAGCCATAGTCGCAGAAGGCCTTGCCGTCCGCCTTCCGGTGCCACAGGTCCAGCCCGTAGTGGAGGGACTCCCCCTTGTTGGGGCAGGCGAAGTCGATGACCGTGGTGGTGCCGCCCCGGAGGGCCGCCTGGGTGCCGGTGTAGAAGTCGTCCGCCGTGGTGGTGTTCGCCACATCCAGGTCGAAGTGGGTGTGGGCGTCGATAAAGCCGGGGAAGAGGAAGCAGCCGGTCACGTCCACCACCTGGTCCGCCGTCTGGGGCCCCCGGCCCATCCAGGCGATCTTCTCCCCATTCAGCAGGACATCGGCCCGCCGCTGGCCTGCGCCGGTGATCACCGTTCCGCCCTTGAGCAATGTTGTCATCAAAAAACCTCCCTTGTATGGCCGGCGGCGCTCCGCGCCTGCCTGCCGGATTGCCGGGATTCCCCCGGCGGCTATTGTTTTCCTCAGTATATCACCCATCTGCCGGGATTACCAGAATCGCCGCGGAAAAAGTTTGCGGTTTTTCCGCCGGGGGAGAGGAACCGGAGAAACGACCAGGGCCGGAGGCATCCGCCTCCGGCCCTGTACAGTTCACTTCATCTCCGCGCTCTTCTCCCAGGCGGCGATGACCGCCTCCATCACCGCGCTGCGGAAGCCGCCGGCCTCCAGCGCCCGGACCCCCTGGATGGTGGACCCGCCGGGGGAGCAGACCGCGTCCTTCAGCGCGCCGGGGTGTTTCCCCGTCTCCAGCATCAGCCGGGCGGTGCCGATCAGCGTCTGGGCGGCGCACTCCAGCGCCATGGGACGGGTGAGGCCGCAGGCCACGCCGCCGTCCGCCATGGCCTCGATGAACAGGTCCACGAAGGCCGGGCCGCAGCCGGCCACGGCGCTGCCGGCATCCATCAGGTGGTCGTCCAGGGGCAGCAGCCGCCCGGCGCCCGCCATGTTCTCCAGGAACAGGGCCTCCTCCTCTGCTGTGACGCCGTCACAGGTGTAGAAGATCACGCCCTCCCCGATGGCGGAGGGGGTATTGGGCATGATGCGGATCAGGGGATAGTCCCCGCAGCCCCGCTTCCGCAGGTCCGGGATGGTCAGGGCCGCCGCCATGGACACCAGCACGAACCGGTCCTTCCGTGCGGCCAGCACCGGGCCGATCTCCTCCATCAGTCCCGCCACCAGATAGGGCTTGACCCCCAGGAAGATGTAGTCTGCCTGTTCCGCCACCGCGGCGTTGTCCGCCGCCCGGCAGCCCAGCTCCTTGGCCAGGGCCTCCGCCTTGGCGGCGGTGCGGTTGGCCAGCAGGATCTCCTCGCCGTCCAGCCGCTTCCGGGCCGCCCGGGCCAGGGCACCGCCCATGTTGCCGGTGCCGATAAAACCAAATGTCGCCATTTCAGATCAACCTCTTTTTCATTATCAGAATCAGGCAGTCAGCCCCGCTTTTTCCCGGGGCACCACCCGGCCAGCCCCATGGCGCCGCCGGCCAGGATCACCAGCCCGTAGACAGCGCAGGGGAAGTACAGCTGCGCCAGCTCCATTCCGGCATCCGGCCCGCCGGATACGGAGAGCATTTGCCAAAACAGCCCCATCGCCGCGGCGGCACAGACCGCCGCCAGAATGCCCAGCACCCGCTTCGGGTACCCGGCGGGGAAGCGCCATGCGGCCAGCAGGATCGCCGCCGTCAGGGAGAGGAAAATCGCTGCCATCGAGATCATCCTTTCTCAAACAGAGCTTGGGCCTCCGGCAGGGCTCACCGCACCTGGCCCTCGCCGTAGATCACGTACTTGCAGGAGGTCAGCTCCTCCAGCCCCATGGGGCCCCGGGCATGCATCTTCTGGGTGGAGATGCCGATCTCCGCCCCCAGGCCGAACTCGCCGCCGTCGGTGAACCGGGTGGAGGCGTTCACATATACCGCCGCCGCGTCCACACGGTCCAGAAAGTGCTGGGCCTTGAAGTAGTTCTTCGTGATGATGGCCTCGGAGTGCTGGGTGCCGTGGGCGTTGATGAAGTCGATGGCCTCGTCCATGCCGCCCACGGTCTTGACGGCCAGGATGTAGTCGTCGTACTCCGCGTCCCAGTCGGACTCCTCCGCCGGGATGGCCCGGGTGCCCAGGATCTCCAGGGCCTCCGGATCTGCCCGCAGCTCCACGCCCTTCTCGTCCAGGAGGGGCAGGGCCTTCTTCCAGAAGTCCGCCGCCACGTCCCGGTGGACCAGCACGCACTCCACGGCGTTGCACACCGAGGGCCGGGAGCACTTGGCGTTGAAGAGGATGCTGGCGCCCATGTCCAGGTCCGCCTCGTCGTCGATATAGATGTGGCACACGCCCTCGCCGGTGCGGATGACGGGCACGCTGGCCTCCTTGGCCACGGCCCGGATGAGGCCCGCGCCGCCCCGGGGGATGAGCACGTCCACATAGCCGTCCAGGTGCATCAGCTCGTTGGCCGTCTCATGGCTGGTGTCCTGCACCAGGGAGATGCAGTCCTCCGGCAGCCCCACGGACCGCAGGGCCTGACGCATCAGCTCCGCCACGCAGCGGTTGGACCGGATGGCCTCCCTGCCGCCCCGGAGGATGCACACGTTGCCGGATTTCAGGCACAGGGCCGCTGCGTCCACGGTGACGTTGGGCCGGGCCTCAAAGATGATGGCGATGACCCCTAGGGGCACCCGCCGCCGGCCGATGATGAGGCCGTTGGGCCGGGTCTCCATCTTGTCCACCTTGCCGATGGGGTCCGGGAGGGCGGCCACCTGCCGCACCCCGTCCACGATGCCCGCCACCCGTTCCGGCGTCAGGGTCAGCCGGTCCAGCATGGCGGAGCGCATCCCGGCCGCCTTGGCGGCGGCCACGTCCTCGGCGTTGGCGGCCAGCCACTCCGCCTGCCGCTCCGTCAGAATGTCCGCGATGGCGGCCAGCGCCGCGTTCTTCTTGGCCGTCCCGGCGGTGGCCAGCGTGTAGGTGGCGGCCTTCGCCGCCCGTCCCTGCTGCTGCAATGCTGTCATATCGTCACACCTTTCTTGAATGAAGAACTTCCTTGAATGAGGAATTAGGAATGAGGAATTGTTGTGTTCCGCCATGGGCGGAACGATTTTTAATCGTCCGGCTTTGCCGGACACCAAAACTCCTAATTCCTAACTCCTAATTTTTCTTCGCTAAAAACCGCGTCCCGATGTCCTTCCCCTCGGCGATGCCGTACAGGTCCTCCATCCGCTTGCCGTTGGTGATGACCATGTCGCACCCGGCCTCCATGGCGATGCGGGCGGCGGAGAGCTTGGTGGCCATGCCGCCTGTGCCCCGCCAGCTGCCGGCGCCGCCGGCCATCTCCAGGATCTCCGGCGTCAGCTCCGTCACCTGATGGAGCAGCTTGGCGTCCGGGTGGGTCTTGGGGTCCGCGTCGTACAGGCCGTCGATGTCGCTGAGCAGGATCAGCAGATCCGCCCGGCACAGCTCCGCCACGATGGCGGAGAGGGTGTCGTTGTCGCCCAGGACCTTGTGGTTGCCGGTCTCAATCTCGGCGGAGGAGACGGAGTCGTTCTCGTTCACCACCGGGATGACCCCCATCTCCAGCAGGGCGGAGAAGGTGCTGCGCAGGTGGTCCGCCCGGTCCGGGTCCTCCACGTCGTCGCCGGTCAGCAGGATCTGGGCCATGGAGCGGTTGTACTCAGAGAAGAATTTGTCGTAGATGTGCATCATCCGGCACTGGCCCACCGCAGCGGCGGCCTGCTTCATCCGCAGCTCTTTCGGCCGCTCGGAGAGCCCCAGCTTGGCGGTGCCCACGGCGATGGCGCCGGAGGTCACCAGAATCACCTGGTGGCCCATGCCCTGCAGGTCCGCCAGGGCCCGCACCAGATGCTCCATGCTCCGCAGGTCCAGTGCGCCGGAGGGATGGGTGAGGGTGGAGGTGCCCACCTTCACAACAATACGCTGTTTTGCCTGTTCCAAAGTTATGTTCCTCCTTGGGTGGTTGTCAGGATCAAATCACCGTTGCTGTCGAGCTCCAGCCCCAGCAGGTCCAGAGACTCCTTATATTCGCCGGAGGTTACGTTTTCCTCCAAAAGGGACATAGTCTCCTCCAGCGGTCCGCCTGGGCGCGTCTCCATCAAGGGTTGGAAGATGGCTACGACCTCTGAAAGACCTTGCAGGTCTCGATAGTTGCCGCCCAGAAATTCCAATTTCAGCCAGTCCAGATAAAAATTGGCATTCCGATAATCGTTGAACTGCCGCAGATATGCAATGTCAAAAAATGTGGCGGCATTCTCTCGCAGGAAGGATAGACTGTGGGAGATCACATAGTGCTCCGTCGGGTCATCCACGGGTGCTTCATTCGCTTCTGCCTGCTCCGCCTGCCGGGTCATCCGGCCCACATCGTTGGCAAATATTTCCATCTGGCGGCTGAAGTTCGAGAGAGCGTTCCGAATCTGCGCTTCCTCCTCCGCATCCTCCCGCTCCGCCTGGAAGCTCATCCCCAGCCCAAAGGCCAGGGCCAATGCCCCGCAGGCGATGAGGATCTGGAACCAATGCTCCCGGACCGCAGTCAGCTTCTGCCGGATCTTTCCCATGAGACGCCCCTCCTGTTCTGAAAGCCGGAGATCTCCAAGATTTTGATATTCTATCATACCACACCACCGGGCAAAAAGAAAGTCCGGCGCGTACTTTTCATAAAATTGCAGATGCTACCGTGGAAAAGGAGGGATCTCATGTTAGAACGCACCGAGCCGGTGGACAGCACCGGAGAACATGAGGAGACCGGCAAGGACGGCTCCCAGCAGATCGTGGACTTCGGCTCCGCCCTGACCAAGACGCCTCACGGCTCCGTCTACTGCCTCACCATCATCGGCCAGATCGAGGGCCACAACACCGCAGCCAGCGGCGCCAAGACCACGAAATACGAGCACGTGCTGCCCCTGCTGGCCAAGCTGGAGGAGAGCGACGAGGTGGACGGCGTCCTCTTCCTGCTGAACACCGTGGGCGGCGACGTGGAGGCGGGTCTGGCCATCGCGGAGCTGATCGCCGGCATGACCAAGCCCACGGTGTCCATCGTCCTGGGGGGCAGTCACTCCATCGGTGTGCCCCTGGCGGTGGCGGCCCGGCGGAGCTTTGCCGTCCCCAGCGCCGCCATGACCATCCACCCGGTCCGCATGAGCGGTACCGTCATCGCCGCACCCCAGACCTACAACTACTTCCAGCGGCTCCAGGACCGGATCGTGGCCTTCGTCTCCGGCCACAGCCAGATCACGGCCCAGAAGTTCCAGGCATTGATGCTGAAGAAGGACGATATGGCCGCCGACGTGGGCAGCGTGGTCTACGGAGAGGAGGCGGTGTCCCTGGGCATCATCGACCAGGTGGGGGGACTCTCCGACGGCCTTCAGTGCCTCTACCGCCAGATCGACGAGGCCCGGGGCAAACAGGAGAACGCCTGACTGCCGGGCGGAGAGAAGAAAAGCGGGCGGAGCGCCGTGCGCTCCGCCCGCTTTTTTCACTTCGTCAGCGTCAGCTTGAAGTCCGGCCCGTCCGCCTCCTTGGCCACCTGGTAGCCCTGGGAGTGGGCGAAGCGGGTGATGTTCTCCACCGCCGCGCCGGCCTCCGCCAGCACTTCCACCGTGGCAGGCTGGTCCTTCAATGCCTTCTGCACCATCAGCACCGGAGTGGGGCAGATGTATCCGCGGGTATCGATCATGTTATGCGTCCTCCTTTTTAGGCAAATGGGTCAAGGTAATGACCGCCAGCACCACAAAGCCGATGACCACCGCCACCATGCCGGCGGTGCCGATGCCGCCCACCACGTAGGTGCCGTCCTCCGCGATGGAGTCGGCGGCGCCGGCCAGGCCGAAGTTGTGGGACACGGCGGCGCCTACGATCATGCCCAGGACGGTGACGGCGGAGTCGCCGTTGCCCTCACCGGCCAGGATCAGCTGCCGCAGAGGGCAGCCCCCCAGCAGGATGGAGCCCCAGCCCACCAGCGCCATGCCCAGGACGGACCACAGGTACTGGCTGTGGGCGATGGGCTGGGACAGGGCGGACAGGTTGTAGGACCCCAGGATCAGGTTGCCGATGGTCACCGTCACCCAGATGGCCAGGAAGCCGGAGAGAAGCTTGAAGTCGTGGAGCAGCACCGCGTCCCGCATTCCGCCGGCCATGCACAGCCGGCTCCGCTGGGCCAGCACGCCCACCACCAGACCGGCCGCCAGGGAGATGGCCCAGAAGGCCCGCATGGAGCCGGGGCCCGCCTCAGAGAACTTCAGCAGGGTGGGCACCAACAGCAGCAGTCCCAGCAGGACGACCATGATCCCCGGCAGGACGAAGCCCTCGCCCATCCGGACGGGGTAGGCCCGGCCCAGGGAGAAACCCTTCTTCAGGCACACCACGCCCACCAGGATGCCGGCGGCGAAGCCCACCAGGCCGGCCACGGCGGTCAGGTCGCCGCCGCCCAGGCGGATCACCATCCGCAGGGGGCAGCCCAGGAACACCAGGGCGCCGATCATCACGAACATTCCCAGCGCGAAACGGCAGGCGGGGGAGGAGCCGGCCTTGGCCCGGAACTCCTTGGCAGCCAGGGCCGCGGCCGTTGCGCCCACCACGATGCCGATGATCTCCGGCCGTATGTACTGTACATTGGCGGAGCTGTGGAGCCCCAGGGCCCCGGCGATGTCCCGCAGGAAGCAGGCGATGCAGAAGCCCATGTTCTTGGGGTTGCCGGAGGCGGTGAGCACCAGGGCGGCGATGCCCACCACGACGCCTGTCACCAAAATCAGTCCGTAGTCCCGAATCCAGTTCTTTTCTCTCATAGATACACTCCTTACACACGTCTTGAATCGCTTTGCCGTCACAGGGGCAGCTCATAGAAGCCGGCCGTCTCGATGCCGGCCTCCTCCAGCCGGGCCTCCAGGGTCTCCCGCAGGTCCGGCGGCGCGGACCAGGCCATGCCGCAGTCCGAGGTGATGCGCCGGGGGACGGAGATCAGCTTGCCCTCCAGCCCCAGGCGGCGGCAGAGCTGCTCTGTGGCGATGGCCCCGGCGGTGGTGTAGAAGGTCACCACCAGGCGGGGACGTTTTTCTCCCACAAACTCCCTCCTTCTTTCGCTATTCTTTTAAAAGAATAACACGGGGAGGGGAAAAAAGCGAGATCTGTTTCGAGTATCACGGTCGGGCTGCGGAAAGACGGAGATTTTTCCTTGAAATAGGGGGATTCCTCTGATATACTATTCTAGTTATAGTATGTGGACCGGCCGAGAGGCCGAACGAGGTGAAAGCGTGTATCTGAAAGCATTGGAAATTCAGGGGTTCAAGTCCTTTCCGGACAAGACGGTCCTGAACTTCGGGGAGGACATCACCGCCATCGTGGGCCCCAACGGCTCCGGCAAGTCCAACATCTCCGACGCCATCCGCTGGGTGATGGGGGAACAGAGCGCCAAGGGCCTCCGGGGCGCCAAGATGGAGGACGTGATCTTCGGCGGCACGGAAAAGCGCAGCCAGGTGGGCTTTGCCCAGGTGACGCTGGTGCTGGACAACACGGAGCACATCTTCCCCACCATGGAGGAGAGCGAGGTGTCCGTCACCCGCCGGTACTACCGCAGCGGCGAGAGCGAGTATTACATCAACCGCCAGTCCGTCCGGCTGAAGGATGTGACGGAGCTGTTCCTGGACACCGGCATGGGCCGGGAGGGCTACTCCATCATCGGCCAGGGCAAGATCGACGAGATCCTCTCTGCCAAGAGCGGGGAGCGGCGGGAGATCTTTGAGGAGGCCGCCGGCATCTCCAAGTTCCGCCACCGGAAGGAGGAGGCGGAGCGGAAGCTGGAGCGGACGGAGGAGAACCTGGTCCGCATCAACGACAAGATCGCCGAGCTGGAGCTCCAGGTGGATCCCCTGCGGGAGCAGGCGGAGAAGGCAAAGAAGTATCTGGTGCTCCGGGACGAGCTGCGGCTTCTGGAGATCTCCGTCTGGCTGGAGAATCTGGAGACGCTGAAGGCGGACGCCCGAAAGCTGGAGGCGGACTTCCGGGCCGCCGAGGAGGAGCGGGACAGGGCCCGCGCCGCCCTGGACGCCCTCTACGCCGAGGGTGAGCAGTACAGCGAGAGGATGCGGGAGAAGGACCTGGAGGCGGAGCGGATCCGGACGGAGTCCGCCGCGCTGGAGGACCAGATCAAGGAGAAGGAGTCCGCCGCCGCCGTGCTGGAGAGCACCATCGCCCACAACCAGGAGAACATCGACCGCTCCGCCGCCGAGCTGGCGGAGGCAGACAGCCGCGCCGGCGGCCTTGCCAGGCAGGCAGAGGAGCAGGAGGCCCGGGTGGCGGAGATCGACCGCCAGATCGGAGCGCTGCATGGCGCCCTGGACGATTTGCTGCAGCAGGCCCAGGCCATGGCGGAGCAGGCTGGCGGCGCCCAGACGGAGGCGGAGCGGCTCCGCGGCCAGGAGGCTATGGCCGTGGCCACCGCCGCCGACGCGCGGGCGGAGCTGGCCGCCGCAGCAGCGGAGCGGGAACAGATCGCGGAGCGGCGGGAGGCCGCGGAGCGGGACAAGGCCGCCGCGGAGGAACAGCTCCAGTCCGCCCGGCAGGAGGCAAAGGAGAACCGCCGCCGCCTGGAGGACGCCAGGGATGAGGCGGAGGCCGCCGCCAACGTCATCACCGGCCACAGCCTGCGGATGGAGGAGCGGAAGAAGCGGGCCGCCGCCGCGTCGGAGCGCCGCGTCCAGCTGACCATGGACGCCGGGGCCCTGGAGAACCGCCGCCGGCTGCTGACGGAGATGGAGAAGGAGTACGAGGGCTTCTCCAAGGCGGTGAAGCTGGTGTGTCACGGCCAGAGCGGCCTGCGGGGCATCCACGGCCCGGTGGCGAATCTGGTAAAGACTGACGGAAAATACTCCCTGGCTATCGAGATCGCCCTGGGGGCCGGCCTCCAGAACATCGTGGTGGACCGGGAGGAGGACGCCAAGGCCGCCATCCACTATCTGAAGCAGCGGGACGGCGGCCGGGCCACCTTCCTGCCCCTCACCGCCATCCGGGGCGAGGAGCTCCGGGAGAGAGGCGTGGAGAACGAGTTCGGCTTCGTGGGCCTCGCCTCCCGGCTGGTGGCCTTTGACCCCAAGTATCAGAACATCATCTTCAATCTGCTGGGCCGCACCGTGGTGGCGGAGGACCTGGACTGCGGCATCGCCATGGCCCGGAAGTACCGCAACGCCTTCCGGATCGTGACGCTGGACGGCCAGGTCATCAACCGGGGCGGCTCCATGACCGGCGGCAGCACCAGCCGGTCCGCCGGTGTCCTCAGCCGGGCGGCGGAGCTGGAGCGGCTCACCGCCAAGTCCGCCGCCATGCAGGCCAAGCTGGCGGAGGCGAAGCAGGCGGAGGAGGACACGGCCCGGGAGCTGGCCGCGTCCCAGTATGAGCTGGAGACGGCAGAGGCCCAGCGCCGCCAGGCGGAGGACGAGGTCCTGCGGCTGGAGGGCACCAAGGGGCAGTACGACCTGCTGCTGCGCTCCCTGGAGGAGAATGTGGAGAACCTCACCGGCGAGCTGGAGAGCCTGGCCGGCCGGCTGGAGGACAACGCCGCCCGGTCTGCCGCCGCTCAGGCGGAGATCGAGAAGCAGGAGGCCGCCGCCGCGGAAGCGCGGGCCCAGGCGGAGGCCGCCCTCTCCGGCCAGACGGAGCTGCTGGAGAAGTCCGGCGCCCTGGCGGAGGAGATCAGCGCCAAGAAGAGCGATCTGGCGGCCCTGACCGCCGAGCGGGACGCCACGGCCCGCAGCGCCGCGGACCTGCGGGCCCTGTGCGCGGACCTCTCCGGCGACCGGGCCCAGAAGGAGCAGATGGTGGAGACCTACCGCCGAAATATCGCCGAAGCGGAGGCGGAGATCGGCCGGCTGAAGGCGTCCCTGGAGGCGCTGGCCAGCCAGGGCGGGACCTTCCGCCAGCGGCTGGCCGCCATCAACGACGAGAAGAATGCCCTGGAGGCGGAGCGGACCGCCAAGAACCGGGCGGGCCAGGAGATGAACGAGAACCTGCTGAACCTGGAGCGGGCGGTGGCCAAGCTGGACCAGAGAAGGGCCACTTCCGCTATGGAGGAAAAGCAGATCCTGGATCGGCTGTGGGAGCACTACGAGCTCTCCCACTCCGACGCGCAGGCCCAGCGGATCGAGCTGGAGAGCGTGCCCAAGGCCAACCGGCGGATCGGGGAGCTGAAGCGGGACATCGCCGCCCTGGGCACCCCCAACATCGGCGCCATCGAGGAGTACGACCGGGTGAATACCCGCTACACCTACCTGACGGACCAGCGCAACGACGTGGAGAAGGCCAAGGGAGAGCTGGAGACCATCATCGGCGAGATCACCGCCGAGATGACGAAGATCTTCGCCGAGCAGTTCAAGCTGCTGTCCGAGAGCTTCCAGACCACCTTCCAGGAGCTCTTCGGCGGCGGCCAGGCCAAGCTGGAGCTGGAGGACGAGAATGACATTCTGGGCTGCGGCATCGAGATCAAGGCCCAGCCCCCGGGCAAGACCCTCAAGACCATCTCCCTGCTGTCCGGCGGCGAGAAGGCCTTCGTGGCCATTGCCCTATACTTCGCAATCCTGAAAGTTCACCCGACTCCCTTCTGCGTCATGGACGAGATCGAAGCGGCGCTGGACGACGCCAACGTCACCCGCTACGCCCGCTATATGCGGACCCTGGCGGGCCGGACCCAGTTCATCGTCATCACCCACCGCCGGGGCACCATGGAGGAGGCCGACGTCCTCTACGGCGTCACCATGCAGGAGCAGGGCGTGAGCAAGATCCTGACCATCAACCTCAACGACATGGCCAAGGAATTGAAGATCAAATAAGGAGACGATCCATGAAGCGCAAGCATAAACAGATGCTGATCATTTGGGTGGGTTTGCTGGCTGGCCTGCTCATCTTTCGGGGAGGCTGGATGACCTATGCCGGCCTGCTGATCTTTCTGCTGGATCTGGGGCTGGTGTGGCTGCTGCTGCGCTGCCCCCACTGCGGAAAACCGGTCCGGGAGCTCCGCCCGGACAAGACCTGCCCTTACTGCGGCAAGAAAGTGGAGTGAGAGACCATGGGCTTTTTTGACAAACTGAAAAAAATCACCACCAATCTGTTCTCCGGCTTCTCCGAGGCGGACGAGGCCTTTTTCGAGGAGCTGGAGGAGACCCTGATCCTGGCGGACCTGGGCATGGACACGGCCCTGGACGCGGTGGAGAAGCTCCGCACCCGGGTGCGGAAGGAGAAACTCCAGGGTCAGGAGGAGGTCAAGGCCGCTCTCCGGGACATCCTGGCGGAGGAGATGGACGTGGGAGACACCGCTCTGGACCTGTCCACCACCCCCAGCGTGGTGCTGTTCATCGGCGTCAACGGCGTGGGCAAGACCACCTCCATCGGCAAGCTGGCCCACCAGCTGAAGAGCCAGGGCAAGCGGGTGCTGCTGTGCGCGGCGGATACCTTCCGGGCCGCGGCGGCGGATCAGCTGCAGATCTGGGCGGAGCGCTCCGGCTGCGAGATCGTCCGTCAGCACGAGGGGGCCGACCCCGGCGCAGTGCTGTTTGACGCTCTCCAGGCCGCCAAGGCCCGTGGCGTGGATGTGGTGCTGTGCGACACCGCCGGCCGCCTCCACAACAAGGCCAATCTGATGGCGGAGCTGAGTAAGCTCTCCAAGATCATCGACCGGGAGTGCCCCGGCGCCGCCCGGGAGACGCTGCTGGTGCTGGACGCCACCACCGGCCAGAACGGCCTGATCCAGGCCAGGACCTTCAAAGAGACCGCCGGACTCACCGGCATCGTGCTGACCAAGCTGGACGGCACCGCCAAGGGCGGCATCGTCGTCGCCATCGCCAAGGAGCTGGGCGTGCCGGTGAAGCTGGCCGGCGTAGGCGAGGGGCTGGACGATCTGAAGCCCTTCGACGCCAGGGAGTACGTGGAGGCCATCATATAATATAGAGAGAGCTGCCCCTTTTGCGGGCAGCCGATGGAGAATGGCTTTTTGCAAACCGGCGGCGGAACGATCGCCCTTTCCATCGGGCGCGTCTGCCCAGCCATCTCAGCATGGCTGTTCCCTCCACCCAAACGGGGGGACCATCCCGGATGTTCCGGCATCTGTGGAACTTTTCAGGAAAGAAGATGTGATTTATGACCAGACAGGACGGACGGGCCTTTGACGAACTGCGCCCCGTCACCATCACCCCTAACTTTGTAAAATTCGCGGAGGGCAGCTGCCTCATCCAGTGCGGCGACACCATGGTCCTCTGCTGCGCCAGCGTGGAGGACAAGGTGCCGCCCCACGTGCCGGAGGGCGCCGGCTGGGTGACAGCGGAGTACTCCATGCTTCCCCGGGCCAACCGGGAGCGGAGCCGCCGGGACATCTCCAAGCTGAAGCTCTCTCCCCGCAGCGCGGAGATCCAGCGGCTGGTGGGCCGGTCCCTCCGGGCCGCCGTGGACATGAACAAGCTGGGAGAGCACACCATCACCATCGACTGCGACGTGCTCCAGGGGGACGGCGGCACCCGCACCGCCTCCGTCACCGGCGGCTTTGTGGCACTCAGCCTGGCCTGCCGGAAGCTGGTGGAGGAGGGGGTACTGGCCTCTGACCCCATCCGGCACTTCGTCACCGGCGTGTCCGCCGGCATCGTGGACGAGCAGCTCATGCTGGATTTGCAGTACAGCGAGGACAGCCGGGCACAGGTGGATCTCAACTGCGTGATGAACGAGCTGGGGGAGATCATCGAGCTCCAGGGCACCGGGGAGGGCCGGGCCTTCACGGCCCAGGAGCAGCAGGATCTGGTGCGCCTGTGCGCCAAGGGCAACCGGGAGCTGCTGGCCGTCCAGCGGGAGATTTTGAAGCGGTAAGGCTGCGGGCTGAAAGGGAGGGGTTCTATGGCACAGGTATTCGAGATGATCATGCTGATCTGCTTCGGCCTGTCCTGGCCCTTCAACATCGCCAAGTCCCTCCGCTCCCGCACCGCCAAGGGCAAGAGCCTGTGGTTCGAGGTGTGCATCATCGTGGGCTACCTCTGCGGGCTGGCGGGGAAGTTCATCAGCGGGAACGTGACATACGTGGCGGCATTTTACATTCTGGACATTGCCATGGTCACCACCGACCTGGTGCTGACCGTGCGGAACAAGCGCCTGGATCAGGCGGCAGAACAGGAGGAAACCGTATGAAGTTCGTATTGGCCACCCATAATCCCGGCAAGCTGAAAGAGATGGGGGAGATCCTCTCCGGCCTGGGGGTGGAAGTGGTGAGCCCCGCGGATGTGGGCGTCACCGTGGACGTGGAGGAGACCGGCGCCACCTTTGCCGAAAACGCCATGCTGAAGGCCAGGGCCATCTGCGCGGCCAGCGGGCTGCCCGCCATCGCGGACGACTCCGGCCTGTGCGTGGACGCCCTCAACGGCGGCCCCGGCGTCTACTCCGCCCGCTACGGGGGGGAGGGCCTGGACGACAAGGGCCGGTACACCCTGCTGCTACAGAACATGCGGGGGCAGACCACCCGGGCGGCCCACTTCGCCTGCGCCATCGCCTGCGCGTTTCCCAACGGCGACGAGCTGACGGCGGAGGGCCGCTGCGACGGTGCTATCGCCTTCGCCCCCATGGGGACGGGGGGCTTTGGCTATGACCCGGTGTTTCTGGTGCCGGAGAGGGGCAAAACCTTCGGCCAGCTGACGGCGGCGGAGAAGAGTGCCATCTCCCACCGGGGCCGGGCCCTGCGGGCATTTTCTGAAAAACTGGCAACTTATTTGAAAAAATAACGTCTATTTTATTGAGAGAAAAACGGACTGCCCCCTGCGGCCGCAGGGGGCGTCAGATAAAAGACAACTGGGCCCGGCCGGGCCCGGGAAAGGAATCGTATGGAACTGACAAGCAAACAGAGGGCCCAGCTGCGGAGCCTGGCCAACAGCCTGGACACCATCCTCCAGATCGGCAAGGACGGCATCGGGGAGAACCTCATCAAGCAGGCGGACGACGCCCTGGAGGCCCGGGAGCTCATCAAGGGCCGGGTGCTGGACAACAACATCGACTACGACGCCCGCGCCGCGGCGGAGGAGCTGGCCCGGGCCACCCGCAGCGAGGTGGTGCAGGTCATCGGCTCCAAGTTCGTGCTGTACCGGGAGAGCCACTCCAAGCCCAGGGAGAAGCGGATCCAGCTGGTGAAGCCGGGGAAAAAACGCCCCCAGTGATTGCGGGAGGGGCACCATGGACGAGCTGATCTTCCGCATGGCGGATCTCGCGGATCTGGAGCTGCTGACACACAGCCGCCTCCGGGCCATCCGGACCTACCGGGGTCTGCCGGAGCGGGCGCCTCTGCCGCCGGAGCTGGAGACTTCCGTCCGGGACTACTACCGCCGGGCGCTGCCAGCCGGCGCCCACACTGCCGTTCTGGTCATGGCGGGGGATCGTCTGGTGGCCACCGGAGGACTGGACTTCCGCCGGGAGATGCCCTCTTACGGCAACCCGACGGGGCGGTCCGGCTATGTCATGAACATCTGGACGGACCCGGATTTCCGGGGCCGGGGGATCGCCCGGCGGGTGCTGGACCTGCTGACGGCGGCGGCCCGGGAGCGGGGGTGCCTGTCCGTCTCCCTCCACGCCACCGACATGGGCAGGCCCCTGTACCGGCGGTACGGCTTTGCGGCTGAGGAGGAGATGGTGCTGGATCTCCGCCCGGGGGAGCAAACAGATACGGAAAAGAAGGAGCGCATATGAAAATCGGCGTATACGGCGGGACCTTCAACCCGCCTCACCTGGGCCATGTGACAGCGGCCCGGGCGGTATTTGAACTGCTGAAGCTGGATCTGCTGCTGGTGGTGCCGGACCGGGAGCCGCCCCACAAGGCGCTGCCGGCGGGCAGCCCCACCCCGGAGCAGCGGCTGGAGATGACCCGCCTGGCGGCGGAGCAGCTGGGTCTGGGGGACAAGGTCCGGGTCCTGGACGTGGAGCTGAAGCGGGAGGGGCGGAGCTATACCTCCGACACCCTGAAGGCGCTGCGGGAGCAGTATCCGGAGGACGAGCTGTGGCTGCTGATGGGGACGGATATGTTCCTGACCCTCCAGGCCTGGCACACGCCGGAGGAGATCCTGTCCCTGGCGGGGATCGCCGCCTTCGGCCGGACGGAGGCGGACACGGAGGAGCTGTTCTCCGCCCAGCGGGACTACTTGTACCGGACGTATCCCCAGGCCCGGATCTTCACGCTGACCATCCCCGGCGTGGTGGACGTGTCCTCCACGGAACTGCGGGCCCTGCTGGCCAGGGGAGAGGGGGCGAACCTCCTGCCGCCGGCGGTGTACGGCTACATCCTGCGGGAGGGCCTCTACGGCACGGGGGCGGATCTGAAGCACCTGCCCTTCCGGCAGCTGCGGCCGGTGGCCCTCAGCTACCTGAAATACAAGCGCATCCCCCACGTGCTGGGGACGGAGCAGGAGGCCATCCGCCTGGCGGAGCGGTACGGCGCCGATGTGGAGAAGGCCCGGGTGGCCGCGCTGCTCCACGACTGCACCAAAAAGCTGGACATGGAGGAGCAGCTGGCCCTGTGCCGCCGGTACGGCATCCAGCTGGACGAGCTGGAGCAGAAAGCCCTGAAGCTCCTCCACGCCAAGACCGGCGCCGCCATCGCCCGGGACGTGTTCGGCGTGGATGACGAGATCTATCGGGCCATCTGGTGGCACACCACCGGACACGCCCACATGACGCTGCTGGAGAAGATCATCTATCTGGCGGACTATATCGAGCCCTCCCGGGATTTTCCGGGTGTAGACAAATTGCGCAGTGTGTGTTATAAAGACCTGGATGAGGGCCTGTTGCTGGGCCTGGAGATGACCATCGAAGAGATGACCAGCATGGGAAACCCTGTGCACCACGCCACCATTGAGGCGCGGGACGCATTGAAAGGATAGAAGAGACCGTGGACAGAGAAACCGGAAAGCATTTGGCGGGTGGGACGCCAAAAAAGACAAGACCCAAAAAACAGAAGCGGCCCAGCCGCCTGACCCGGCAGCAGAAGCTGCTGATCGCGGTGGCGGCGGTGCTGGCGGTGGTGCTGGTCGCCGTGGTGGCCTGCCAGAGCCTGTTCGTCCGGCCGGACCTGCCGGGCACCGGCCTGGAGGACGGCACCGAAACAGAGGAGATCGACTGGGGCGAGGGCAACCGGCCCCACAGCGGCGGGGAGCGGAAGAGCGAGGACTACTACACGGTGCTGATCCTGGGCCGGGACACGGGAGGCGGCGGCAACACGGACACCATGCTGCTGGCCAGCTACGACGTCACCAACCAGAAGGCCACCGTCATGTCCATCCCCCGGGACACCATGGTGAACGTCCCCTATGACATCAAGCGCATCAACGCCGTGTACAACTATGGCGGCGGCGGGGATGAGGGCATCCAGTACCTCTACAAGGAGATCTCCCAGCTGGTGGGCTTTGAGCCGGACTACCAGGTGGTGGTGGAGTGGGACGCCGTGGGCGAGATCGTGGACGCCATGGGCGGCGTCTGGTTCGATGTGCCCCGGAATATGAACTATGACGACCCCTATCAGGACCTCCACATCCACCAGGAGAAGGGCTACCGCCTCCTCTCCGGGGACGACGCCATGCAGGTCCTCCGCTACCGCCATGACAACGATATGCACTACGGCTATCCGGACGGGGACCTGGGCCGCATCAAGACCCAGCAGGCCTTCCTCTCCGCCATGGTGGAGCAGCTGCTGAAATTGGAGAACGTGACCAAGATCCGGCAGTTTATCCAGGTGTTCCAGGACAATGTGGAGACGGATCTGAGCTTCCAGAACATCCTCTGGTTCGCCAAGAAGGCGGTATTCGGCGGCCTCTCCATGGAGAACGTGGAGTTCGTCACCATGCCCAACAAAAATGTCTCCGCGTGGAGCCGGACATATCAGAGCTACCAGTCCTATGTGGTACCCATCGCAGATGAGCTGCTGGACCTGGTGAACAACCAGCTGAGCCCCTTCACCAAGGTGTTCACCCTCAGCGACCTGGACATCATGTCCGTGAACAGCGACGGCTCCCTCAGCTCCTCCACCGGCCGTGTGGAGGACAGCCGGGCGGCCCAGCCGCCGGTGCGCCCCTCGAAGCCCAGCACGCCGGAGCAGCCGGAGGAGGAGACGCCCACGGTGGATGAGAACGGCAATGCCATCGATCCGGACACCGGCTTGCCGGTGACCGGCGGAGAGACCACAGATCCCGGCACCACGGACCCGGGCACCGGTGAGACCACCCCCGGCACCACAGGCCCTGGTACGGGAGAGACCACCCCGGGCACGGGTACCACGGACCCCGGCACCAGCGAGACCACCCCCGGCACCACGGACCCGGGTACCGGCGGAACGACCCCCGGCACCACAGATCCCGGCACCGGCGGGACCACGGACCCCGGCGCGGGGACCTCCGGCGGCGACAGCCAGACCGCCGGCACCGGGGACTCCGGCGGCTCCACAGCGGCCCCGGATGCTGGCTTTGTCATTGTAAATTGAGTGGACTGACGGACCGAAATCGATAAAAAGAGGTGGCAGGATGGCGGACCAGACAGGTGGGAAGAAGCAGGACGGAAAGCAGAAGCGCGTCAGGTTGACGCGGGGCCAGAAGGGATTGATTGCGGCCGCCGCCGTATTGGCGGTGGCGCTGATCGGCGTTCTGGCCTGGCAGAGCCTGTTTGTCCGGCCGGATCTCAATGCCGGAAAGGCAGAGCAGACGGAGGATCCGGAGACCGGCGAAGCGGTGGAGGAGATCGACTGGGGCGAGGGCGTCCGGCCCCGCAGCGACGGAGAGCGGAAGAGTGAGGACTATTACACCGTCCTGATCCTGGGCCGGGACACGGGAGGCGGCGGCAACACGGACACCATGCTGCTGGCCAGCTATGACGTGACCAACCAGAAGGCAACGGTCATGTCCATTCCCCGGGACACCATGGTGAACGTCTCCTGGGACATCAAGAAGATCAACGGCGTCTACAATAACTACGGCGGAGGAGAACGGGGCATCCAGGCTTTGTACAAGGAGATCTCCCAGCTGGTGGGCTTTGAGCCGGACTTTCAGGTGATCGTGGAGTGGGAGGCCGTGGGGCAGATCGTGGACGCCATGGGCGGCGTCTGGTTCGACGTGCCCCGGGATATGTACTACAGCGATCCCCTGCAGAATCTCTATATCAACCAGAAGGCGGGCTATCGGCTCCTCTCCGGGGACGATGCCATGCAGGTCCTGCGATTCAGAAAGGGCACCAACGGCTATGCGGATGGCGACATCGGCCGGATCGGCACCCAGCAGGCCTTCCTGAAGGCCATGGTGGAGCAGCTGCTGAAGATCGAAAACATCACCAAGATCAACCAGTTTGCCGAGGTGTTCCGGGAGAACGTGGAGACGGACCTGACCCTTCAGAACATCCTCTGGTTTGCCAAGGCGGCCTTTACCGGCGGCCTGAAGGCGGAGGATGTGGAGTTCGTCACCATGCCCAATACCCCCAAGTACGCCTACAGTGCTTCCACCAGCCGGCAGAACGGCCGCTACTCCGAACAGTCCTATGTAGTTCCCAATGCCGGTGAGCTGCTGGAGCTGGTGAACACCAAGCTCAGCCCCTATAAGGAAGTATTTACCCGCAGCGACCTGGATATGATGACGGTGAACGCCGACGGCTCCGTCAGCTCCTCTACTGGGCATCTGGAAGATCCCAGCGCCGCCAATCCCAGGTCTTACTGGCAGGCCCAGTGGGCGCCCCAGGAGCCGGAGGAGGAAGAGACCCCGCCCGTGGATGAAAACGGCAATCCCATTGCCACGGATCCCAATACCGGGGAGCCGGTGACCGGAGGAGAGACCCCTGGCACCGGAGAGCCCGTATCCCCGGAACTGGGCGGGACCACGGACCCCGGCACGGGGACCTGGGAGCCCGGCACCGGCCAGCAGATCGACCCGGAGACCGGCGGCATCATCGATCCCTCCACCGGCCAGATCCTGGACCCCGGTACGGGACAGGTGATCGGCCAGGTGGGCGGCGGTTCCGCGGACGGCGGGGGGAGCGGAGCGGGCGGTCAGACCGCCCCGGAGACGCCGGAGCCCTCCGGCGGAGAGACCGCCCCGACGGAGGAGCCCGCCGGCGGCGAGCCCCAGGCCCCGGACGAGGGGTTCATCATCGTGAACTGAGCGGCACAGGCCGCAGAAACTTCAACAGATCAGAAAGGATGAGTCCATGACACCAAAGGAAATGGCCCTGATCGCGGCCAAGGCCCTGGACGAGAAAAAGGGCGGCGACATCGCCGCCATCGAGATCACGGAGCAGACCACCCTGGCGGACTATTTCGTCATTGCCACCGGCAGCTCCAACACCCAGATCAACGCCCTGTGCGGCGCGGTGGAGAAGGCCATGAAGGAGCAGGCGGGGGAGGACCCCCTCCGCCGGGAGGGCTACCGGGATGGCACCTGGGTCCTGCTGGACTACGGCTGCGTGGTGGTCCACGTGTTCTCCGCCGAGGCCCGGGAGTTCTACTCTCTGGAACGGCTGTGGCACGACGGCAAGCCGGTGGACCTCTCCGGCGTGCTGACGGCGAATTGAGGGGCCGGGCCCGGCAAAAAAGGGAACCATCAGCTCCGGCGGCGCTGCCCGCCGGAGCTTTTTTTCGGCTCATCAACCCAGAGTTGCGCGATAGCTGGTGGACGCAACCGCCTCTGCCGGGTATGCTGGAGTCACCAAACAAAAAGGAGGAATTCCAATGAGAATGGCATCCATCGTGATGATCCCGCTGCTGCTCCTGTTCCTGGCCATCTGGGCGGGGCTCATTTATCTGCTGATTTTACTGATCCGGGCCCTGCGGAAGTACCTGCGGGGCGGGGAGGCCCGGCGGGAAAGGGCGGAGACCCGCCGCACCCTGGGGGAGGTCCTGAAGGCCCACCGGATGCGCTGCCAGATGACCCAGGAGTTCGTGGCGGAGGTCCTGGGGGTCAGCCGCCAGGCGGTCAGCAAGTGGGAGACCGGCACGGCGGACCCCAGTACCTCCAACCTGCTGGCCCTGGCAAAGCTCTTCGGCGTGCCGGCGGAGGAGCTGCTGCGGGAGACTGCCGGCGGGGAGGAGACGTGAGCGTTCCAAGGGAGAAAACAGAGCCCGCCTCGTGAGAGGCGGGCTCTGTGCTTCACTTTTCCATGGCCCAAAGGTCGCCGGGGACGAATTTGACGGTGTACTTATGGCTCGGTTCGCCGCAAAATAGGCAGATTCCCTCCAGCTTTACTGGTTTTTGAGAGTCCTTTTTTATACCGTTTATACTGAGAAATCCATCACGAGCACGTTTCTCGTCCAAATAATAGAACATACTGCCAAGAGCCGGAAAGATCATCTTCGCCGTGCCGATCTTCTTCTCACCGTCATAGATTTCTGCATTTACATAGCCATCTATAAAGGCCGGTAGGTGGTCAAAAATCGTCAATTTATTATCTGCAGTTACTTCAGTTGATATAACTATACTCCCAGTTTTTGAAACAGTTGTTGTTGTGTTTTGAAATGCAAGTAAACGAAACAATTTTTTGGGGGGCAATTCAGAAATAAGTTTTAAGCTTGCTTGTTCAGCTGTTTTTTGGTACTCTCTGGCGCGAGCGTATGTTTCTCCAACGATCTTGGCTGTCATAGCGTTAATAGCGCTTGCCGCCTCATTATGCTGCCGAATCTCCTTATTGATCCGTTCTGTATTAGAAAAAGACATCATCGCGGGAACTACTCCACCAATGCCAGATGCCACACCAGCCATAATGGCTCCATCTGATTCCTTCTTTGTTGCAATAATTCTTTCCCCTTGAACGGATTTCTTCAATGAATCTGCTATATCATTCAGCATTGTGATCGGCTTTTCAGCTCCATGCAGACAGGCATATTGTGTCAGTTTCTCAAAAGTAGCTTGTTCTTTTGCTTTGCAAAGTTCAATGTCTTTTTGCTCTTCTTCTTGTGCTTTCTTCTCTTTTTCGGAAGATTTTTCCAGTATTATTTGTAACAACTCATCAGAGCTCAAATGGTCAAAATGATATTTTGCAGCTAAAAGTTTAAGCCGCTGCTGTTTTTCGGGTGAATTCATTGACGAGTAATCTACAATACCAAACTTTTTGCAATCTTTCCAAAAGTCCTCTTTTCTTTGACTGAGCTGAAGAGCCTCACCTTTTTGAAATAAGTGTGTCATCAAAACCTCAAGTATGAACATAACAGCAAAGCCTATAACTACACCTCCAAATATCGATGAAGTAAACAAGATGGTAAGTAACGCTGATAAAAAACCACAAGAAACATCCATCAAGAAGAACCTGAACAGAGAGAAATTTCTCTTGAACGTTTGGAAAAAATCCTTCATATCATTTCTCCTAATCTTCATGAAATTTCGCAGAGACGAAAAATTTCCGTGAGACGTCTCACGGCGTGGAGGGAGCTCCCTCCACGATCACCCTTTGATTTTCCTCTATTATACAATGCCCGGCAGGCTGAAAACAATATGCAGGCTGCATAGTATCCCGTATTTTGGGCTTGGGGCAGCCATGGCCGCCGGGGGGCGTTTTCCACGGAAAATTCCCGGCTCCTCTTGACAAATTGCCGAAATCCACATAAAATAGCACCTGTTAACGACTTTGATGGGAAGAAAGGCGAACTGTCCCGCCTTCAGAGAGCCGGCGGCCGCTGCGAGCCGGTGGGGGGCCTTCGCGGATGACTGTTCCCGGAGTCTCCCGCCTGAACCGTGAGTAGGGCGGGACGGCAGGCCCCGTTACCGGCCAGGGCCCTCCGGGCCGTTGAGCGCCATCCGGCAACGAGTGGCGAAAACAGGGTGGTACCGCGTAGATTTTACGCCCCTGGCCGTAAGGTCAGGGGCTGTTTTCTTGAAGAGGGGACTGCGTCCCCCCTTCAGATTCCCCCCACCAGTGACGCCGCGTCACTGGTGTGCGCGCCCCAGGCGCGCGGGTCAAAGTATTTTTGCCACGTACACGCCGCGGCAAAAATAGATTCCACAGAGAAATCCATTCACAGGAATGAGGAGAAGCATATGAAGTACGATTTTGCCAGCATTGAGAAAAAGTGGCAGCAGAAGTGGCTG
Source organism: Candidatus Oscillibacter excrementavium (assembly GCA_019118505.1). Classification (GTDB taxonomy): domain Bacteria; phylum Bacillota; class Clostridia; order Oscillospirales; family Oscillospiraceae; genus Oscillibacter; species Oscillibacter excrementavium. Next base: position 28,157 of record DWYU01000064.1, read on the forward strand.
GAGGAGAAGCCCTTCACCGCCGTCACCGGGGACAAGACCCGGGAAAAGTTCTTCGGCCTGATCGAGTTCCCCTATCCCTCCGGCCAGGGGCTCCACGTGGGCCACGCCCGGCCTTTCACCGCCATGGACATCATCTGCCGGAAGAAGCGGATGCAGGGCTACAACGTCCTGTTCCCCATCGGCTATGACGCCTTCGGCCTGCCCACGGAGAACTACGCCGTCCAGCATCATATCCACCCCGCCAAGGTGACCCACGACAACATCGAAAACTTCCGCAAGCAGCTGCATATGCTGGGGTACTCCTTCGACTGGGACCGGGAGGTGAACACCACCGACCCCAGCTACTACAAGTGGACCCAGTGGATCTTCCTGCAAATGTTCAAGCACGGCCTGGCCTACAAGGCCTCCATGCCCGTCAACTGGTGCACCAGCTGCAAGATCGTCCTGGCCAACGAGGAGGTCGTGGACGGCGTCTGCGAGCGCTGCGGCGGCCAGGTCATCCGCAAGGAGAAGAGCCAGTGGATGCTGGCCATCACCAAGTACGCCGACCGGCTCATCGACGACCTGGACGACCTGGACTTCATCGAGCGGGTGAAGATCCAGCAGAAGAACTGGATCGGCCGGTCCGAGGGCACGGAGGTGGACTTCACCGCCACCAACGGCGACAAGCTGACGGTGTACACCACCCGGTGCGACACGCTGTTCGGCGTGACCTATATGGTCATCTCCCCGGAGCACCCCTATCTCCAGCAGTGGAAGGACCAGATCCAGAACTGGGATGAGGTGGCCGCCTATATCGAGGAGGCCGCCCACAAGTCCGACTTTGAGCGGGGCGAGCTGAACAAGGAAAAGACCGGCGTCCGGCTGGAGGGCATCGAGGCCGTCAACCCCGCCAGCGGCAAGCACGTGCCCCTGTTCGTCTCCGACTACGTGCTGATGGGCTACGGCACCGGCATCGTCATGGGCGTGCCGGGCCACGACCAGCGCGACTGGGAGTTCGCCACCAAGTTCGGCCTGCCCATCGTGGAGGTGGTCAAGGGCGGCGACATCACCAAGGAGGCCTTCACTCTGAAGGACGACACCGGCATCATGGTGAACTCCGGCTTCCTGAACGGCATGACGGTCAAAGAGGCCATCCCCGCCATGAAGAAGTGGGTGACGGAGCAGGGCATCGGCCGTCCCAAGACAAACTTCAAGCTCCGGGACTGGGTGTTCTCCCGCCAGCGGTACTGGGGCGAGCCCATCCCCCTGGTGAACTGCCCCAAGTGCGGCTGGGTCCCCCTGCCGGAGGACCAGCTGCCCCTGTTGCTGCCGGAGGTGGACTCCTACGAGGTCACCGACACCGGCGAGAGCCCCCTCTCCAAGATGACCGACTGGGTGAATACCACCTGCCCCAAGTGCGGCGGCCCCGCCCAGCGGGAGACCGACACCATGCCCCAGTGGGCCGGCTCCAGCTGGTACTTCCTGCGGTATATGGATCCCCACAACGACAAGGAGTTCGCCTCCAAGGAGGCGCTGGAGTACTGGTCTCCCGTGGACTGGTACAACGGCGGCATGGAGCACACCACCCTG
>DWYU01000065.1 GCA_019118505.1 Candidatus Oscillibacter excrementavium
GACCTGGATCGGTCTGCCGCGCCGGCATATCCGCAGATAGACTTGTTTACACGGAGGCAGTCTGGGGCTCCGCCGCGCTCCGGGCGGTCTCCGCGGGAGTCGGGACCTCCTGGGCACCCTGGCCGGCGGTCTTTTCCGCCAGCCGCTCCCGGGCCACCGCCAGCATCAGCTTGATGCGGTTCTCCTGATTCACCCGGGTGGCGCTGGGGTCGTAGTCGATGGGGGTGATGTTGGCCTGGGGGTACAGCTCCCGGATCTTGTTGATCATGCCCTTGCCGCAGATGTGGTTGGGCAGGCAGCCGAAGGGCTGGGCGCAGACGATGTTCTCGTACCCCGCCTTCACCAGCTCGATCATCTCGGCGGTGAGGAGCCAGCCCTCTCCCATCTTGTTGCCGGTGGAGATGACGCCGTCCGCCAGCTTCACCAGCTCCCGGAAGGGCAGAGGCGCGTGGAAGCCGTTGTCCTTCAGGACCTTGATCATCACCTTCTCCATGCCTTCGATGTAGTCCAGGATCAGATCGGACACATGCTTTTCCAGGAAGGTGCCGCCGTACAGCCGGGCGGTCTCGGAGGGGTTGTAGGCGCAGTACTGCACGAAGCCCATGAGCCCCGGCAGGTTCACTTCGCAGTCCTGAGAGGCCAGGAACTTCTCCAGGTCGTTGTTGCCCAGGGGGGAGTATTTCACGTAGATCTCCCCCACCACGCCCACTTTCACCTTGGGCACCCGGTGGACGGGGATGGCGGCGAAGTCCGCCGCGATCTTGGGCATGGCGGCCTTGATCTCCCGGCCGGACCAGCCCTTGTCCTCCATGACCCAGCCGCAGATGGTGTCCAGCCACTTCTCCTGCAGGGCGGCGGCATCGCCCTTGTGGGTCTCATAGGGCTCCGTCTGGGCCTTCAGCGTCACCAGCAGGTCGCCGTAGTAGATGCAGGCCAGCAGCTTGCGCATCAGGGGCAGCGTCATGGGGAAGCCGGAGTCCTTCTCCAATCCGGAGAAGTTCAAACTCACCACCGGCACCTGGGGATAGCCGGCCTTCACCAGGGCCTTGCGCAGCAGGTGGATGTAGTTGGAGGCCCGGCAGCCGCCGCCGGTCTGGGTGATGATCAGGGCGGTGTGGTCCAGGTCGTACTTCCCGGAGCCCAGGGCGTCCAGGAACTGGCCGATGACCAGCAGGGCGGGATAGCAGGTGTCGTTGTGGACATATTTCAATCCCAGCTCGCTGACCTGGCTGCCGCAGTTTTCCAGCAGCTCGCAGGTGTAGCCCGCCTGCCGCATGACGGCCGCCAGGATGCGGAACTGCACCGGGGCCATGTTGGGGATCAAAATCTTGTGGGTCTTTTTCATTTCAGGGGTGAACTTGGGGTAATTCTGGTATTCCAGCTCCATGTCTCACGCCTCCTTTCTGGCGTTTTCCCGGGCCTCGTCCTGCTCGTCCAGGGCGGCGAACAGGCTCCGCAGCCGGATGCGGACGGCGCCCAGATTGGTGATCTCGTCGATCTTCAGCTGGGTGTACAGCTTGCCGCCCGCCTGTAAAATCTCTCTCGTTTCGTCGGAGGTGATGGCGTCCACGCCGCAGCCGAAGGAGACCAGCTGCACCAGGTCCATGTCCTTCTGGGTGCAGCAGTACCGGGCCGCCGCGTAGAGGCGGGCGTGGTAGGTCCACTGGTTCAGCACCATGGTGGGGAACTTCTCCACCCGGTTGGAGATGGAGTCCTCCGTGATGACCGCGGCGCCGGAGCGGGTGATCAGGGTGTCGATGCCGTGGTTCACCTCCGGGTCTACGTGGTAGGGCCGGCCCGCCAGCACGATGATCCGGCGGCCCTCCGCCCGGGCCTGCTCGATGATCCGCTCCCCCTCCTTGCGGATGAGGGACATGTGGTGGGCATACTCGGCGTAGGCGGCATCGCTGGCCTCCTTCACCTCTCCCTTGGTGATGTCCGGGAAGTAATTCCGCAGGATGGTGAAGATCTTCTTGGTGAAGTCCTTGGGCCGGTGGAGGCCCACATAGTCATAGATGAACTTGGTCTGCTGGACCTCCGGGCAGTTGCCGGCGATGACCTCCGGGTAGTAGGCCACCACCGGGCAGTTGTAGTGGTTGTCCCCCAGCCCCTCGTCGATGTTGTAGGTCATGCAGGGGTAGAAGATGGCGTCCAGCCCCAATTTGCTGAGGAAGTGGATGTGGCCGTGGGCCAGCTTGGCGGGGAAGCAGGCGGTGTCGCTGGGGATGGTGCCCTGGCCCTTCAGATACAGGTCCCGGCTGGAGAGGGGGCTGTGGTACACCGCGAAGCCCAGCTTCGTGAAGAAGGTGTGCCAGAAGGGCAGCAGCTCCCACATGTTCAGGCACAGGGGCAGGCCGATCTTGCCCCGCTTGCCGGGGACGGGCTTGTAGCCCAGGATCAGCTTGCGCTTGTAGGCGTACAGATTCCGCTCGCCGGTGTCCGCCTTGCCGGTGACGGGCCGGTCACACCGGTTGCCGCTGATGAAGGTGGCCCCGTCGGCGAAGGTGTTGATGGTCAGCTGGCAGTTGTTGCCGCACAGGCCGCACACCCGGCTCTCCGTCTCCTGGCGGAAGTCCGCCAGCTCTTGCCGGTTCAGCAGGGTGCTGGTCTGGTCCGCCCGGGCCTTGCCCCGGCCGAACAGCGCCGCGCCGTAGGCGCCCATGAGGCCCGCGATATCGGGCCGGATGACCTCCACGCCCATCTCCTTCTCAAAGGCCCGCAGCACCGCCTCGTTGTAGAAGGTGCCGCCCTGGACCACGATGTTCCGCCCCAGCTCCTCGGGGGAGGAGGCCCGGATGACCTTGTAGATGGCGTTCTTCACCACGGAGATGGAGAGGCCGGCGGAGATGTTCTCGATGGTGGCCCCGTCCTTCTGGGCCTGCTTGACAGAGGAGTTCATGAACACCGTGCACCGGCTGCCCAGGTCTACGGGCCGCTCGGCAAAGAGGCCCAGCTTGGCGAATTCCTTCACGTCATAGCCCAGCGCCTGGGCGAAGGTCTGCAAAAAGCTGCCGCAGCCGGAGGAGCAGGCCTCGTTCAGGAAAATGTTGCTGATGGCCCCGTCCTCGATCTTGAAACACTTCATGTCCTGGCCGCCGATGTCGATGATGAAGTCCACATTGGGCAGGAAGTGGCGGGCGGCGGTGAAGTGGGCCACCGTCTCCACCACGCCGTAGTCGGCGTGGAAGGCGTTTTTCGCCAGATCCTCGCCGTAGCCGGTGGTGGTGACCGACGCCACGTGCAGCGCCGGATGCTCGTCATACAGCTGCTGGAGCACCTGCCGGATCAGGGGCACCGGATTGCCCAGATTGGGCTGGTAGTCGGTGAAGAGGATCCGGGCGTCCTGGTCGATGACCACCACCTTCACGGTGGTGGAGCCGGAGTCGATGCCGATGTGGACCGGGGCGGCGTAGTCCGCGCCGAAGGGCACCCGGGGCACCGTGGCCTTGGCGTGCCGGGCCCGGAAGGCCTCGTACTCCCCCTTGCTGTTGAACAGGGGCGGCTGGGACCGGTAGGTCTCCGCCGCGCCGTGCTTCTGCAGGTTGTCCGCCACCTGCTTGAGGTCAAAGGTCTGGTCGGAGTAAAAGGCCGCGCCCAGGGCCACGAACAGCAGGCTGTTCTCCGGGCAGGTGCCCTTCACGCCCAGGGTGTGGTCAAAGCTCTCCCGCAGGCAGCGGGAGAAGGTCAGGGGCCCGCCCAGGTACAGCACGTTCCCCTTGATGGGCCGGCCCTGGGCCAGGCCGGCGATGGTCTGGTTCACCACCGCCTGATAGATGCTGGCGGAGATGTCCTCCGCCTTGGCTCCCTGGTTGATCAGGGGCTGGATGTCGCTCTTGGCGAACACGCCGCAGCGGGAGGCGATGGTGTATGTCTTTTCCGCCTTCTGGGCGGCGGCGTCCATCTCATCGGCGCTCATTTTCAGCAGCGTTGCCATCTGGTCGATGAAGGCGCCGGTGCCGCCGGCGCAGGAGCCGTTCATCCGCACCTCCATGCCGCCGGTGAGGAACAGGATCTTGGCGTCCTCGCCGCCCAGCTCGATGATGCAGTCCGTCCCCGGGGCCAGGCGGCCCGCCGCCACCCGGGTGGCGAACACCTCCTGGACAAAGGGGACGCCCACGCTCTCCGCCATGCCCATGCCGGCGGAGCCGGAGATGGCCAGGTCGGCCGTCTGGCCGTACTGGTCCGCCACCCGGCGCAGCAGCTCCTCCGACTTCTCCAGAATATGGCTGTAATGCCGCTCGTATGTACTGTATACCAGATTCTCCGCGTCGTCCAGCACCACGCATTTGATGGTGGTGGAACCTACGTCAAGTCCAACTTTCAACTCTGTTTCCTCCTTACAGGAAAACGGTTGCGTCAACAGTTTTCGACAGCTAACCGCATGATACCACATTAGTTGACATCATACACTTTTTCCAGTGGATGTTCAACCGGCAATATTCTGAAAGACTGTTAATTTTTTGTTAAGAAACCTACCGGTGCACTTTGCGGACAGGGCTTGGCCTTTTTCCTGTTTTATGCTATACTGGTCCTATTCCAGAACAGAAATGAGGCACTTATCCTATGGAACGCGTGTTGCTGCACACCTGCTGCGCCCCCTGCTCTCTCAGCTGCATCGATCCTCTGCGGAGCGAGGGCATCGAGCCGGTGGCCTTTTGGTACAACCCCAACATCCACCCCTGGAAGGAGTACCAGGCCCGGCGGGACTGCCTGCTCACCTATGCCCCCACCATCGGCATGGAGGTCCGGGTGCAGGAGGACTACGGCCTGCGGGAATTTGTCCGCCATGTGGCGGAGGACATCGACCACCGGTGCGCCTACTGCTATGAGCACCGGCTGGAGGGCACGGCCAAATACGCGGCGGAGCACGGCTTTGCCGCCTTCACCTCCACCCTGCTGGCCAGCACCTATCAGAATCACGAGGCCATCGCCGCCGCGGCGGAGAAGTACGCCAGGCAGTACGGCGTGGAATTCCTCTACCGGGACTTCCGGCCGAATTTCCGGGCCGGGAACCAGCGGGCCCGGGAGCTGGGCTTCTATATGCAGAAGTACTGCGGCTGCGTCTTTTCCGAGCAGGATCGCTACCAGAAGCAGATCGACCGGGACCGGGCGAAGTTCCAGGAGGCGTGAGCCCGGGAGCCGCCCGGGGATCACGGGTCCATTCAGTAAACAGGAGCCTGCGGGGCGAACACCCCGCAGGCTCCTTGGCCGCTGTCTCAGAATTTCCGGATCTCGTCCAGGGACAGGACGAACACCGCCGCGCCGCCGGCCATGACCTCCATGGGCACCGGCGGAACGGAGGACATCTCCCCGTGGGGCATGGTGACGGGCTGGTACACCGTCTCCTTCCGGTGGCCGGCGAATTTCTGGAGGATCTCCATGGCCTCCTCCAGCTTCTCCTCCTCCACGCCGATCATCACCGTGGTGCTCTTTTTCTTCAAAAAGCCCCCTGTGGAGCTCAGGACCGTCACCATAAAGCCGTGCTCATTCAGATTCCGAATGGTATTGTCGGAGTCGCTGCCCTGCAATACCGCCAGCACCAGCTTGTTCTTCTTTTCCATATTCCTCGCCTCCAAGTTCCAACGCGCCGGGCGCGTCTCTTGTCTTTATTTTAATCCTCGCGGCGAAAATTGCAAGGGGTCTTTTCCCCCCGCCGGAAAATGGGGACGCCGTCCTTCCAGGTCTCCAGCACCTGGATGTCCCGGAGCTCCTCCGATGGCGCTGTCAGGGGATCCCGGTCCAGGAGCACCAGGTCCGCCCGCTTCCCCGGGGCCAGGGTGCCCTTGTCCCGCTCCTCAAAATACTGGAAGGCGGCGTTCACCGTCACCGCCTCCAGGGCGGTCCGGGCGTCCACCCGCTCCTCCGGCCCCAGGCAGCGGCCGGACCGGGTCTCCCGGTTCACGGCGCACCAGACCGTCTCCAGGAGGTCCGGCGGGATCACCGGCGCGTCGGTGTGGAAGGTGAAGGGGATCCCCTGCCGGGCCGCCGAACCGGCGGGGCTGATGTGGTCCGCCCGGTCAGCCCCCAGGTTCTCCCAGTGGATGTCCCCCCAGTGGTACACATGGGCCACGAAGAAGGAGGGGATCACCCTCAGGCGCTTCACCGCCGGCAGCTGGTCCCGGCCCAGCAGCTGGGCGTGGATCATCACCGGCCGCATGGCCGCCAGGTCCACGCCCTCCCGGGCCGCGGTCTCCAGTGCTGCCAGATACTGGGCGCAGGCGGCGTCCCCGTTGCAGTGGGCCAGCAGCTGCATTCTCTCCGCTCCGGCCCGGCGGACCATATCCAGCGCTTGCGCATCCGTCAGGGTGCCGTAGCCCCGGTATTCCGCCTCCCCGGCGTAGGGCTGCCGCAGCCAGGCGGTGCGGCCCTGGGGAGAGCCGTCCAGAAACATCTTGTACCCGCCCAGCTTGAAGTGCTCCTGATACTGCCGGACGCTGGCCGGGAACGCCTGCCGGGCCGCCGTGGTCCCCGCCTCGTCCCCGTAGGCCACCACGTCCAGCTTCAAAGACCCGTCCGCCAGCAGCGCCTGGTACAAAGGCACCAGCTCCCGGCGCAGGAGTCCCTCCTGCACCGTGGTGATGCCGTAAGAAGCATACAGGTCCTGGGCCTTCCGGTAGGCCCCCAGAAACGCCTCCAGCGGCATCATGGGCACCCGCTTCTGGAACTCCAGGAAGGCGTTCTCCTCCATGTAGCCGGTGGGGACGCCGTTCTCCTGCCCGATGACGCCGCCCGCCGGACAGGGAGTGTCCCCGGTGACGCCCAGCCGCTCCAGGGCCGCTGTGTTGAACACCCCCATGTGGCCGGACTGGTGGCAGATCACCACCGGGTTCTCCGGTGCCGCCCTGTCCAGGCAGGCCCGGTCCGGGTGACGGCCCTCCAGGAGCTGGTTGTGGTCGTACCCCTGAGCCGTCACCCACCGGCCGGCGGGGATCCCCTCCCGCCGGATGTAGTCCCTGATCCGGTCCTGAATGTCCGCCCAGGACCGGCACCCGCTGAGATCCACCTGCAGAAACTGGTTGGCCACCGCCGTGAAGTGGCTGTGAGCGTCCAGAAATGCCGGCAGCAGCGTCCGGCCCGCCAGATCCACCCGGCAGGCATCAGGCCCCGCCTGATCTTCCACCGCCGTCCGGTTGCCCACAGCGGCGATGCGGCCGTCCCGCACCAGCAGGGCCTGGGCCGTGGGGCTGCGTCGCTCCAGGGTGCGGATGGTGCCGTTGGTAAAGAGAATGTCCATACGATCCCTCCTGTTCTCTCAGTCTGCCGCGGACGGGCAGATCCCATACCCATGCAATCGTGCAAGCAGGCCGCCCTCCCGGGCGGCCTGTTAGCTCAGTTCTTCAGGCTGTGAAGGGGCGCCGGGATCCGGCCGCCCCGGGCGATGAAGTCGGCACTGGACTCGCCGTGCACCGGCATCACCGGGGCGCTGCCCAGCAGGCCCCCCATCTCGATCCGATCCCCCACGGTCTTGCCGGGGGCCGGCAGCAGCCGGACAGCAGTGGTCTTGTTGTTCACCATGCCGATGGCCGCCTCGTCGGCGATGATGGCGGCGATGGTCTCCGCCGGGGTATCGCCGGGGACGGCGATCATGTCCAATCCCACAGAGCAGACGCAGGTCATGGCCTCCAGCTTGTCCAGGCAGAGGGTCCCCGCCTCGGCGGCGGCGATCATGCCCTCATCCTCGCTGACGGGGATGAAGGCGCCGGAGAGGCCGCCCACAGAGGAGGACGCCATGACGCCGCCCTTCTTCACCGCGTCGTTCAGCAATGCCAGGGCCGCCGTGGTGCCGTGGGTGCCGCAGACCTCCAGGCCCATCTCCTCCAGGATCCGGGCCACGCTGTCCCCCACCGCCGGCGTGGGCGCCAGGCTCAGGTCCACGATGCCGAAGGGGGTATCCAGCCGGCGGCTGGCCTCCTGGGCCACCAGCTGGCCCATGCGGGTCACCCGGAAGGCGGTCTTTTTCACCGTCTCCGCCACCACGTCAAAGGGCTGGCCCCTCACCGCCTTCAGGGCGGTGCATACCACGCCGGGGCCGGAGACGCCCACGTTGATGACCTTCTCCGCCTCGCCCACGCCATGGAAGGCGCCGGCCATAAAGGGGTTGTCCTCCACGGCGTTGCAGAACACCACCAGCTTGGCGCAGCCCAGGCCGTCCCGGTCCGCCGTGGCGGCGGCGGTATCCTTGACGATGCGGCCCATCAGCGCCACCGCGTCCATGTTGATGCCCGCCCGGGTGGAGCCCACATTGACGGAGGAGCACACCAGCTCCGTCCGGGACAGGGCCTCCGGAATGGAGCGGATCAGCTTCTCGTCCGCCTGGGTCATGCCCTTCTGCACCAGGGCGGAGTAACCGCCGATGAAGTTGACGCCGCAGGTCCGGGCCGCCCGGTCCAGGGCCAGGGCGAAGGGCACGTAGTCCTCCGTCTCGCTGGCTCCGGCCACCAGGGCCATGGGGGTGACGGAAATCCGCTTGTTGACGATGGGGATCCCGAACTCCCGCTCGATGTCCTCTCCGGTCTTCACCAGCTTTTCCGCATACCGGGTGATCTTGTCGTAGATCTTCTCACAGGCCCGCTTGGGGTCCGGGTCGCAGCAGCTCAGCAGGGAGATGCCCATGGTGATGGTGCGGATGTCCAGATGCTGCTGGTCGATCATCTCAATAGTGGATAAAATTTCCTTCTGGTTCAGCATAACGTGTCTCCCAACGTACAAATTCTCTCCAAGGATCCCAAAATCGGGAAAAGGGGCTAGGGGAAAACCTCCCGGTTTTCCCCAGTTGATTTGCCCCCAGCAAATCAAAAAATGAAATCATTTTCGGCAGGGCGTGTACCTGCCGAAAATACCTTGACCCAGCCGCCTTGGGCGGCGTCCCCAGTGACCGACGTCACTGGGGAGGGGGAATCTAAAGGGGGGACGAAGTCCCCTCTTTAAGTCAGATCCTGTGCATGGCGTTGAAAATCTCCTCCCGCTGGATGCGGATGGAGATCTCCATCTTCTTCCCCAGCTGCTCCAGCAGGTCCCGCAGCTCCCCCACGGAGACCTTGGCGGCCCCCACGTCCACAGCCATGACCATGGTGAAAGAGCCCTGGAGAATGGTCTGGGAGATGTCCAGGATGTTGACGTTGTGCTCAGCCAGCAGGGCGCAGACGGCGGCGATGATGCCCACCTTGTCCTGGCCCACGACGGTGACGATGGCGTTCATAGCAAAGTTCCTCCTCACAGCCCCCGCCGGCAGGCCCGGCGGGACGGCGTTCTCGATGTACAATGTCCGTATTGTATCACGGTTGGGCGGGAAAGTAAATCCTCCCTCACCCCAGCGGATTGACGAAAGGTCCCCAGTCCGGCGGGAAAAAGGTCAGAACCGTGTACAGGGCCGCCAGCAACAGGGCCAGACCCCGCCACAGCTCCGGGTGCCGCTCCCCGTTTGGGCTGACGGCCATTCCCGCCGCCAGCAGCCCCGCCCAGATCCCAAGGCTCCCGGCGCCGCAGCCGCCGGCGGCCTCCAGGGCCCAGCAGGCAGACGCCATGCCCAGGGGCACCAGCACCGCCGCCGGCAGGTCCCGGACCAGGGGGCGGCGCTCCCGCCCCAGGCGGCCGGTCAGGCCCCAGGCCGCCAGCACCGGCCAGAAGCCCAGCTTGCCCAGTTCCCAGGGGCTGGGGCACTGGGGCGCCAGCACCGCCAGGGGGCCGCCCCGGACCGCGCCGTGGCACAGCAGCAGCGCCAGGCCGCAGATCACCGCCGCCGGATAGCGCAGGGCAAAACGGTTGAAGGGATCGCCCATGGTTCGCTCACCTCATCCCACTGTATGCGGCGGGACAGCGCGGCAGACCGGAAACAGGGCGCGCCCCAGGACGCGCCCTGACCAGGCGGGGATCCCCGCCGGAATCAGATCTCCCCGAAGAACTTGTCGTGGATGGCCCGGACCGCCCGGTTCACATCCTCCTCGTCCAGCAGGACGGAGACCCGGATCTCGGAGGTGTTGATCATCTGGATGTTGATGCCGGCCTCGTACAGAGCCTCGAACATCTTGGCGGCCACGCCGCAGTTGCTCATCAGGCCCGCGCCCACGATGGAGACCTTGCCGATGTGCTCGTCAGTCTCGATGTGGTCGAACTTCAGAGCCTCCTTGTGCTCCTCCAGGATCTGCTGGGACTCCTCCAGATCCTTCTTATGGACCGTGAAGGTGATGTCCTTGGTGTCCTCCCGGCCGATGGACTGGAGGATGACGTCCACGTTGATGTTGTGCTTGCTCAGCAGGTCAAAGACCTGGAAGGCGACGCCGGGATTGTGCTGCAGGCCGATCAGGGCCACCCGGGCAATGCTGGTGTCCTTGGCGACGCCGGCGATGTTGGTTTTCTCCACTTTCGTGACCTCCTTGACTTTCGTGCCGGGCTTGCGCTCCAAGCTGGACACGACTTCCAAATTCACTCTGAACTTCTTGGCCAGCTCCACGCTGCGGTTGTGGAGCACCTGGGCCCCCTGAGACGCCAGCTCCAGCATCTCGTCATAGGTGATCTCCTCCAGCTTTCGGGCGTTGGGGACGATACGGGGGTCCGTGGTGTAGACGCCGTCCACATCCGTGTAGATCTGGCACAGGTCCGCCCGGAAGGCCGCCGCCAGCGCCACGGCGCTGGTGTCGGACCCGCCCCGGCCCAAAGTGGTGACGTCGCCGCTGCGGTCCACCCCCTGGAAGCCGGTGACGAGGACGATCCTGTGCTGGTCCAGCTCCGACTGGATGCGCTCGGCGTCGATCTTCTTGATCCGGGCGTCGGAGTGGACGGAGGTGGACTGGATGCCCACCTGCCAGGCCGTCAGGGACACGCAGGGCAGGCCCATGGCCTCCAGGGCCATGGCACACAGGGCCACGGAGATCTGCTCGCCGGTGGAGAGCAGCATATCCATCTCCCGCTTGGAGGCGTGGGGGTTGATCTCATTGGCCTTTTCGATGAGGTCGTCGGTGGTGTCCCCCTGGGCGGAGAGGACCACGATCACGTCGTTCCCCGCCAGATAGGTCTCCGCGATGATGCCGGCCACGTTGCGGATGCGCTGGGCATCCTTCACGCTGCTGCCGCCGAATTTCTGTACAATCAAGCTCATGGCGTTTCCTTCTTTAACTCAAAGTCTCACAACAGGCGCTCCTGCCTGTTCCAGTATACACACCTTCCCGGGGTTTGGGGCTTATCCCAGCACCCGCATGCAGGACAGCACCCGCAGACCTCTCGCCCGCTCCGCCGCCTCCAGACCGCTGATGGGGTCCGTAAGGAAGGCGGTCTCCCCGTCCTCGCTGAGGACCTCCACCTTTCCAAAGGCCATGGCCGCGTCGGTGAGGCTGCCGTCAATGCGGAAATAGTGGCGGCTCTGGAGCTCCCGGGGATCCTGGAAGCCCGCCGGGTCCGCCTCCCAGCCGATCTCATCCCGGCGGGGGCTGGCCTGGAGGGCCTCCATCACGTCCGCCACGCAGGCGGAGGCGGTGGGCAGCTCCCCGGCCCCCTGGCCGTAGAACATCACCTCGCCGGTGGCGTTGCCCCGGACCACGATGGCGTTGAACACCCCGTCCACGCTGGCCAGCGGCCGCTCCTCCGGGATCAGGTGGGGCGCCACATAGGCCGTCCGGCCGCTGCCCAGGCGCACCGCCCGGCCCAGCAGCTTGACCCGGTAGCCCGCCCGCTGGGCGATTTTCACATCCCGGAGAGACAGCTTGCTGATCCCCTCCATGGGCACGTCCGCCGGATCCATCTGGCGGCCGAAGGCCAGGTCCGCCAGGATGCAGATCTTCCGCCCGGCGTCGATGCCCTCCACATCGGCGGTGGGGTCCGCCTCGGCGTAGCCCTTCTGCTGGGCCTCCCGCAGGGCGTCGGAGAAAAAGGCGCCGGTGCGGACCATCTGGGTGAGGATATAGTTGGTGGTGCCGTTCAAAATGCCGTACACCTCGTCGATGCGGTTGGCGGCCATGCACTGGGTCAGGGGGTGCAGGATGGGGATGCCGCCGCCCACGCTGGCCTCAAACAGGTAGTTCACGCCCCGCTTTTTCGCCAGGGCCAGCAGCTCACAGCCCCGCTCCGCCACCAGCTGCTTGTTGGCGGTGACCACGTGCTTGCCGGCGTTCAGGGCCCGCTTCGTGTACTCGTAGGCCGCCTCCACGCCGCCGATGGTCTCCACCACCACCCGGATGGCATCGTCCTCCTCGATCTTGGCGAAGTCGTCCGTCATCAGCTGGCGGTAGGGGCCGTCCTTGAAGTGCCGCACCAGGATAGTCTTTACCTGCAGGGGCTCCCCCAGCTTCCGCTCGATCTGCCGGGCGTTCTCCGCCACCACCTTGGCCACACCGGTGCCCACGGTGCCAAGTCCCATGATCGCGATCTGTATCATCTGACAGCTCCCTCTCTCTCGTTATCCGGCCAGGACTTCCACCCGCACCACGCCGTCCAGGGCGGAGACGTCCGCCATCAGCTGCTCCAGCGTCTCCGCCAGGCCGCTGGTCTCGGCGGAGATGGTCACCGCCGCGCACCCGTTGGTGGGGATGCTCTGGTTGATGGTGAGGATGTTGGCCCCAGAGGTGGCGAACACCGACAGCACACCGGACAGCACACCGGTGTTGTCCTTCAGCATACAGTAGAACGTGATGATATGCTCCGCCTTCATGTCATTGAAGGGCTGCACCGCGTCCTTGTACTTGTAGAACGCGCTGCGGCTGATGCCCACCATCTTGGTGGCGGCGCCCACAGTGTCCGCCTCGCCGGTCTGCATCATCCGCTTGGCCTCCGCCACCTTTACGAAGATCTCCGGCAGGGCATTCGCGGCCACGATGTAATACTTGATCTCTCTCGCCATTTCGTCCGCCTCCTACGGCCATTTGTCTTTATATGCAAAGCATCTTACCATATTTCCACCATCAATTCAACCAAATCCGTGGAAATTCTTTTGACGAAATCGGGGAATCTTCCCCCTCATTTCCCGGCTGGTATGAGCAGAATGCCGGAACGAAAACAGGCGCCCCGGCTTT
>DWYU01000066.1 GCA_019118505.1 Candidatus Oscillibacter excrementavium
AACGCGCTCCGGGGCGCGTTCTCATAGCAGATCAGTCCTGATACAGGGGGAACCGCTTGCACAGCGCCTCTACTTCCGCGCGGACCTGCTCCGCGTGGTCCGCGTAGTCCTCCTTTGCCATCAGGCCCATCCACCGGGCGATCTCCACCATCTCCGGCTCCCGGAAGCCCCGGGTGGTGACGGCGGGGGTGCCCACCCGGACGCCGCTGGTGACGAAGGGCTTCTCCGGGTCGTTGGGGATGGTGTTCTTGTTGACGGTGATGCCCACCTGGTCCAGCCGATGCTCGTATTCCTTGCCGGTGAGGCCGAAGTGCCGGGTGTCCACCAAAATCAGGTGGTTGTCCGTGCCGCCGGACACCAGCCGGAAGCCCTGCTTCACCAGCTCCTCCGCCAGGATGCGGGCGTTGGACACCACCTGCAGGCCGTAGGCCTTGAACTCCGGCCGCAGGGCCTCCCCCAGGCACACGGCCTTGGCGGCGATGATGTGCTCCAGCGGGCCGCCCTGGGTGCCGGGGAACACGGCGGAGTTGATCTTTTTGTACAGATCGTCGTCATTGCACAGGATCATGCCGCCCCGGGGGCCCCGCAGGGTCTTGTGGGTGGTGGTGGTCACCACGTCGGCGTAGGGGATGGGGGAGGGATGGACGCCGGCGGCCACCAGCCCCGCGATATGGGCCATGTCCACCATGAGATAGGCGCCCAACGCGTCGGCGATCTCCCGGAATTTGGCGAAGTCGATGGTCCGGGGATAGGCGCTGGCCCCGGCCAAAATCAGCTTGGGACGGCACTCCCTGGCGATGGAGAGAACCTGGTCGTAGTCGATGACCTCCGAACCGTCCGCCACGCCGTAGGAGACGATGTGGAAGTATTTGCCGGAGATGTTCACCGGGCTGCCGTGGCTCAGGTGGCCGCCGTGGGCCAGATTCATGCTCAGCACCGTGTCACCGGGCTGCAGCAGAGCGAAAAACACCGCCAGGTTGGCGTTGGCGCCGGAGTGGGGCTGGACATTGGCATGCTGGCAGCCGAACAGCTGGCAGGCCCGCTGCCGGGCCAGCTCCTCCGTCACGTCCACCGCCCAGCAGCCGCCGTAGTACCGCTTGCCGGGGTAACCCTCCGCGTATTTGTTGGTCAGGCAGGTGCCCATGGCCGCCATGACGGCCTGGCTGACGATGTTCTCCGAGGCGATTAGCTCGATGTTGTGCTGCTCCCGGTCGAATTCCCGCTGGATCGACGCGCCCACCTCGGGATCCGCCTGGGAGAGATAGTCCATAATATCCTGGATCATGCGGAGGGTCCTCCTTTGTGTGTTTGAGATGCTGGGAAAGAAGCCTTTTCCAGCTTATCAGAGTTCCGGGGCCCTGTCAAGCACAGTGAAGGTAATACCCCCACAAAATCTTGTGGGGATATTGGAATGAATTTTGACGATTTTGTGGGAGGCAGACCTATCCGTGCTCACTCCGGCCGGGCAGGGGTGCCGTCCTCGAACAGGCCCGCCTCCGTCACCACCCAGGGGACCGGGTAGTCGTGGACGCCGAAGGGGATTTCCTGGCGCAGCAGCCGCTCCCGGCACACCAGCACCGCCGCCCCCCGGTAGTGGGCCAGGAAGCGGTCGTAGTACCCACCGCCCCGGCCCAGCCGGCGGCCCTCCCGGCTGCAGGTGACGCAGGGGATCACCGCCAGGTCGATCTGGTCCGGGGAGAGGGCTGGAGTCTCCGCCGGGGGCTCCAGGATGCCGTAGGCGCCGGGGGAGAGCTCCTTCAGGTCCCGGACCGCCCGCAGTTCCATGACCCCGTCCGCCGCGCACCGGGGGACACACAGCGTCTTGCCGTCCGCAAGGGTCCGCTCCAGAAAGGGGCGGGTGTCGATCTCCCGCCCAGCGGAGACGAAGCAGAACACCGCCCCGGCGGTCTGGTACTCCGGCAGGGCCAGCAGATGGCGGACGATGGCCGCGTCCGCCGCCGCCCGGTACCGGGGGGAGAGCTGGGCGGCCAGGCGGCGGATGGTCTGCCGCAGCTGCTGCTTTTCCGTGTCTGTGGTCATGGCAGGGGGTCCTCCTCTTTTTTCTCTGGATGGGCCGCGCCGTAGGAGATGACGCCGGTCCCGTATTTTCCCCGGAGGCGGTCCATGGCCGCCTCCAGCTTCTCCTGTTTTTCCTGTTTGGGGGCCGCCCCGGCGGTGAACAGGTCCACCTGCTCATAGGCGTCCTCCGACCGCACCAGATGGATGGCGGTGACCGTCAGGGCCCGGACTGGGGCCGGGGGCTTCCACAGCTGGTGGGTCAGTTCCATGGCCGCCGCCGTCAGTTCCCGGATCAGGTGGGTGGGGGCCGGTAGCTGCATCTGGCGGGACCGGTCGCGGAACTGGGGGTCCCGCACCGTCACCTGGATGCCGCCGGCGTACAGTCCGGCGTGCCGCAGCCGGGAGGCCACCGAGTCCGCCAGGATGGCAATGCCGCCGCGGACCTGCTCCGCCGTGGTGAGGTTCTGGGGGAAGGTGGTGCCGTTGCCCACGGACTTCACCGGCTCCGCCTCGTACCGGGAGCGGACCGGGTCCGTGTCCAGCCCGTTGGCGTAGTCGTGGAGCTGGGCGCCCATCTTGCCCATCAGGGTCTCCAGGGCGTCCCGCCGGCAGGATGCCAGCTGTCCGATGGTCTTGACGCCGAACTGGGCCAGCAGCTTCTGGGCGGCGCCGCCCACGTACAACAGCGCCCCCACCGGCAGGGGCCAGACCAGCTTCTGCCAGTTCTCCCGGGAGATGACGGTGGTGGCGTCCGGCTTTTTGTAGTCGCTGCCCAGCTTGGCAAACACCTTGTTGAAGGAGACCCCCACCGAGAGGGTCAGGTCCAGCTCCCGCTTCATCCGCTCCCGCAGGGCGTCCGCCAGGGCCCTGGCGTCTCCGCCGAAGAGGTGGAGGGTGTTGGTGACGTCCAGCCAGCTCTCGTCGATGCCGAAGGGCTCCACCAGATCGGTGTACTGCTCGTAGATGGCGTTGACCTGCTTGGAGACCTGCCGGTACAGGCTGTGATGGGGCGGCAGCAGCACCAGGCCCGGGCACTTCTTCCGGGCCTGCCAGATGGTCTCCGCCGTCTGGACGCCGTATTTCTTGGCCGCCTCGTTTTTCGCCAGAATGATGCCGTGGCGGGAGGACGGGTCGCCGCAGACCGCCGTGGGCACGGTCCGCAGGTCCGGGTGGTCCCGCAGCTCCACGGAGGCGTAAAAGCTGTTCAGATCGCAGTGCAGGATGATGCGGTCCATGGCCCCGCCTCCTTTCCGTCCTCTATCATAGCACATCTGTTCGCCTTTGAAAAGGGCGGAGCAGAGACGAAAAGCGCGGGGACGAACGTCCCCGCGCATGTTTGCGTCTTGTGGCTTACAGGATCCCCATCAGCACCAGGGCCAGCACCACGAAGGTGGCCAGCAGGGCCAGGGAGAACAGGAGGAACCCGGCGTTGAGGCCCTTGCCCTGGACAGGGGTATGGGACTCCGGCACCAGCCGGGCCTTCCGCAGCGCGGTGACCACCGGCTTGTAGATCACCAGGGTCAATGCCATGTTCAGCCCGCCCTTCACCAGGTTGAAGGGGAGAAACACGGGGATGAGCATGGGGACCACGACTTCCTCACGGTCCATATTCATGTAGATAGGCGTGATCAGGTAGTTCCACAGCAGCATCACCGCCGTCAGGGCGATCACGCCCAGGGCCAAACCGAGGACGGCGCCTTTTTTCGTGTGGACCTTCTTGTAGACGAAAGAGGCGGTGCAGCAGAAGGACACCGTGGCCAGCACGTTCATGATGCAGCCGATGGGGCCGGTGTCAGAGTAGGTGAACATCTCCACCACCGCCACCACGATGGAGATGATGGCGGCGGACAGGGGGCCGTAGACAAAGCCGCCGATGCAGATGATGGTGTCCTTCAAATCCAGCTGCAAAAAGCCGGACACCTGGGGCAGCATCTTGCTGAGCAGCATCACCACATAGGCGATGGCGGTCAGCATGGCCAGGGAGGTGAGGGTCTTTACATCCGTCCTGGACCGGGCGGGAGTCTTGATGGCGTTGACATTGGGTTCGGACATAAAAATACACTCCTTTTCGTTGCTTGAAAACACCCTGGACGCTTTGACTTCTCCAAGGTGAATCAGCAGCAAAGGGAGTGATTCCGCAGTGCCCATCTCATCTTCTTCCATCCAGACTATACTGTTGGTCCCGGAGTTGCACCGGGTCAGCGGACGCCGAAGGCGCCCGGTCGCGGACTGTACCGCCAGTGGGGACTTGCACCCCGCCCTGAAGACAAAGGATTCAGTTGTTTTCTAGCGCTAGTATACGACAGGCCCGCGGAAAATGCAACCCCTATTTTGCGGATTTTCCTTTACAAATCCAAACAGATGTTCTATACTGGTGCCAGCACGACAACGGGAGGGGAGAATCATGCGGGGACGGCAGTGGGCCTGCTGCTTCACCGGGCACCGGCCCGGCAAGCTGCCCTGGCGGTATGATGAAGAGGACCCCCGGTGTCTGGCCCTGAAGCGCCGCATCGCCGACGCGGTGGAGGCCGCCTATCAAGAGGGGTTCCGCCACTTTCTCTGCGGCATGGCCCTGGGCTGTGATCTGTACTTCTGCGAGTGCGTCCTCCGGCTGCGGCAGGCACACCCGGACGTGACGGTGGAGGCGGCCGTCCCCTGTCCCACCCAGGCGGACGCCTGGCCGCCGGACCAGCGGCGGCGGTATGCCCGGCTGGTGGCCGCCTGCGACTATGAGACCCTGGTGTCCCAGCAGTACAGCCCCGCCTGTATGCAGCGGCGGGACCGGTACATGGTGGACCACGCCTCGCTGCTGATCGCCGCCTTTGACGGTTCCCCCGGCGGCACCCGGTACACGGTGGAGTATGCCATGCGCCGGGGGGTGGAGATCGTGGACCTGCCCATCCTGCTGGAGAGTGCCCGCTAGGCCGGGACGGAGTTTGCGCTTCGTCCCGGCCTCTTTTTCAAAATCCGCCCCGGACCGTTGCGCCGGAACAGGAAATATGGTATGTTGAAGAGGGCAAGACTGCCCAGACCGCCGATAGACCCTGAGATCCAGGGAAACGGGAAGGAAGATAGCTGCGAAAGACTGCGCCCGCAGGTGCGATTCGGAGCGCAGCCGCCGCAAAGCGGCGGCACTTGGCGCGGAGATAACCCAGGAGGGGCGTCTTTCATTTTTCAATCGTTTTTCAGAACTTCAGAGAGTTCTGAAAAACGCAGGCGGTCGAAAAGTCCTTTTCGACAAGCTGCGCAATCCAAGGTTGCGGAACTTCCACGCCGGGTTGCTGGTATGCAACCGCCGGATTTGATAGGCTGAGGGCATCCAAGAGAGAGGAGAATGCCGATGACATTCGGAGAGAAGCTGCAATCCCTCCGGCAGAGGGCCGGCATGAGTCAGGATGTTCTGGCGGAGCGGCTGCAGGTGAGCCGGCAGGCCGTCAGCCGTTGGGAGCGGGATGAGACCATGCCGGAGACGGACAAGGTGGTGGCCCTGGCGGACATCTTCGGCGTCACCACCGACTATCTGCTCCGGCCCCAGCCGAAGCAGACAGAGACAGCGGCGGAGGAGCCGCCACGGCAGCAGAAGGACTGGGTGGAGCGTTTTTTGGACTTCGCCAAGCGGAAGTGGTACCTGCTGGGCTGGGTGCTGATCGCCTGGGGCGTGCTGGACCTGGTGCAGCTGGCAATCTTTTATCTGGCGTACCGGGGCCTTCTGGGCGGATTCACGGGCCTGCTGGGCTGGTAAGGAGGCGAGCGAGATGAGCGCAGCGAATTTGTTTGATGTGTTCCCCACGGGCATCCTGCTGTTCCCGGCGCTGTACGCCGCGGCGAAGATCGCGGCGGGGGTGCTGGTGCTGTACTTCGGCAAGCGGTATGTGAAAAAGAGGATGGAGGAGGCGCAGCAGCCATGAAGAAGGTCTTTTGGGGATTCTTTTTTATCTATCTCAACTTCAATCTGACGCTGAACGGCTTTACGCTGAACCTGCTGCCGGACTTTGTGGGCTACCTCCTGCTGTATCAGGCGGCGGGGACACTGGCGGGGGAGAGCGGACGCTTTCCAAAGCTCCGGCCCTTTTCCGTGGCCATGGCTGTTTACACCGGCATTCTGTGGGTGGGAGAGCTGCTGGGTGTCACCGGGGAAAACTGGCTGGGCACCCTTCTGGGCCTCGCTGCCACGGCAGTGGGCCTGTTCATCTCCTGGAGCGTGGTCCAGGCTGTTCTGGAGATGGAGAGCGCCCGGGGTGCGGACCTGAACGGACATTCCCTCCGGACGGCCTGGTTCATCCTGCTGGCGGTACAGATCGCCGGTTATCTGGCGGTATTTCTGGTATTTGGAGGACTGGCGCTGATGGTGCTGGTTGCCGGCCTGGTGGGCGTCATCTGGTTCCTGGCGGCGTTGTGGAAGTGCGCCAAGTGCTATGACCTCCTGCCGCCCAAGGACGCCGGCCTGGAGGAGCTGTAAGAGAGACCGGAGAGGAGGGACCGCCATGCGGACGGTACTGCCCATCTCCCGCATCCGGGAGATGGAGCCCTATATGGATGCCAAGGTGCTGGACTACATCCACGAGGGACAGATCGAGGCCTTCGAGGGCTTTGAGGACTTCGACCTCATCGCCTTCGACTGGTATGACGTCCGCGGGGAGCGGACGGCGGCCTCCCAGATGCTGCTGTACGTGGACCGGGAGAACCTGTTTGTCTTTTGCGAGGATGACGCGGCGGAGACTGCCGCCCAGGCGGCCCTCCAGACAGCGGAGGAGCCCGCCTCCAACGGTCAGGCCCTCTACCGCTTCTTCGTCCGGTTGCTGAAGGGGGATATGGACCACCTGGACCGGCTGGAGGCGGACATCAGCGACGGGGAGACGGCGGTGCTCTCCGGGGCCCGGGAGGCCTATCTGGACCGGATCGTGGCCTGGCGGCAGGAGCTGCTGCGGCTGAAGCGATACTACGAGCAGCTGGACTCCATCTTTGACGAGCTGGCGGACAACGACAACGGCCTGCTGCCCAAGCAGCACACCCGCCGGTTTGCCAACCTGGGCAACCGGATGGAGCGGTATCTGAACGCGGTCCAGTCCCTGCGGGAGTCCGTGGCCCAGCTGCGGGAGGCATACCAGTCCCAGCTGTCCATCCAGCAGAACGACCTGATGAAGATCTTCACCGTAGTGACGGCGGTGTTCCTGCCGCTGTCCCTGCTGGCGGGCTGGTACGGGATGAACTTCGCCAATATGCCGGAGCTCCAGTGGAAATACGGCTACCCGGCGGTGATCCTGGTGAGTGTGGGGATCGTGGCGGCGCTGGTGCTCTACTTCAAAAAGAAGAAATGGCTTTGACGCGGAAAACATCGGGCCGTCCCATATTGGGACGGCCCGATGCAGGCTGTCGAGAAACCCGGAAATCCGGGAAAACGGGAAGGAAGATAGCTACGAAAGAAACCCAGGAAGGGTGTCTTTCGTTTTCAATCAACCGTTTTCCAGAACTTTTTAAAGTTCTGGAAAACGCAAGC
>DWYU01000067.1 GCA_019118505.1 Candidatus Oscillibacter excrementavium
CGCCCTACATCTTCGTCAAGCACGTCTACGCCTCCGCCTCCCTGGCCGGAGCTCTGACCTGCGTGGGGCTGTGGCCCCTTGTGGGAGAGGCGGCGGCCATGCTCTGCGGCGGCGGGCTGGTCATCGCCATCCGCATCCTCTCCGCCCACTTCCGCTGGAATCTGCCCCACGCCCACGACTGAAACAGCATGAGGACCGCTCTTCCGAGCGGTCCTCATTTTTTCGGGGGATAGGGCTTCCTCTGGTCCGTGCGGCCCAGCAGATAGTCCACACTGGTGTGGTACAGATCCGCCAGCTTTTCCAGAATCGCCACCGGAACGTCGTTCTCCCCGGTCTCGTATTTGGAATAGCCTGTCTGGGACATCCCCAGCAGCTTTGCAAGTTCCGTCTGGCTCCGGTCGCTATCCTCCCGCAGGTCCCGGATACGCAGATACATGGGCATCACCCTATCATTGATTTTGGTGGGACTTCTCTCTACTTCTTCGGGGGATAGGGTCTCTGTTCATCTGTCAGTCCGGCCAGATAGTCCATGCTGGTCTCCAGAGCCAGGGCGATCCGGCGGCACTGTTCAAAGGTCATGTTGCGCTTGCCGGTCTCGATTTTGGAGTAGTCGCTCTGGTCGATCCCCGTCAGCATCTGCATTTTGACCTGGGAATAGCCCTTGGCCTTCCGCAGGGCCCGCATCGGCGTCATATCCATCACCCAGGAAAAATTATGCCCTGTTGGCCTATTGGAAATAGGGTGATTTAGACCTATAATGGTGATGAGGTGATGACCATGCCCCAGGAACCGGATTACAGGGCCGCCTATGAGATCCTGGACGAGGCCCTGCGGGAGGCCGACCGCATCCTCCGGCGGGCCCGCCTGCGGGTGGTTCTGCGGATGGAGCAGGCGGACAGCGGCCGGACGCCGGAGGACGCGCCTCCGCCGGACGCCCTCTGACCAAGGGGGGCCTCTCTTTCGGGAGAGGTCCCCTTGTTTTGCCCCAGACGCCTGCCGGTGGACACATGGGACCCCCGGTTTTTTCACATACTACTTCCATTCCCGCCGCCCCAGCGGGCGGCCCTGGAAGGAGTTGTCCCCATGCGCCCTCGCCGCGTTCCCCTGGCCGCCCAGATCTTCCTGGCTCTGGGGCTGGGCATTCTGGCCGGTCTGTGCCTCACCGGTGCGCCGGAGCTGGCCGCCGGCTGGATCGCCCCCTTCGGCACCATCTTTTTGAACCTGCTCCAATTTCTCGTGGTTCCCCTGGTGTTCTGCTCCATCCTCTCCGGCCTGTTCTCCCTGGGGGACGTCCGGGCCGTTGGCTCCATCGGCGTCAAGGCGCTGGTCTACTACACCATCACTACCGCCGGGGCCATCGTGCTGGCTCTGGCCCTGGCCAGCCTCTTCCGGGGCCTGTTTCCGGTGCTGGACCTGGAGAGCGGCGGTGCCTACCAGCCGCCGGAGCCGGGCGGCCCCCTGGACACCCTGGTGAATCTCTTCCCCTCCAACATCGTCGCCCCCTTTGCCGACGCGGCCATGCTCCAGGTGATCGCGGCGGCCCTGCTGCTGGGCTTTGGGACCCTGTCCGCCGGGGAGCGGGGCCGTCCCGCCGCGGACCTGGCGGAGAGCGTCAACGCCGTCTGTATGCGGGTCATGGGATTCCTGGTGCGCCTGTCCCCCCTGGGGGTGTTCTGCCTGATGGCCCCGGTGGTGGCGGAGAACGGCCCCCGCATCCTGGGCAGCCTGGGGCTGGTGCTGCTGTGCGCCTATCTGGGCTACGCGCTCCACGCCCTATTGGTCTACTCCGCCACGGTGAAGCTCCTGGGCGGCATCAGCCCATTGGCGTTTTTCCGGGGGATGCTCCCCGCCATCGTCCTGGCCTTCTCCTCCGCCTCCTCCATGGGAGCCTTGCCCCTGAACCTGGCCTGTACGGAGCGGCTGGGGGCACGGCGGGAGGTGGCCGCCTTCGTCCTGCCCCTGGGGGCCACCCTCAACATGGACGGCACCGCCATCTACCAGGGGGTGTGCGCCGTGTTCATCGCCGCCTGCTACGGCGTGGATCTGACCCTGGGGCAGATGGCCTCCATCGTCCTCACCGCCACCCTGGCCTCCATCGGGACGGCGGGCGTCCCCGGCGCGGGGGTGGTGATGCTGACCATGGTGCTGGAGAGCGTGGGCCTGCCGGTGGCGGGCATCGGCCTGGTGATGGGGGTGGACCGGATCTTCGACATGGGCCGCACCGCCGTCAACATCACCGGCGACGCCGCCTGCGCCCTGGCGGTCTCCCGGATGGAGGTGCGGGCCGCCGCCCGGCGGAGGGCCAAGGATTAGCCCGCGTCTGCAAGCAAGCGCCCGGCGCGGAGAACTCCGCGCCGGGCGTTTATCTGAGCGCCGGGTCATCCCATCCGCAGGGTGTCCCGGACATCGCTGTCAAAGTAGGCCACCGGGTTCTGGGGCTCGTCGTCCTGGCGGACCTCAAAGTGGAGATGGGGGCCTGTGGACATGCCGGTGGAACCCACGGCGCCGATCATCTCCCCGGCTCGGACGGTGTCGCCCTCCTCCACCGTGAAGTCCTGGCACTGGCCGTAGAGGGTGGAGAGGCCGTCCCCGTGGTCCAGGATCAGGTAGTTGCCCCGCTCCACGTCATAGCCGGATTCCACCACCGTACCGCCTGCCGCCGCTAAAACGGCCTGGCCCTCCGGCGCGGCGATGTCGATGCCGGTGTGGGCTTCATAGGTCTCGCCGCCCGGCTGCCACCGAGGCGTTCCGTAGGGGTTGGAGAGGCTGATGGTATTGGCCCCCTGCACCGGCCACTGGAGGAAGCGGCTGGCCGTCTCATCCTCCGCGTAGACGCCGTAGATATAGGGGTCCTCATCCCCCGCCAGCTGGGGCAGCAGGGTCAGGGTGCCGTCTTCCCCGTATTCCACCCGCAGTTTGCCGGTGGACAGCTGGTAGGTCTTGGTCTGCTCTGTGCCGTCGGTGAAGGTCACGGTCACCGTCAGCCGGGCGCCGTCCAGCCGGTCGATACTCTCCTGGTTGGCCGCCCGGGGATCCCCCTCCCAGTCGATGTCGCCGGTATCCTGGATCAGGAAGCCGTAGCGGGCCTCCGGGTCATAGTCCTCCGTGACGCTGGCCCCCAGGTCCGTCACCACATCCAGGGTCAGGGGGTCCTCCTCTCCCTCGCTGTAGACCGCGGTGATGACATCCCCGTCTCCGGGCAGCTGGTACTCCGTACCGCTGGCCTCGGCCTCCAGGTACTTCTGCACCTCCTCCCTGGGGAGGTCGGTCACGGTCCTGCTGCGGTACAGCGCCTCCCGGTCGATGGCAAGGGAGACGGTCTGGATGTCGTCCCCCGTCACCTGAAACAGGCAGCCGGTGTAGTGGCCGCTCTCAGCCGACCAGCGGCTGGCGCCAGCCGAACTGAAGGCAAGGCCCCCGTTGGCGTTGGCTTCGTAGCGCTCCCCGGTGTCGGCGGCATAGGCCGTCAGACCGAAGGAGAAGGCGGGCAAAGCCGTCACCGGCGCGCCGTCGGCAGCTGTCTCTCCGCCGCCGGGCGCCAGCTGCACGGAACCCACCACCAGGGCCAGGGCGCAGGCGGCGCACACCGCCGCCCGGACCACCGGTCGCCGCTTTCTGGGCGCCAGCCGCTTGGGGGCGGCGGGCGCTTGCTCTGTCTCCGCCGCCCGCTGCCGGGCGGCAAACAGCACCCGGTCACTCAGCCCGGCGGGGGGCTGGATATGCTCCATCAAATTCTGATAGTCGTTCTTCTTCATGGTCGTCTCCTCCCAGCGAGTCTTTTAGTCTGTTCCGGGCCCGGCGGAGCCGGGTGCGGACCGTGGCCGCCGGGATGTCCAGCAGCCCGGCGATCTCCTCTGTGGAATACCCCTCGGCATAGTACAGGTGAATGGGGAGCCGCAGCTTCTCCGGCAGGCGGGCCACCGCGTCCCACAGCTCGGTGCCGCCGTCCGCTTCCGCCTCCATCTCCGGCAAGTCCGCCAGGGCCAGCACCGGCCGCCGCAGGCGGAAGCGGTGCAGGTCGTTGCACCGGTTCACCGTGCACCGCAGCAGCCACGCCCGCAGGTGCTCCGCGTCCCAGGCGGATGCCTCCTGGTCCAGCAGCCGGAGAAAGACGTCCTGGTACACGTCCTCCGCGTCCTGGATGCTCTGCATCCGGCACAGCGCCAGCCGGTACACGGCCGCGCCGTGATGTTCCATGGCATTGCGCAGCAGGATTTCCCGATCTTCCATGCAATGCCTCCTTTCTCTCGTCTGAAAAGCGCTTTTCACCCTATACACGCCGGGGGGCGCCGAAATGTTCCCGCCGGAACGGAGTTTCTTCGTCCAAAAGAAAGGCAGGTGCAAAAGCACCTGCCTCAGGCTGTCGAGAAACCCGGAAATCCGGGAAAACGGGAAGGAAGATAGCTACGAAAGAAACCCAGGAAGGGTGTCTTTCGTTTTCAATCAACCGTTTTCCAGAACTTTTTAAAGTTCTGGAAAACGCAAGC
>DWYU01000068.1 GCA_019118505.1 Candidatus Oscillibacter excrementavium
CATCATCGCGGTGAACAAGAACGACACCGCCCCCATCTTCGAGATCGCCGACTACGGCATCTGCGGCGACCTGTTCAAGGTCACCCCCATGCTGATCGAGGCCATCAAGGCTGTCAAGGCCGCGAAGTAAGAGAATCGCAAAAGGCCGCATGGACTTTCGTCCATGCGGCCTTTTTTTGCGCCCGCAGCTTCCGAAGGTCAGGGCTCCTCCGGAGCTTCTGGATTGTCTGCCGGATGCTCCGCGGCAAATTCCGCCTTGGCCTCCGCCAGGATTTTTCGCTCCGCCTTGGTGGTCAGCTGGGACTCGTCGAACCGGGCAAACAGGTCCGGCCGCCGGGCCATGGTGCGCTTGTAGCTCTCCTTTTTCCGCCAGGCCGCCACCTTGCCGTGGTCTCCGGACAGCAGGATCTCCGGCACCTGCCGGCCGTGCCACTCCGCCGGGCGGGAGTACTGGGGATACTCCAGCAGTCCGTTCCAATGGGACTCCTCCTCAAAGCACTCCGGGTCCGGCAGGACGCCGGGCACCATGCGGCACACCGCGTCCGCCACCGCCATGGCGGGGATCTCCCCGCCGGTGAGGACAAAGTCCCCCATGCTGATCTCCTCGTCCACGCACTCGTCCAGGAACCGCTGGTCCACCCCCTCGTAGTGGCCGCAGACCAGGATCAGGTGGTCATAGCGCTCCTTCAGCTCCCGGGCCACCGCCTGAGTGAAGGTCCGGCCGCAGGGGGAGAGGAAGATGGTCCGGCCCGGGCCGTAGGTCTCCACGATGTGGCTCCAGCAGCGGTACAGGGGGTCTGCCTGCATGATGGCGCCCCGGCCCCCGCCGTAGGGATAGTCGTCCACCTGCATCTGCTTGTTGGTGGTGTACTGGCGGATCTGGTGGCTCTGGATGGCGATATACCCCCGCTGCTGGGCCCGGCCCAGGATGCTGACGTTCAGCATGGCGTCCAGGGAGTCCGGGAACAGCGTCATGATGTCAATTCTCATCGGCGGCCATCCCCTCCCACACGTGGACCTCCATCCGGTTCTCGTCCAGATCCACAGATTTGATGAACACGTCCGGCACCGCGGGGATCAGATACTCCCGGGCACCCTTGACCGTGTAGACCTTGTGGGCCGGGTAGGGGTCCACCCGGGTGATCTCCCCCAGGGCCTGGCCGGTGGCGGCGTCATAGACGGCCATACCCAGCAGCTCCGCGTCAAAGCAGACGCCGTCCGGCAGTTTGGCGTCCGCCCGGCGGATATACAGGTCCTTGCCCTTCAGGGCCAGGGCGGCGTTCATGTCGTCCACGCCGGGGAACTTCATCAGCACCAGGGACTTGTGGACGTGGTTGGCGGTGGGGGTCACCGGCGCGCCGTCCAGGTAGAAGGTCTTGAACCGGGTCAGGAAGGCGGGATCCTGGCCCTCCGGCTGCACCCGCACTTCCCCCCGGATGCCGTGGGCGTTGACGATGCGGCCGATCTTGATGGTTTCCAGTCTCATAGGAGTGCTCCTTTGGCAAAGTGATCCGGGCAAACTGTACCCGGACAGCGAATGCAGGCGGGACCAGTGCCCCGCCTGCCGGATCATTCATGGTTGGGTTTGCTCCCGGCCGTCTCCGGTCCCGGCTTTCCCAGGGCGGAGGCGGGGAACAGGGAGATGGTCCCGGTGTCGTTGAGATACCGCAGCAGGGACAGCAGGATCGGCAGGCCAAACAGGCCCACGATGCCGAACAGGTGATTGCCCACGAACATGCTGATCAGTGTCAGCACCGGATGCAGGCCGATCTGCGCGCCCACGATCCGGGGCTCGATGATATTGCGGATGATGGTGATGATGACATACACCACCAGCAGCGCCAGAGCCCGGGGAAGATTCCCGCCCAGGGCAGTCAGAATGGCCCACGGGATCATGATGCCGCCGGTGCCCAGTACCGGAAGAATGTCGAAAATGGCGATCAGCAGGGCCACGAGAATGGCCCGCCTGACGCCGATGATGCTCAGTCCGACGGACAGCTCCACAAACGTGATGGACATGATCAGCGCGTAGGAGCGGATACAGACGAACAGCGTCCCCACCACGTAAGTCTTGATCTGGAGCACCACCCGGCGGGTGCTGCCCTGGAGACAGCCCAGGCAGAACCGGACGATCTTCTCATAGTCGATGGCGATGAAGAAGGTGGAGATCACCATCAGCAGGAGCCGGATCAAAAAGCCCGGCAGGGAGGTGGCCAGCGAGGTGGCCATGGAGACGCCGCCCAGCAGCAGGGCGGAGAGGCCGGATACCAGCTGCCCCAGCATATTGAGCAGCTGGGACTGCAGCTCCTGCAGCGTGGACATCAGGGACGGGTCCAGCCTGGACAGCAGCTCCTCCAGCCAGGTGAACAGTTCCGTGAGATCCGGGAGGATATAGCGGCTGTAGAAGGAGGGGATCTGCTGCACCAGTCCTGTGACGGTGGCCGTGAGCCGGATGCCCGCCAAAGCCAGCAGCAGTCCGATGACCCCATAGGTCAGCACCACCAGCAGCACCGCCACCAGTCCCTTGGGCACATGGAGCACCCGGGAGAGGAAGCGGATGGGACGCCGCAGCAGATAGGCGATCACAAACGCCAGCACGAAGGGCATCAGCAGCGGCAGCGCGTACTTCAGCGCCACATAGCCCAGCGCCAGCACCAGTGCCAGATAGGTGACGTCGATGATAAACTTTTTCTTCTTTTCCGTAGACAACAGAGCCTCCAATCCCGCGGAACGCCCGCGGCGCATCGGTCAGGTTGGACAGAACGGGGCCGGAGAGAAGCGTTTCCGGCAGCAAAGGCGGAAAAGGAGGGGACCAGACGGCGCCCCTCCTTCCAGGTCCGGGCATATTCGCCGGACGGTCAGTTCAATCTACAATATCTACGGAAACCTTCTGGCCGGTGCGCTGGGCGTAGGCACGGATGACAGTCCGGATCTCCTTGGCGATGCGGCCCTGCCGCCCGATGACCTTTCCCATGTCATCGGGGGCGACGCGCAGCTCCAGCGTCAGCTCCTGGGCCCCCTCTACCTCGGTGACAGAGACGGCGTCAGGATCATCCACAAGGTTTCTGGCGATGTAGAGCAGCAACTCTTTCATGCCCGATCCTCCGGATCAGAGGACTTCTACTTTTTTCAGCAGAGCTCTGACGGTGTCGGTGGGCTGGGCGCCGGACTTGATCCAGGCCTGGGCGCGCTCGGTGTCGATCTTGATCTCAGCGGGGGAGACGCAGGGGTTATAGGTGCCGATCTCCTCGATGAAGCGGCCGTCCCGGGGGAAGCGGGAGTCCGCGACAACAACGCGATAGAAAGGAGCCTTCTTGGCGCCGAGGCGGCGCAGTCTGATTTTCACCATAGTGTGTTACCTCCAAAGTAAAATAAAAGATTTATCTATAAATGCGAAGCACTTATATCCTGGATTATTTCAGCCGCTTTTTCCGGCCGAAGCCGTGCATCCGGCCGCCCATGCCGCCGCCTCCCATTCTGGGAAGCCGGCCCCGGGTCATCTGCTTGGTGAGCTGCTGCATCATCTCGAACTGCTTCAGCAGCCGGTTCACGTCCACTACCTGCAACCCGCAGCCGGCGGCGATGCGCTTCTTCCGGCTGGCGTTCAGGATCTGGGGATTCTCCCGCTCCTGGGGCGTCATGGAGAGGATGATGGCCTCCGTATGGGCCAGGGCCTTGTCGTCGATGGTGGCGCCGGCCATCTGACGGCCCAGATTGCCGGGCATCATGCCGGCCAGCTGGCTCAGGTCCCCCATGTTCCGCAGCTGCTGGAGCTGCTCGTAGTAGTCCTGGAGCGTCAGACGGTTTTTCCGGAGCTTCTCCTCCAGCTTGGCCGCCTGCTTTTCATCGTAGTTCTGCTGGGCCTTCTCAATGAAGGACAGCATGTCGCCCATGCCCAGGATCCGGGATGCCATCCGGTCCGGGTGGAAGGGCTCGATCATGTCCAGCTTTTCTCCGGTGCCCACGAACTTGATGGGCTTTCCGGTGGAGGCCCGAATGGACAGGGCCGCGCCGCCACGGGCGTCGCCGTCCAGCTTGGTCAGCACCACGCCGTCGATGCCCAGCGCCTCGTCAAAGGCGGAGGCGGCGTTGACGGCATCCTGGCCGGTCATGGCGTCCACCACCAGCAGGATCTCGTTGGGATGCACGGCGGACTTCATCCGCTTCAGCTCGTCCATCAGCGCCTCGTCCACATGGAGCCGGCCGGCGGTGTCCAGAAACACCATGTCGCTGCCGTGGTCCCGGGCGTGGCGGATGGCGTCCGCGGCGATCTGCACCGGGTCCCCCTGGCCCTCCTCGAATACCGGCAGGTCCAGCTGGCCGCCCACCACCTTCAGCTGTTCGATGGCGGCGGGGCGGTACACGTCGCAGGCCGCCAGCAGCGGCCGCTTGCCCAGCTGCCGGCGCATCAGCCCCGCCAGCTTGGCGGTGGTGGTGGTCTTGCCGGCGCCCTGGAGGCCTACCATCATCACGACGGTGGGGCCGTTGTTGGCCATGGACAGCTTGGCGGTGCCGCCGCCCATGAGCTTCGTCAGCTCCTCGTTGACGATCTTGATGACCTGCTGGGCGGGGGTCAGGCTGTCCAGCACGTCGGAGCCCACGGCCCGCTCGGTGACGTTGGCCACGAATTCCTTGACCACCTTGTAGCTGACGTCGGCCTCCAGCAGGGCCAGGCGGACTTCCCGCATGGCCTCCCGCACGTCGTTTTCCGACAGGCGGCCCTTGCCCCGCAGGCGTTTGAACGTTGCATTCAGTTTTTCGGTGAGCCCTTCAAATGCCATGCGATCATTCCTTCAATGCGGTGGCTTCCGCGTGAATCAGGTCCGCCAGCTCCGTCAGCCGGGGATCCTCGTATTGGCGGTAGTTGATGGTCTTCAGCTCGGCAGCGGCGTCCTCGATGGCCTTCAGATGGCCCCGCATCTGCTCAAAGCGCCGGATCAGACCGGTCTTGTCCTCCACCTCCTGCATGATGCCCTCCGCCCGGACGATCACGTCCCGGACGCCCTGGCGGGAGATGCCGGCGTTTTCGGCGATCTCAGCCAGAGACAGGTCCTCATTGTAATAGAGATCGAAGAATTCCTTCTGCCGCTCGGTGAGGAGTTCGCCGTAAAAATCGAAGAGCATGGTCATACGATACGTCTGATTTTTCATGAACTCCTCCATTTCTGTAAAGCTCTATTCCTTTACAACGACAAATAGTTTACAGGATTTTGTGAGAAAAGTCAAGGGGAAAAACGAAAGAAATCCGGAAAAATTCCGGACACAGAGGCCGAAAGGGCTTGCAAAAACCGGCCTTTCCGCATAAGCTGAAAGGAACGGAGCGAAACGGAGGGAAGATATGATATTCGACGCGCATTCGGATCTGTTATATGACGTGACCCGCCGCCGGCTGCTGGGGGAGCATCAGGTGCTGGAGCGCCATCACCTGGACCGGCTCCGCCGGGGCGGCGTGGAGGGGCTGGTGCTGGCGGTCTGGGCCAGCAGCCCCCGGGAGACCTTCTGGAAGGACACCCCCTGGGGGGAGCCGGAGGCCTATCTGGGCCGGACCCACCAGATGCTCTCCTGTGCCCGGGCGGAGCTGGCGGAGTGCCCCCAGGTCCGGCTGGTCCGCACCGGGGAGGAGGCAGCGGCGGCCCGGGCAGCGGGGCAGCTCTACGCCTTTCTGGCGGTGGAGGGCATGGCGGCCATCGGTGGGGATCCCCGGGGCATCGACTGGTACCACAGCCAGGGGGCCCGGCTGGGGATGCTCACCTGGAACGAGACCAACGACCTGGCCGCCGGTGCCGGCGGAGATCCCCGGGCGGGACTGACAGAGGCGGGCCGCCGGGCTGTCCGCCGGATGGAGGAGCTGGGCATGGTGGTGGACGTCTCCCACCTGAACGACGGCGGCTTCTGGGAGGTCCTGGATCTGGCCCGGGGGCCGGTGATCGCCTCCCACTCCAACTGCCGCGCCCTGTGCGATGTGCCCCGGAACCTGACAGACGACCAGCTGCGGGCCATCCGGGATACCGGCGGCGTGGTGGGCCTCAATGTGTTCCACGGCTTTGTCCATAAGGAGCCCCGGCTTCAGACTGCCAGGACCCTGGCCCTCCACGCCGCCCACATGGCGGAGGTCATGGGGGTGGAGCACGTGGGCTGCGGGTTTGACTTCTGCGAGTTCATGGGCCCCGGCAACGAGGGGGCGGAGGGTCTGGAGAGCGCCGCCTACATCCAGAACCTCTTCTACTGGCTGGAACAGCTGGGCATGAGCCGGCAGGAGCGGAAGCTGATCGCCCGGGACAACTTCCTCCGGGTGCTGGCATAAAAGCAGCGCCCGCAAAAAGGCCGCTGCTCCATGTTGGAGCAG
>DWYU01000069.1 GCA_019118505.1 Candidatus Oscillibacter excrementavium
TTTGCCTGGTGCCCAACACATTGTCTCACTGGGGCAGGGTCAGGTCCCCCTCCTTGATCCAGCCGATCTTCCGGAAGAACAGGCCGAAGGCCCAGGTGAGGACGGCGGGGAGGACGAAGGAGATGAGGATCAGACCCGCCCAGTCAAAGGCGGTGGGGACGATGGCGGCGGCCCCGTTGGCCAGGGCCACGTCGCTTGGGTTGACCCATCCGGTCCAGATGCCCAGCTGGCCGCACAGGCCGCAGGTGCCCATGCCGGAGTTGATGGGGTCTCCGTTCATCTCCAGCTTGAAGAAGCAGGTGGCCAGGGGCCCGGTGACAGCGGAGGTGAGGATGGCCGGCAGCCAGATGCGGGGGTTCTTCACGATGTTGGGCATCTGCAGCATGGAGGTGCCGATGCCCTGGCTCACCAGGCCGCCCCAGCGGTTCTCCCGGAAGGAGAGCACCGCGAAGCCCACCATGTTAGCGCAGCACCCCGCCACAGCGGCGCCCCCTGCCAGCCCGGTCAGTCCCAGCACGGAGCAGATGGCGGCGGAGGAGATGGGCAGCGTCAGGGCGATACCCACCAGCACGGATACCAGCATCCCCATCCAGAAGGGCTGCAGTTCCGTGGTCCGCATGATCAGCTGGCCGAAGGCGCTGGCCGCCCCGCCGATGGGGGGCGCGATGACCCAGGCGGCCCCCACACCGATGAGGATGGTGACGATGGGCGTCACCAGGATGTCCACCTTGGTCTCCTTGCTGACGGCCTTTCCCACCTCGGCGGCAATGATGGCCACGAACAGCACCGCCAGGGGCCCGCCGGCGCCGCCAAGGGCGTTGCAGGCGTAGCCCACCGTCGTCAGGGAGAACAGCACCAGAGGCGGCGCCTGAAGGGCGTAGCCGATGGCCACCGCCATGGCGGATCCGCTCATAAAGGACGCCAGCCCGCCGATGGTGTACCCCACGCCGTTGATGGTGATGAGCTGGGCCGTGAGGAAGCCCATGTGAAACTGGGTGCCGATGGTGTTGAGGATCGTTCCGATCAGCAGGGAGCAGAAGAGCCCCTGGGCCATGGCGCCCAGGGCGTCTATGCCGTACCGCTTGGCGGAGATGACGATGTTTTTGCGCTGGAGAAAATGTTTGATCTGTTCCATGGGAGACACCTGCTTTTTCTGTAGAATGAAAATACGGTTTACAGGTGTCTTGACACCTGTAAACCGTATCATACACGCAAACAGACCCGTTGTCAACAGCTTTTTCCAGCGGCGGGGACTCAGCCTTCCAGCAGGATCCCCAGCCGCCGCAGTTCCCGCCGCACCCGCTCAAAGGCAGCCTCGTCCGGGCAGCGCAGGGTGTGGAGATGGATGCCCTCGGTCAGCTCCGACAGGGGACGGGCATCAGACTGGGCGCAGCGGGAGAGAAACTGCCCCACGTCATACCGGCTGGCAAGCTGGAGAGGGCCTGTCAGCTGACCGTAAATGGGGTGCTCCACGATCACGTCCAGCACCGTGCAGCCCTGGTCCACCATGGCGTTCAGCTCCGCCTCCATGCCGGCGGCGTCGTGCTGGACCGCCACCTGCCGCACCAGGCCCGCCGTCTCCCGCAGGATCACATAGCCCCGGGGCGTGGCGGAGATGTCCGCCCCCGCCGCCCGCAGCAGGGCGATGTCCCCCACGATGATCTGCCGGCTGACGGAGAACCGGGCCGCCAGCGCCCCGGCGCTGACAGGCTGCGCTGCCTGCTGCAAAAGTTCTCGAATGGCCTGCCGCCGTTCCTCTGCCCGCATGGAGCATCCCCCTTTCTGTCATGACAGCAGTATACCACGTTTCCGATGGATTGCAAAGAAAAAGAAAGTGTGTGTTTGGGATCTATGTCAAGGCGGCCGGGGAGGAATCTGTCAGCACAGTGCAACTAAACAGAAACGTGAAAAGCAGACTTGTGCTTTGGAGACCTGAAATGTATAATAAAAATAAAGGAGAGATGCGTCCGGCAGATATGAGATTGGAGGGGCAATATGAAAGAGCAAAAAGTATGGGATCTGTTTGCGCTTTTGGCTGTCGGCCTGCTGGTGCTTGGCGTTTTTTGGGTAAACAATACTGGCAATGTCATCGGGAAAATACTAATTATCCTTGGTGTAACCAGTTTTGTTGTAAGTATTGTTGGGGGCAACCGCTCCTATAAGAAGCACCGATATCAATGTCCGGACTGCGGCGCGGTTATAAAGCCCGTGGGGCGGTGGCTTCCTGGTGTGGGATTTAATGGAACCAATACCGTTACCTGCACTTGTTGCAATGCCACCTTTCATATTCAAGACTTGCTGGGAAAATAATGATTACAGAGTACTGTAAAAAATGTAAGTGCTCACCCTATTCAAAAGGGTGAGCACTTTTTTTCGCGCTCGGAAGATTTTGCTGAATAGTGGTACTCCACTCTCAGCCGCCCAGATAGGCCCGCTTGATCTCCGGGCTGGCCAGCAGCTCCGCGCCGGTGCCGGAGGTGACGATCTTGCCGGTCTCCAGCACATAGCCCCGGTCGGCCACGCTCAGGGCCGCCTGGGCGTTCTGCTCCACCAGCAGGATGGTGGTGCCCGCCTTGTGGAGCGTCCGGATGATCTCGAAGATCTGCTCCACCAGAATGGGAGCCAGGCCCATGGAGGGCTCATCCAGCATCAGCAGCTTGGGGCGGCTCATCAGGGCACGGCCCATGGCCAGCATCTGCTGTTCGCCGCCGGACAGGGTGCCGGCAATCTGCCGCCGCCGCTCCATCAGACGGGGAAAGTAGTTGTAGACCTTTTCCATGTCCGCGTCGATGCCGCCGCCGGACCGGGTGTAGGCGCCCATCTCCAGGTTTTCCTCCACGGTCATCTGGAGAAAGACCCGCCGTCCCTCCGGCACCTGGGCCAGGCCCCTGGCCACGATCTTGTGGGCGGGGACGCCGGAAAGGTTCTCCCCCAGGAACTCGATGGACCCGGTGCGGGAGTGCAGCAGGCCGGAGACGGTCTGGAGGGTGGTGGACTTGCCGGCGCCGTTG
Source organism: Candidatus Oscillibacter excrementavium (assembly GCA_019118505.1). Lineage (GTDB taxonomy): Bacteria > Bacillota > Clostridia > Oscillospirales > Oscillospiraceae > Oscillibacter > Oscillibacter excrementavium. The sequence continues at coordinate 3,012 of DWYU01000069.1, forward strand.
GCGCCGATCAGGGTGACGATCTCCCCGGGATTCACCTCAAAGGAGATGCCCTTGATGGCGTGGATGGCGCCGTAATAGACGTTGATGTCATTGACTTTCAGAATCGGTTCCATGGTCACGCCTCCTTCTGCTTGCCGAGATACGCCTCAATGACGGCGGGGTTGGACTGGATTTCCTCCGCCGTGCCCTTGGCGATGACCTGGCCGAAGTTCAGGACGCAGATGCCCTCGCAGATGCTCATGACCAGCTTCATGTCGTGCTCGATCAGCATGACGGCGATCTGGAAGGTGTCCCGGATCTTGACGATGTTCTCCATCAGCTCCGCCGTCTCCGAGGGGTTCATGCCGGCGGCGGGCTCATCCAGCAGCAGGAGGGAGGGGTTGGTGGCCAGGGCCCGGACGATCTCCAGCCGCCGCTGGGCGCCGTAGGGCAGGGAGCCAGCCGGGTGATCCGCCAGATCCTCCATATTGAAGAGGGAGAGGAGCTCCATGGCCCGCTCGTGGGCGGCCTTTTCCCGGCTCCAATACCAGGGCAGCCGCAGCACGCCGGTGAGGGCGGAGTAGTGCTCCTGATTGTGGAGGCCCACCTTCACGTTGTCCTCCACGGACATGTTGTTGAACAGGCGGATGTTCTGGAAGGTCCGGGCAATGCCCATCCGGTTGATCTGGGCCGTGGTCTTGCCGGAGGTGTCCCGGCCGTCCAGCAGGATGGTGCCCCGGGTGGGCTGGTACACCTTGGTCAGCAGGTTGAAGATGGTGGTCTTGCCGGCGCCGTTGGGGCCGATGAGACCGGCAATCTCCGTCCGGCCGATGGTGAGGTTGAAGTCGTTCACCGCCCGCAGGCCGCCAAAGTCGATCCCTAGATGGCTGCACTCCAGGATGGGGGACTTGTCAATGTCCCGCTCCGGGATGATGGAGTGGCTGGGAACCGGTACCATCTTGCCCTTTTCAAATTTCTTACTCATCGATGGCAGCCCCCTTTCTTCTGGGAATGATCCGGCCAAGCAGCGTCCGCACCTGCGGATTGTTGGTGGCCAGCATCACCAGGATCAGCACGATGGCGTACACCAGCATCCGGTAGTCGGAGAACTGCCGCAGGGCCTCTGGCAGCACGTACAGCACCACCGTGGCGATGATGGAGCCCCAGATGTTGCCAAGGCCTCCCAGCACCACGTACACCAGCACCAGAATGGAGGTGTTGAAGTCGAACTGTACGGCGGTGACGTTGGAGTAGTTCAGGCCGAACAGGGCGCCGGCGGCGCCCGCCAGAGCGGCGGAGGTGACGAAGGCGATCAGCTTGTACTTGGTGACGTTGATGCCCACGCTCTCCGCGGCGATCCGATTGTCCCGGATGGCCATGACGGCCCGGCCGGTCCGGCTGCGGATCAGGTTCAGCACCACGATCAGGGTAATCATGATCAGCACAAAGCCCATGGTGAAGGTGGCGATGCGGGCGTTTCCGGTGGCGCCCTGGGCGCCCTTGATGATCTCGATGCCGTTCTCGCTGAGGCCCAGGGAGGACATGCTCTTGGTGCCGTCCACGTTCAGGGCGATGTGCAGGCCGTTCTCGTCCCAGCCCACCAGCAGGCAGTTGATCAGGTCCTTGATGATCTCGCCGAAGGCCAGGGTGACGATGGCCAGGTAGTCGCCCCGGAGCCGCAGCACCGGGATGCCCACGATGAAGCCCACGATGGCGGCAAAGAAGGCGCCCACCACCAGGGCGAGGACCATCCGCACCAGGTCATTGGGGATGGCGGACTGGAGGCCCATGGCGGCGATGATGCCGGAGAAAGCTCCCACGCTCATAAAGCCGGCGTGGCCCAGGGACAGCTCCCCCAGGATGCCGACGGTCAGGTTCAGGGAGATGGACATGCACACATAGGCGCAGATGGGCACCAGCATACCGCTGACAGAGCGGTTCACCAGCCCCTGGGACTGGCAGACGGACACCACGATGAAGGCCAGGATCACGCCCAGATACGTGGCGTAATCCACCTTGGTAATGGTTTTCATGTTCTTGAAATAGCTCTTCATACTGCCACCTCACACTTTCTCGGGCACGTATTTGCCCAGGAGGCCGGAGGGCTTCACCAGCAGCACCACGATCAGCACAGCGAAGAGGATGGAGTTGGACAGCTGGGTGGAGATGTAGGCCTGGGCCATGGCCTCGATGACGCCCAGCAGCAGTCCTCCCAGGAAGGCCCCGGGGATGGAGCCGATGCCGCCGAATACCGCGGCGGTAAAGGCCTTGATGCCGGGCATGGAGCCGGTGGTGGGCTGCAGCACCGGGGAGTAGGAGCACAGCAGAACCCCGGCGATGGCCGCCAGGGCGGAACCGATGGCAAAGGTCATGGAGATAGTGGCGTTGACGTTGATGCCCATCAGCTGGGCGGCGCCCCGGTCCTCGGAGCAGGCCCGCATGGCCTTGCCCATCTTGCTCTTTCCGGTGAAAGTGGTGAGGCCCAGCATGATGACCACGCAGGCCACGATGGTCAGCAGCGCCACATAGGAGATCCGCAGCTGGCCGCCGAACAGCGTCAGCTGGCCGCTGACCACGGGGGTGAAGTTCACAGGATTGGCGCCGAAGAGCAGCTGGGCGGCATTTTGCAGAAAGTAGCTGACGCCGATGGCGGTGATCAGCACCGCCAGAGACCCGGCCTGGCGCAGGGGGCGGTAGGCCAGCCCTTCGATGACCACGCCCAGCACTGTGCAGACCGCCATGGCCAGCAGCACGGAGACCAGCGCCACAGCGCCGGTGGCCAGGGCGGAGGGGGCATCTCCCAGCAGGCTGTTGCCGGCAAACATGGTCACGTAGAAGGATACATAGGCGCCCACCATGATGACATCGCCGTGGGCGAAGTTCAGCATCTTGGCAATGCCGTACACCATGGTGTAGCCCAGAGCGATGATGGCGTAGATGCTTCCCAGACTGATGCCGGTGATCAGGTAGGATAGAAATTCCATACTTATTTTCCTCTCTTTCCCCTTCTATGGCAGAAACCGGAGCGGTGACGATTTCCCCGCGTCGGTTTCCACCATAGAAGCCCAGGGAGGGCTGCCGGAAGTCCGGCAGCCGGTCCCTGTCCTCTATTCAGCGGAGTGTGTGTTCAGATTTGTCAGGGAGTGACGTAGGTGCCATTCTCGATGATGACGGCGGTGGGGTCCTTGCTGACAGCACCGCTGGCGTCCCAGGTCATCTCGGAGCCGGCGCTGGTCAGGCCGGTGACCGCCAGCGTGGGCATGACCTCGATCAGGGCGTCGCAGATCTCCTCGTTGCTCATGTCAGCGGTGACACCGGCGGCCTGGATGGCCTGATACAGGGTGTAGATGGCGTCATAGGCGTCGGCACCGAACTGGTTGGGGATCTCACCGTAGGCCTCCTGATACTTGGAGACGAAGTTCTGGGTCATCTCGTCCTGCGCGTCAGCGGAGAAGGGGGTCAGCAGGTACACGCCCTCTGCCAGAGAGGGATCAAAGTTCTTTGCGGTCAGGATGCCGTCCATGCCGTCCACGCCGAAGAAGGTGGGGGCATAGCCCATGGCGTTGGCCTGGGTCAGAATGACAGAGGCGGGGGTGTAGTAGATGGGCAGGAACAGCAGGTCAGCGCCGGCGGACTGGGCGGCGGCCAGCTGCACGTTGAAGTCAGTCTGACTGGCCTCGGTGAAAGTGCCCTCATAGACGATGCTCATGCCGCGGGCGTCAGCCTCGGACTTGAAGTTGTCCCGGATGCCGATGGAATACTGATCGTCGTTCTTGTAGATGATGGCGATTTTGGCATCGGGGAAGTGCTCATTGATATACTGCGCGGAGCGGGAGCCCTGGTTGGAGTCGGTGAAGCAGATCTGGAACACGTTGTCATTGTTGTCGATGGAAATGACATCGTCACCAGAGGCAGAGGGGGTGATGGTGAACACCCGGTCCTCATAGGCCTGGGGCACCACGTTCAGGGCCGGCGTGGTGGTGACGGTACCCACCAGGATCTGCATCCCATCGTCCATCAGGGCGTTGTAGGCGTTGAGGGAGGTCTCGGCGTCGTTGACGTCATCCTCGACCATCAGATCAAACTGGATGTCGCCGCCCAGGGCGTTGATCTCATCCACGGCGATCTGGGCGGAGTTGGCCACGCAGGTGCCGTAGATGGCGGCGCCGCCGGTCATGGGGCCGATGACGCCCACCTTGAAGGCGGTGCCGGAAGCGCCGGAGTTCTCCTCCGTGCCGGTTTCGCCGGTGCTGTCGGCATTGCTGCCGCTGTCGCCGCCGCCGCAGGCGGCCAGACTCAGTGCCATGGTCAAAGCCAGGGCCAGTGCCAGTAACTTCTTTTTCATCTTGGAATCTCCTTTTCCTGGATAGAATTATACAAAAAAGCGGCCCCGCCAGATGCGGAGCCGCTTTACTGTATCACACAGTGATGCACCTCATCGCAATCTTGGCGAATCGCAATATTCCAATACCAACAGGACCAGTACCAGAATGGAAATGCCCGCTACAAATACGCTTACCAAAATGGTAATGGATACCAGCGCGCAAATAATAATGGACGCCAGCAGAATGGCGTCCAGAATGAGGGCGATATGGTTCTTGGAAGTGCAGGACATCGCGGCGGAATGCGCGCGAGAAGCAGACGTCGTACCGTTGGCAGACGCATAAGTCATGGTCATATTCTGGGTCATCATCATACAACCGGCCATTCTGTACGACTCCTTTCGCAGCAGACAACTGCTTGATGTTGACTCACATTCTACCGACTCTCTGTAAAAAAGTCAATCCGAAAGTTAGAAAATATTTGCCGGATTAGCGGAAAAGAATAAAAACAAATTTATATAGAATATACAAAAACGACGGACGAGCTGGGGACAAAAGCAAAATTCAAGGCGGAAAAACACAAAAAAGGGGGAGACGGCGCATACCGTCTCCCCCTTGCGTTGTCTGGAAAAATTTTAGTAGCACTTGCGATAGATGGCCTCTTCGCTCTCCAGGTCAAAGGGATAGTAGGCGTTGGTCATCAGGCGCTGCTGGTTGGCCTCCACAGACAGGGGGAAGGCCTTGAAGTCCGCCTCGGTGAAGCCGCAGTCCCGCAGGGGCCGCAGGGGCAGAATCCGCTGCAGCAGGGCGTTCAGCTCGGGGATGGCGTTCTTGGCCTCGCAGCCCAGGATCTTGGCCACCAGCTCCTTGAAGCGCATGATCTCGCCGTCGGGCTTGTGCTCGTCATAGTAGTCCAGGATGGC
>DWYU01000070.1 GCA_019118505.1 Candidatus Oscillibacter excrementavium
CCGTCCATCTGAGCAGCACCGGTGATCATGTTCTTAACGTAGTCAGCATGGCCCGGGCAGTCAACGTGAGCGTAGTGACGCTTCTCGGTCTGATACTCAACGTGAGCGGTGTTGATGGTGATGCCGCGCTCCTTCTCCTCGGGAGCCTTATCGATGGCGTCATAAGCCTCGAACTGAGCCTTGCCCTGCAGAGACAGCCACTTGGTGATGGCAGCGGTCAGAGTGGTCTTGCCATGGTCGACGTGACCGATGGTGCCGATGTTAACATGGGGCTTGGTTCTTTCAAATTTCTGCTTAGCCATTTGAAAATCCTCCTGTCAATTTTCAAAATCTGATGGGTGCAATGCGAATCTTCTCAGCATTGCTTATTTTACCGTATAATGGAGGGAAAATCAATCCCTTTTTCCTTACGCCTGGGGCTTATTGCGGGTCTCCACGATCTTATCCCGGATATTCTTCGGGATCTCCACGTAGTGGCTGGGCTCCATGGTGTACTGGCCGCGGCCCTGGGTGCGGGACCGCAGGTCGGTGGCGTAGCCGAACATCTCGGCCAGAGGCACATGGGCGTCGATCTGCTGGGCACCGGGACGGGCCTCCAGCTGGATGATCTGGCCGCGGCGGCTGTTCAGGTCGCCGATGACGTCGCCCATATACTCGTCGGGCACGATGACGCTGACCTTCATGATGGGCTCCAGCAGCGTGGGATCGGCCTTGCGGCAGGCCTCCTTGAAGGCCATGGAGCCGGCGATCTTGAACGCCATTTCAGAGGAGTCCACCTCGTGATAGGAGCCGTCGTACAGGGTGACCTTCACGTCCACCACGGGGAAGCCGGCCACAACACCGGCGTTCATGGCGCCCTGGATACCGGCGTCGACAGCCGGGATATACTCCTTGGGGATGGCGCCGCCCACGATGGCGTTGACGAACTCGTAGCCCTTGCCGGACTCGTTGGGCTCCACATGGATCTTGACGTGGCCGTACTGGCCCTTGCCGCCGGACTGGCGGGCATACTTGGTCTCCTGATCCACGGCCTTCTTGATGGTCTCCTTGTAGGCCACCTGAGGTGCGCCCACGTTGGCCTCCACCTTGAACTCGCGGAGCAGACGGTCCACGATGATCTCCAGGTGCAGCTCGCCCATGCCGGCGATGATGGTCTGCCCGGTCTCCTCGTCCGTCCAGGTCTTGAAGGTGGGGTCCTCCTCGGCCAGCTTCAGCAGCGCCATGGTCATCTTCTCCTGACCAGCCTTGGTCTTGGGCTCGATGGCCACGCGGATCACGGGCTCGGGGAACTCCATGGACTCCAGAATGATGGGAGCCTTTTCATCGCACAGGGTGTCGCCGGTGGTGGTGTTCTTCAGACCAACGGCGGCCTCGATATCGCCGGAGTAGACCTCCTCGATATCCTCCCGGTGGTTGGCGTGCATCTGCAGGATCCGACCGATGCGCTCCTTGACGTTCTTGGTGCTGTTCAGCACGGAAGAACCGGTGGTCAGGTGGCCGGAATAGACGCGGAAGAAGCTCAGACGGCCCACATAGGGGTCGGTCATGATCTTGAACGCCAGAGCGGAGAAGGGAGCGTTGTCGTCAGCGCGGCGCTCTTCCTCCTCATCGGTCTTGGGGTTGGTGCCCTTGATGGGCGGGATGTCCAGCGGGGAGGGCAGGTAATCCACAATGGCGTCCAGCAGCTTCTGCACGCCCTTGTTCTTGTAGGACGTGCCGCAGGTGACCGGCACCATCTCGTTGGAGATGGTGGCCTTGCGGATGACGGCGCGGATCCGGTCGGTGGGAACCTCCTCACCGTTCAAATACATCTCCATGATCTCCTCGTCGAACATGGAGACCGCGTCCATCAGCTTCTCACGATACTCGTTGGCCAGGTCCACCATATCGGCGGGGATGGGCTCCACCCGCATATCCTTGCCCAGATCATCATAGTAGATGTCAGCGTCCATCTCCACCAGGTCGATGATGCCCTTGAAGGTATCCTCGCTGCCGATGGGGAGCTGGATGGGCACAGCGTTGCACTTCAGGCGCTCCTCGATCATGCGGAGCACGTTGTAGAAGTCAGCGCCCATGATGTCCATCTTGTTGACATAGATCATACGGGGCACGTGGTACTCGTCTGCCTGACGCCACACCGTCTCAGACTGGGGCTCCACGCCGCCCTTGGCGCACAGCACGGTGACAGAACCGTCCAGCACACGCAGGGAACGCTCCACCTCCACGGTGAAGTCCACGTGGCCCGGAGTGTCGATGATGTTGATCCGGGTGGGCTTGAACTGGTTCTTGGAACCGCTCCAGTAGCAGGTGGTGGCGGCGGACGTGATGGTGATACCGCGCTCCTGCTCCTGGGCCATCCAGTCCATGGTGGCGGTACCGTCATGGGTCTCACCGATCTTATAGTTCACGCCGGTGTAGAACAAGATACGCTCAGTCGTCGTGGTCTTGCCTGCATCGATGTGAGCCATAATGCCGATATTACGGGTATTTTCAAGCGGTGTTTTTCTCGGCATACTGTCTCTCCTAACTTACCAGCGGAAATGGGCGAATGCCTTGTTGGCCTCGGCCGCCTTGTGAACTTCCTCGCGCTTCTTCACGGCGCTGCCAGTGTTGTTGGCGGCGTCCATGAGCTCACCGGCCAGACGCTCGGCCATGGTGCGCTCACTGCGGGCGCGGGCATAGGCAGTCAGCCAGCGCAGACCCAGGGTCGTGCGGCGGGCGGGACGGACCTCCATGGGGACCTGGTAGGTTGCGCCGCCCACACGGCGGGCCTTGACTTCCAGGCTGGGCATGATGTTCTCCATAGCCTGGTTGAACACTTCAATGGGGTCTTTCTCGGTCTTTTCCTTCACCTGATCGAAGGCACCGTAGACCACCTTCTGGGCCACGCCCTTCTTGCCATCCAGCATGACGCTGTTGATCAGCCGGGTGACCAGGACGGAGCCGTAAACGGGATCCGGCAGGATCTCTCTCTTGGGAACATTACCTCTTCTGGGCACTATGCTTCCCTCCTTCATAATAATTCTATGATCTCATAGGTACTCAAAAGGCGTATTTCAGCCTTCCGTGAATGCCTGCCAAAGAGGTTGTCCCGGCGGCCGGGGCCGCCATCTATATAAACCTATTCGGCAAAGCTTTCAGATTGCAGACTTACTTCTGCTTGGGCCGCTTGGCACCGTACTTGGAACGGCCCTGCATCCGGCCGGAGACGCCCTGGGTATCCAGCGTACCGCGGATGATGTGGTAACGGACACCGGGGAGATCCTTCACACGGCCGCCGCGGATCATCACGACGGAGTGCTCCTGCAGGGAGTGACCCACGCCGGGGATATAGGCGGTGACCTCATAGCCGTTGGTCAGACGCACACGGGCGATCTTACGCAGAGCGGAGTTGGGCTTCTTGGGGGTCGCGGTTCTCACGGCGGTGCACACGCCTCTCTTCTGGGGAGAAGGCAGGTCGGTGGACTTGTTCTTCAGGGTGTTCAGTCCAAACTGCAGGGCGGGAGAAGTGGACTTGTAGGAAGCCTGTTCTCTTCCTTTACGGACCAGCTGGTTAAAAGTAGGCATTCGGTGTATTTCTCCTTTCTTTCATAATTTCGGTGCCGTGCAGTCACGGCAACCTCTATTTTTTACGGAACGCCGGAAAGCTATTCCGAAAAAAACCATTTTTCAAGCGGAGAGGACAGCCACCACAGACGCGCCCACGCTGATCCGGCACGCCTGCCCCAGCTGGGCCAGGGTGTAGTCCGTCTCCACGGGGATACCGGCCTCCGCACAGCTGGCGGCCACCGGCTCGGTGATGGCGGGATCGGCATCACAGGCCAGATAGACCCGTTTGGCCCGTCCCTCCCGGATCGCCTTGCGGGACTGCTTCACGCCGATGACCTTCTCCTGGGAAGCAAGCTCCGTGATCACGGGAATTTCCTCCTGAAATGCATGGCAAAATCCGCAGATCTTCAATATCCGCGCATTTTTGGATTATACCATGAGGAAACATATCCGTCAAGACGTTTTTGGGTAAAAATTTTCCAGGTTTGCAAACTTTTCGCGGGTTTTCCCCGTCTTTCAGGTAGAGTCAAGAGAACGGAAGGAGGCACTCCCATGAAACGGTTCAGAACATCCCGGACGGCCCTCCCCCTGCTGGCCGCGCTGCTCCTGCTGCTCTCCGCCTGCGGCGCGGAGCCATCCCAGCCGGAGGGCGGGGCCGATGTCCAGCAGCCCCCGCAGGCGGAGGAGCCTGCCGGGGATGCGCCGGAGACCCTGGCGGAACTCTGCGGAGCGGACTACCAGACCTATTTGACCGATACCATCACCATGCAGATGGGCAACCGGATGGACAAGGACCCGGAGGTGGTCTACTTCCCCATTGCGGAGGGCGCCCCGCTGACGGATTACGCGGCCATCGACGAGACCACGGAGTTCCAGGTGAACGCGGATGGGAATCTGGTCATTCTCTTCCCGGAGGGGACTGTCACAGACGCGTCCCACGGCGCCCAGTCCTTTATAGTCCCCCTGCCCTGAGCGCACAGCCCGGGCACGCAGAAAGAGAGCCGGACCGTTCAAACGGTCCGGCTCTCTTTTTCGGCAGATGCCGGAAATCACGCTTCCGCGGGAGCGGGCTCCTCCGGCTGCTCCTGGGGGGCAGGCGCGGGACCGGGGACCAGCTCCTCGGCAAAGTGGTGGTAAGCCGTCAGACCCGTGCCGGCAGGGATCAGCTTGCCGATGATGACGTTCTCCTTCAGGCCCAGCAGATGGTCTGCCTTGCCCTTGATGGCGGCCTCCGTCAGGACCTTGGTGGTCTCCTGGAAAGAGGCGGCGGACAGGAAGGAATCCGTGGCCAGGGAGGCCTTGGTGATGCCCATCAGCAGCTGGGTGCCCACGGCGTGGCGCAGAGGCTCGCCGTTCTCCTGCCGCTCACCGGCGGCGTTGCGGCGGTCGATCTCCTCGTTGGCGTCGTCCAGCTCCAGGACGTCCACCATGGAACCGTCCAGCAGCTTGGTGTCGCCGGCGTCCTCCAGGCGGACTTTCCGCATCATCTGGCGGACGATGATCTCGATGTGCTTGTCGTTGATGTCCACGCCCTGCTGGCGGTACACCCGCAGGACCTCCTGGATCAGGTAGTTGTACACGGCGTCGGCGCCGCGGATACGCAGCACCTCGTGGGGGTTCAGGGCGCCGTAGGTCAGCTGGTGGCCGGCCTCGATCACGTCGCCGTCCTTCACCAGCAGGCCGGTGTGGGGCACCGCGTAGGTGCGGGTGTCCCCGTCGGGGGCGGTGACCACGATGTTCACCAGGCTGCCCTTGGTGGTCTCCTCAAACTTCACGGTGCCGCCGATCTCGGCCAGCGTGGCCATCCGCTTGGGCTTGCGGGCCTCGAACAGCTCCTCGACACGGGGAAGGCCCTGGGTGATGTCGCCGCCGGCCAGGCCGCCGGTGTGGAAGGTACGCATGGTCAGCTGGGTGCCGGGCTCGCCGATGGACTGGGCGGCGATGATGCCGACCGCCTCGCCGGGGCCCACGGGCTGCTGGGTGGCCAGGTTCATGCCGTAGCACTTGGCGCACACGCCGCTGTGGGCCTTGCAGGTGAGGACGGTGCGGATCATGACGGTGGGATTCTCGTCCACCGCCGGATCGAAGGCGCAGCGGTCCTCCTCCCGATAGTTGGCCTGGACCCACTTGTGGGTCTCCAGCAGCTTGGCGTCGCTCTCGTCCATCATCTTGGTGTTGGGCAGCAGCACCTCGCCGGTGTCGGCGTCCACCACGTCGCCCACCAGGAAGCGGCCCCGGATCCGGTCAGAGAACTTCTCGATGACCTGGCCGTTCTCGCTGATCTCGGAGACCTTGATGCCGTGGGTCACATGGCAGTCCTCCTCCCGGATGATGACATCCTGAGAGACATCCACCATGCGGCGGGTCAGGTAACCGGAGTCCGCGGTACGCAGAGCCGTGTCGGCCAGGCCCTTCCGGGCGCCTCTGGAGGAGATGAAGTACTCCAGAGCGGTCAGGCCCTCCCGGTAGTTGGCCTTGATGGGGATCTCGATGGTGCGGCCGGCGGTGTTGGCGATCAGGCCGCGCATACCGGCCAGCTGGCGGATCTGCTTCATGGAGCCGCGGGCGCCGGAGTCCGCCATCATGAAGATGGGGTTGTATCGGTCCAGGTTCTTCTGCAGGGCGTCGGAGACGTCGTTGGTGGTCTTTTCCCACACCTGCACCACCTGCTTGTAGCGCTCGTGCTCGGTCATGAAGCCCATCTTGTACTGGTTCTCGATGTCCAGCACCTTCTGCTCGGAGGCCGCCACCAGCTCGTACTTCTTGGGGGGCACGGTCATGTCCGCGATGGAGACCGTGATGGCCGCCAGGGTGGAGTGCTTGTAGCCGGTGGCCTTGATGGCGTCCAGCACCTCGGCGGCAATGGTGAAGCCGTGCTTGTTGATGGTGCGGTCCACGATCTGGCCCAGCTGCTTCTTGCCGCAGGTGAAGGTGACCTCATAGTCGCAGACGTGGGCGGGATCGGTCCGGTCCACAAAGCCCAGGTCCTGGGGGATATTCTGGTTGAAGATGATGCGGCCGGGGGTCGCCTCCACCACGGCGGTGTGGCTGACGCCGTCCACCGTCAGGGTTCGGCGCACGCCGATGGGGCAGTGGGGCCCGATGACGCGGTCATTGTAGGCCATCAGGGCCTCTTCCTCGCTGGCGTAGTAGTGGAGGGGCTTGTAGGTGGCCTTCTTCTGGCCCTTCTCCAAAGCCTCGTTGGCGGCCACGAACTCGTCCGCGTCCACGATGGACTGGGCGGTGAGGTTCGTGTCGCCGGCATCCTCGCACCAGATGGTCTCGGCGCCCTTCTCCGCCTTGCCCATGCGGTCCATGGTCAGGTAGTAGGAGCCCAGCACCATGTCCTGGGTGGGCACGGTGACGGGGCCGCCGTCCTGGGGACGGAGCAGGTTGTTGGCGGAGAGCATCAGGATCCGGGCCTCCGCCTGGGCCTCGGCGGACAGGGGCACGTGAATGGCCATCTGGTCGCCGTCGAAGTCCGCGTTGAAGGCGGTGCAGTTCAGGGGGTGCAGCTTCAGGGCCCGGCCGTCCACCAGCACCGGCTCGAAGGCCTGGATGCCCAGGCGGTGCAGCGTCGGCGCGCGGTTCAGCATGACAGGGTGGTCCTTGATGATGACGTCCAGGGCATCCCACACCTCGGTGACGCCCTTGTCCACCATCTTCTTGGCGGACTTGATGTTGTTGGCGGTGCCGTCCTCCACCAGCTTCTTCATGATGAAGGGGCGGAACAGCTCCACAGCCATCTCCTTGGGCACGCCGCACTGGTAGATCTTCAGCTCGGGGCCGACCACGATAACGGAACGGCCGGAGTAGTCCACGCGCTTGCCCAGCAGGTTCTGGCG
>DWYU01000071.1 GCA_019118505.1 Candidatus Oscillibacter excrementavium
ACCTCTTTTGTCTGCCGATCAGACCCGGGAGGGGGACATCCGGCCCTTCAGGGCCGGGATCCGGGGCAGGACCCGCAGCAGCAGGGAGCCCAGGATGAAGCAGGCCGCCGCCTCGCCGATGCCCACCGTCAGGGCGTTGAAGCCGAAGGCCGCCCAGAAGCCCATTCCCTCCGTGGGGAAGAACCAGGCGATCTCCGCCCCTACCAGCACCATGTTGCAGATCACCGGGGGCAGGGGCGCCAGGGCCCGGTGGCGGAGCTTGGACGTCCAGATGGCGGCGATCAGCGTAGCCGCCGTGCCCACGATCCAGTCCACCGGCATGGGGGAGCCCAGGAGATTGGCCAGGAAGCACCCCACCGCCAGGCCGGGGATGGCCTCCGGGAACAGGAAGGGCAGCACCGTCATGGCCTCCGCCACCCGGAACTGGATGCCCTGGTACTGGGGGATGGGAAGCGCCAGTGTCAGCACTGCGTAGATGGCGGCAATGATCCCGGCAGTGGCCATCTGCCGGGTGGTGAATTTGGACTTGGACATAAGAAAAAGACCTCCTTGCATGATGTCGGAGGCCTTTGATACGAAGCCGCAGCAAAACGCCCGTGTCAGGTACGGGCAACCTCCATTTTTTTGTTTAGAGAACGGCGGTCTGTCCAGGACTGCCGAACGAACGCCCCGCAGGGCGCTTGGACAGGGAGATGGCACCTGTCAAGGAGGTATTGTATCACACCTTTTTCAAAAAAGGAAGAGGGGGACTGCATTTTTTTGCAGTCCCCCTCTTCTCATTCGGGGATCACATAGACCCATACGGTGCCCGCCGTCTCCGCCTCCTGGGCGGTGGCGGCGCCGGCCACGGTCATTCCCTGCTGTTCCAGCTGCTCCAGCAGCGCGGTGTATTCCGAGGCGGTCAGCTCATAGGCCAGGGTCCCATCCTCCTGCGCGGTGGGAGTGCAGCCGTCCAGAAGGGTCCCGGCCTCCTCCGCCGTCAGCGTCAGCGCAGGCCCGGCGGACAGCGCAAAGGGCATCGGTCCGGCGCCGGCGGCCGCTTCCCCGTTCTCCGTCTCCGGCGCGGAGGCGCTCTTGGCGGCAGGATCGTATGCGGGCTCAGAGCTGGCAGGCACCGGATCCGTCTCCGGCGCGGGGGCTGCGGAGGCGGTCTCCCCCTCTGTGGCGGCCGCCACCGGCGGCGTCTCCTCCGCCTGAGCATCGGCGATGGAGGCGTCCTCCTCGCCGGACATCTCCGCTTCGGCGGGCTCTCCGGCCTCCTCCGCCGCCACTCTGGGCTCCGCCGTATCCCGCACCGCAGTATCCGTGCTCCTGGGCAGGCCGGAGACCGCCAGGATCACCACGGCGCAGCAGGCCGCCAGCGGCAGCAGCGTCTTCTGCCACCGGGGACGCCGGCGCTTCCGGGGCGCGGCGTCCGCCCGGATGGCGGCCATGACGCCCTCGGCAAAGCCCTCCGGCACCTCCGTGTCCTCCGCCTCCGGGAAGGCGTCCCGCATGGTCAGGGCCGCCTGGACATAGGCCCGGCAGCCGTCACAGCTCCGCAGGTGCTCCCGCACCCGGGCGGTCTCCTCCGGGGAGAGCTCTCCGTCGATGTAGGGGTCCAGCAGGGCCGCAAAGTCCTCGCAGTATTTCATTGACAGCCCTCCTTTTCTGTCCCTTTAGACGGAGACGGCGGAGAAAAGTTCCCGCTTTTCAGCAAAAATTTCCGCAGCTGCTTCCGCCCCCGACTGATCCGGGATTTCACCGTGCCCACGTCCAGGTCCAGCGTCTCCGCGATCTCGTCATAGCTCAGCTGGTGGAGCTCCCGCAGCACCAGCACCTCCCGGTGCTCCGGCGACAGGGCGGCCAGGCCCCGTTCGATCTCCTCCCGCAGCTCCCGCCGCTCCGCCTCGTCCTGGGGGGACGGCATCGCATCCGGCACCTCCAGATTCAGCTCCTCATCGTCCAGGGAGGGGCCGGCGGCGGTGCGGTGGCGGCTCTCCCGCCGCAGCAGGTCCACGCAGGCGTTGGAGGCCAGCCGGTACAGCCAGGTGGAAAAGCTGGAATCCCCCCGGAAAAAGGCCAGGCCCTGCCAGGCGGCCAGAAAGGCCTCCTGGGCCGCCTCGGCGGCGTCCTCCCGGTTGCCGCACATCCGCAGCGTCAGGGCGAACACCCGCTTTTCATACAGATGGACCAGGGACTCAAAAGCCGCCATGTCCCCCTGCCGGGCAGCGGACACCAGCTGCTGTTCCCGCTTTTCCTCACTCATGTCAAATCCCTTTTGATCCCTTTCGTCACCCGGTATACGTCCTCCAGGGTGTTCATCTGGACGATCTGCTCCTTGTAATAGCCGGAGTGGGGCACCCCCTTGAGGTACCAGCAGTAGTGGCGGCGGGCCTCCAGCACGGCCACCCGCTCCCCCTTGGCGGCGGCTGCCAGCTCGAACTGCCGCACCGCCGTGTCGCACCGCTCCGAAAGCGGCGGCAGGGGCGGGATGGGCCTCCCCTCCAGGGCGGCCTTGGCCTGCTGGAACAGCCAGGGGTTGCCGAAGCAGCCCCGGCCGATCATGGCCATGTCCGCCTTGGTGTGCTGGAGGATGCGGACCGCGTCCTCCGGCTTCCAGATGTCGCCGTTGGCGATGACTGGGATGGACACGGCCTCCTTCACCTGCCGGATGCAGTTCCAGTCCGCCTGGCCGCTGTACACCTGGGCCCGGGTCCGGCCGTGGACCGCCACGGCGGAGGCCCCAGCCTGCTCCAGAATCCTGGCGAACTCCACGCAGTTGCAGCTGCCCATGTCCCAGCCCCGGCGGAACTTGGCGGTCACCGGCACGGAGACGGCCTTCACCACCGCCTCCATGATGCGGCCGGCCTTCTCCGGGTCCTTCATCAGCGCCGCGCCGTCGCCGTTGTTGACGATCTTCCCCATGGGGCAGCCCATGTTCAGGTCCACCACGTCCGCCCCGGAGTGCTCCAGGGCGATCTGGGCCGCCTCCGCCATGCAGCTCGGGTCGCTGCCGAAGATCTGCACCGCCGCCGGGTGCTCCCCCGGGAACTGCTGGAGGAGGGACAGCGTCTTTTTGTCGTGGTAGCACAGGGCCTTGGAGGAGATGAGCTCCGTGATGGTGTATCCCGCCCCCAGCTCCGCGCAGATCTGGCGGAAGGCGACGTCCGTGACCCCGGCCATAGGGGCCAGGGCCAGGCGGGAATCGATGGTGACAGTTCCGATGTTCAAGGCGGGCCGTCCTTTCCAGTGAGAAAATCAGTTGGTTTATGATACCACACTCCGGCCGAAAAGTCCACCTCTCCCTGTCCGCCGGTTCTCCCAGGAAATGGGCCGCCTGCTTTTCCCGACGGGATTTTTTCATCAGGGGCTGTAAAATGGTGGAAAAAACCAATGAGGCCGTGAACTTCGCGGCGGAATACAGGAGGGACAAGCTGTGGAGTACAGGGAGTTGATCCGAGGCCGGCAGCAGGCCGCCCGGCCTCTGGCCTGGGGGATCCGATTTTTTCTGACAGCGGCGCTGACTGCCAGCCAGACGCCGGGGGACTACGCCCCCTTCGCCCTGGGGTGTGTGGCCGCCTGCGGACCGGGGGCGGAGGGGATCTCCGCTCTGCTGGGGGCCGGTGTGGGGGCGGTGCTGTTTCTGGACTTTGCCGGGGCCCTGCCCTTTCTGGCCGCCGCCATTCTGATCTTCACCACCGCCGCGGCCTTCCAGGGACTGAAGCTGCTGGACGGGCCGTGGTTCCACCCCCTGGCGGGAGCGGGACTGTTCCTGGCGGTCAGCGGCATCTACGTGCTCCAGTCCCTGTCCCCCCTGCGGAACCTGGCCCCCTGCCTGGCGGGGACGGTCCTGGTGGGGCTCTCCGCCTGGTATTACCAGCCTCTGCTGCAGGCGGGGCAGGAGCGGCTGGAGCCCGACAGCCTGCTGTTCCTCACCGGGTCCATTCTGCTGGCGCTGGTGGATGTGGAGCTGGCGGGCCTCTCCATCGGCCGGGCGCTGCTGTGCCTGCTGCTGGTCTACACCGCCTATCAGCGGGGCGCCATGACCGGGGCGGCCGCGGGCCTGGGGGCGGGCCTGGCGGCGGACTTCTGCTCCGGTACCGGCGGCGTCCTCTTCGGCGCGGCCTACGGACTGGCGGGGCTGCTGGCCGGAAGCCGCAGCGGCGGCCGGCGAATCTGGGCGGCCCTGGCCTTCTGGGGGGCGGCGGTGCTGGCCGCCCTGCCGGCGGGCCTCGCCACGCCGCTGCTGCCGGAGGCGGCAGTGGGTTCGGCGCTGTTTCTGCTGCTGCCGGGCCGGGTCTTTGGCGGCAAGCGGGTGAAGCAGCGCGCCGCGGCGGAGTTTCCCGCCGCCCTGGAGGGGATGCGGGCCCAGCTGACCCGGATGGCCGCGGCCCTGCGGGACCTGTACGACAGCATGGGCCGCAGTGCCCCGGTGTCCACGGAGGAGAACCCGGCGGTGATCTTCGACCGGGCGGCGGAGAAGGTGTGCCGGGGCTGCGCCCTGTGCGAGCTCTGCTGGCAGAGGGAGTACACCGGCACCTTCAACGCCCTGAACGATGCCACGCCCTTCCTGCTGGAGCGGGGACGGGCTCTGGCCAAGGACTTCCCCGGCTACTTCGCGGACCGGTGCATCCATCTGCCGGACTTTCTCACCGCCGTCAACGGAGAGCTCTCCGCCTTCCTGCTGCGGCGGCAGTACCGGCGGCAGCTGGAGGAGACCCGCCGCAGCGCCAAGGGGCAGTACGCCCAGCTCAGCGACCTGCTGACCGCCACCGCCGCCGGGCTGGGGGAGGTCCGGGCCACAGCGTCGCAGGCGGCCGCAGCCTGCCGGATCGGCGCGGCCCTGCGGCCCAAGGAGGGAGAGACCGTCTGCGGGGACACGGTGGTGTCCTTCCGGACGGAGAGCGGCCTCCTCTGCCTGCTGCTGGCGGACGGCATGGGCAGCGGCGAGGCCGCCCGGCGGGAGTCCGCCCTCACCTGCCGCCTGCTGGAGCAGTTCCTGGAGGCGGGCATCGAGCCGGAGGCTGCCATGAAAACCCTGAATTCCGCCATGGCCCTGCGGGGGGCGGACACCGGCAGCTTCACCACCATCGACCTGCTCACCTGCCGGCCGGACACCGGGGAACTGGCCTTCTACAAATACGGCGCCGCCCCCAGCTACCTGAAAAAAGGCGGCACCGTGCGGCGGATCACCGGCGGCTCCCTGCCGGCGGGCCTCCGGGGCGGCGCCGCGGTCCCGGACGTGACACGGGCCACTCTGGAGCCCGGGAGCTTCGCGGTGATGATCA
Source organism: Candidatus Oscillibacter excrementavium (assembly GCA_019118505.1). Classification (GTDB taxonomy): domain Bacteria; phylum Bacillota; class Clostridia; order Oscillospirales; family Oscillospiraceae; genus Oscillibacter; species Oscillibacter excrementavium. The sequence continues at coordinate 5,271 of DWYU01000071.1, forward strand.
GCGACGGCGTGGCGGACCCGGGCCGGGATGAGTGGCTGCAAAATCTGCTGGCCGGCTGGGAGGGCGAGGATCCCCAGACCCTGGCCGGGCTGATCCTCAGCGAGAGCATCCGCCGGGAGAACCTCCAGGACGACTGCGGCATCCAGGTGCTGTACCTGCCCCGGCCGGACGGCGTGAAAAAGGTGTGACGGACCGGTATAAATTTCCCCCCGCTGAGACAAACTGGAAGCATCAAACTCTGTGAGAGGCAGGAGGCGTAAGCGGATGGTGAAAGGCATTTCCAGACGGGTCGTGGTGGTGGACTCCCCGGATCAGCGGTTTTTCGAGCAGGCCATCTTCATTGTGCGGAACGATGCCGCCGGCGAGGGGGTCACCGCCCGGGAACTGGTGGAGGAGGCCCGGCGGGTGGCCCGGAACTACGCCGGCGGGGACCACGGACGGCTCAGCCGGCTGTGGCGGGACCTGTCCCCGGCGGTCTACACCCTGATGGGCGCGGCGGGCATCGGCCTGGTATGGCTGACGGTCTGGCTGGTCTGAGGCAAACCAAACAGACGCGGGCCCCCCCCCCGGGGGG
>DWYU01000072.1 GCA_019118505.1 Candidatus Oscillibacter excrementavium
TCCCCACGCGCTTCTCCCCCTTTCTTTTCCACCAGTATAGCAGAGGCGTACTGCCCGCACAAGAGGGCGGCAAAAAATCGAGGGCCGGCAGATGCCGGCCCTCGATGAAGTTTCAGCGGGGCTTGTCTTACTTGGAAGCCTTGACGGCGCGGATGGCCTCGATGAGCATGGGGGTGACCTTGTAGAGGTCGCCCACGATGCCGTAGGAGGCAACGTCGAAGATGGGGGCGGTCTCGTTCTTGTTCACCGCGATGATGCACTCGGAGTCCTGCATGCCGGCCAAGTGCTGGATGGCGCCGGAGATGCCCAGGGCCACATAGATGCGGGGGTGCACGGTCTTGCCGGTCTGGCCCACCTGGTGGTCGGCGGAAATCCAGCCCGCGTCAACCACGGCGCGGCTGGAGCCAACCACGCCGCCCAGGACGCCGGCCAGCTCCTCGGCCAGCTTGATGCCGCCCTCCACGTCCTTGGAGATGCCGCGGCCCACGGAAACCACCACGTCGGCGCCGATCAGATCCACCATCTTCTTGGCGGCCTTCACGACCTCCACGACCTCCACGTGGATGTCCTCCTTGGACAGCTTCACGTCCACGTTCTCAATCACGGTCTTGGCAGCGCCGGCCTCGTCGTAGGGCTGGGTCTGCATCACGCCGGGACGGACGGTGGACATCTGGGGACGGAAGCGGGGGCAGATGATGGTGGCCATCAGGTGACCGCCGAAAGCGGGACGGGTCATCTTCAGGTTGGTGTTCTCCTCGAACACGGTGTTATCCACGTCGATGGTGGAGGTGGTCTTCAGGAACTCCTTGTACTTGGCCACGTCCACGTCCAGGTGGGTACAGTCGGCGGTCAGACCGGTGTGCAGCCGGGCAGCGCAGCGGGGGCCCAGGTCACGACCGATGTTGGTGGCGCCGATGAGGAAGATCTCGGGCTTCTTGTCCTCCACCAGGTCGCAGATGACCTTGGTGTAGGCGTCGGTGGTGTACACATCCAGCAGCTCGTGGTTGCAGTAGTAAACCTTGTCGGCGCCGTAGCCGCCCAGGGCCTTCAGGTAGTCCTCCTTGATGTCCTTGCCCAGCACCACGCCGCACAGCTCCACGCCCAGGTCGTTGGCCAGCTTCCGGCCCTCGCTCAGCAGCTGGTAGCTGGTGGACATGATCACGCCCTCGCGCTGCTCACAGAAAACCCATACGCCCTTGAAGGCGGCGGTATCCTTACTATCAAAAGCCATTGTGTTGCTCTCCTTTCACTTCTTAGATGATGTGCTTGTCGTTGAGGATGGAGACCAGCTTTTCCACGGTCGCCTTGTCAGCGCCCTCCATCATCATACCGGCGCCCTTCACCGGGGGAGAGAAGGACTTGTACACATTGGTGGGAGAGCCCTTTAGGCCGATGGTATCCACGTCGATCAGGGGATCGTCCTTCAGCGTCTCGTAGTTGTAGATCTCCAGAGGCTTCTGATAGCACTCCATGATGCCGCCCACGCTCATGTAACGGGCGGGGTTGAGCTCCTTCACGCAGGTCAGCAGGCAGGGGGTGTTCACCTTGATGGTCATGTAGCCGTCCTCCAGCAGACGCTTCACGGTGACGGTCTTGCCCTCCACCTTCACCTCCGCGGCGTAGGACACCTGGGGCAGGTGCAGCTTCTCGGCGATCTGGGGGCCCACCTGGGCGGTGTCGCCGTCGATGGCCTGCCGGCCGCAGAAGATGATGTCGTCGTCCTCCACGCCGATCTTCTTGATCGCCGCGGCGATGATCTGGGAGGTAGCGTAAGTATCGGAGCCGCCGAACTCCCGGGCGGAAATCAGCACCGCCTCGTCCGCGCCCATGGCCAGCAGCTCACGCAGCATGCCCTCGGCCGGCGGGGGGCCCATGGACACCACAACCACCTTGCAGCCGGTGGCGTCCTTGATGCGCAGGGCGGCCTCAACAGCCGCCAGGTCGTCGTGGTTGGTGATGGTCGCCATGGCGGCACGGTCCATGGTGCCGTCTTCCTTCACCGCCACCACGCCGGACGTATCCGGAACCTGCTTCACACAAACAATGCACTTCATATCGTTATTTTCCCTCCAGTTCCGTTTAGTTCACGCCCAGATTGGCGGCGATGACCATCCGCTGCACCTCGGAAGTACCCTCGTAGATCTCGGTGATCTTGGCGTCGCGCATCATGCGCTCCATGGGATACTCACGGGTGTAGCCGTAGCCGCCGAACAGCTGCACGCAGCGGCGGGTCACGTCGCTGGCCGTCTCGGCCGCCACCAGCTTGGCCATGGCCGCGTCCACGGTGTAGGGCTCGTGGTTCTGCTTCTTCATCGCCGCGGAATACACCAGCCACTTGGCCGCCTCGGTCTTGGCGTGCATGTCCGCCAGCTGGAACTGGGTGTTCTGGAACTGGGAGATGCGCTTGCCAAACTGCACACGCTCCTTGGTGTACTTGATGGTCTCCTCAATGGCGCCCTCGGCCAGGCCCAGAGCCTGGGAGGCGATGCCGATACGGCCGCCGTCCAGGGTCTTCATGGCGATAGCAAAGCCCTTGCCCTGCTTGCCCAGCAGACGGTCCTTCGGAATGACGCAGTCCTCCATGATCAGCTCGCAGGTGGAGGAGCCGCGGATGCCCATCTTCTTCTCGTGCTTGCCCACGGAGAAGCCGGGGTCGGTGCGCTCCACGATGAAGGCGGAGATCTCCTTCTTCTTCCGGCCGCGCTTGTCGGTGGTGATGCCGGTCACGGCGATGATCACGAACACATTGGCATAGCCGGCGTTGGTGATGAAGATCTTGGAGCCGTTGAGAATCCAGTTCTCGCCCTTCTCGTCCAGCACGGCCACGGTCTGCTGCCCCTGGGCGTCGGTGCCGGCGCCGGGCTCGGTCAGGCCGAAGGCGCCCAGCCACTCGCCCGAGCACAGCTTGGGCAGGTATTTCTGCTTCTGCTCCTCGGTGCCGTTCTCATAGATGGGGGCCGCGCACAGGGAGGTGTGGGCGGACACAATAACGCCCGTGGTGCCGCACACCTTGCTCAGCTCCTCCACGCACATGGCATAGCTCAGCACGTCCGCGCCGGCGCCGCCATACTCCTTGGGGAAGTAGATGCCCAGCATGCCCAGCTTGGCCATCTTCTTCACCGTCTCCTCAGGGAACGCCTCGTTCTCGTCCACCCACTCGGCCAGGGGCTTGACTTCGTTTTCGGCGAAGTCACGGTACATCTTGCGGAGCATTTCCTGCTCTCTGGAAAGGTGCAGATCCATTTGTTGCCTTCCTCCTAGATTTATATTTCAGAACGGCGGGCGGGAGTTTTTTGGGCTCCCGCCCGTCATCGCTCGCACAGAAATGAACTTACTTCTTGGTGTAGTCGTAGAAGCCGATACCGGTCTTGCGGCCCAGCTTGCCGGCGCGGACCATCTTGCGCAGCAGCAGGGAGGCGCGGTACTTGGGATCGTGGGTCTCGCTGTACAGGGTGTCCATGATGGCCAGGCACACGTCCAGGCCCACCAGATCGCCCAGGGCCAGGGGGCCCATGGGGTGGTTGGCGCCCAGCTTCATGGCGGTGTCCACGCCCTCCACGGAAGCCACGCCGGTGTACACCAGGTCGATGCCCTCGTTGATCATGGGGATCAGAATCTTGTTCACCACAAAGCCGGGGGCCTCGTTGACCTCAACGGGCTCCTTGCCGATGGCCTTGGCCAGCTCGGCGATGGTGTTGTAGGTCTCGTCGGAGGTGTGGGCGCCCCGGATAACCTCCACCAGCTTCATCACGGTGGCGGGGTTGAAGAAGTGCATGCCGATGAACTTGTCGGCCCGCTGGGTGGCCGCGGCAATGGCGGTGATGGAGATGGAAGAGGTGTTGGAGGCCAGGATGGTCTCGGGCTTGCAGATCTTGTCCAGCTCGGCAAAGATGCTCTTCTTGATGTCCAGGTTCTCGATGGCGGCCTCGACGACCAGGTCGGCGTCGGCGGCAGCGTTCAGGTCGGTGGTGAAGGTCATCTTGTCGGTGATGGCCTTCTTGCCGGCCTCGTCCATCTTGCCCTTGGCCACCAGCTTGTCCAGGCCCTTGTTCAGACGGGCCTCGGACTTCTGGATGATCTCGTCGCTGATGTCGCGGACCACCACGTCATAGCCGCTGCGGGCAAACACCTGAGCGATGTCCAGGCCCATGGTGCCGCCGCCGATCACAACTACCTTTTTCATAATAAAATACCTCTTTTCTATAGGTTTTACAAAGATCTTCCAAACTTGATCCGATGGATTTGCCAGAATTGGCGCCATTGCTTTCTCCGTACCCTTTATGTATGGATGGATAGGCTTACTGGTTCCGGAAGTGCTTCAGAGGCGCGGGTTTGGCACTTACTTGTTCTGGAAGTGCTTCTCGGTGCGCTTCTCCAGGAACGCGCCCATGCCCTCGTCCTTGTCGGCAGTGCCGCAGCAGACGCCGAAGGCCTCGGCCTCAAAGGCGGAGCCGGTGGCGATGTCGGTCTGCATGCCCATGCGGATGCACCGCTTGGACTCCTGCACCGCGATCTGGGCGTTGGCGCAGATGGCCTCGGCCAGCTCCATGGCCTTGGGCATCAGCTCCTCGGCGGGGTACACCTCGCTGACCAGACCGATGGCCTTGGCCTCGTCGGCCTTGATGGTCTTGGCGGTGAGAATCAACTCCATGGCCTTGGACACGCCCACGATGCGGGGCAGTCGCTGGGTGCCGGCAAAGCCCGGGGTGATGCCCAGGCCCACCTCAGGCTGGCCGAACCGGGCCTTCTCACTGGCCAGGCGGATGTCGCAGGCCATGGACAGCTCGCAGCCGCCGCCCAGGGCGAAGCCGTTGACCGCGGCGATGACGGGCTTGGCCATGTTCTCCAGCTTGAGGAACACGCCGCCGCCGTGGACGCCGAACTTCTTGCCGTCGATGGAGGAGAAGCCCTTCATCTCGCCGATATCGGCGCCCGCCACAAAGGAGCGGCCCGCGCCGGTGAGGATCATCACATAGATCTCATCATCCGCAGCCACCTGGTCGATCATGGCGTCCAGATCATCCAGCACCTGGCTGTTCAGTGCATTCAGAGCCTCCTGGCGGTCGATGGTGACGATGCCCACGTGGCCCTGCTTTTCCAGCTTTACAAAGCCCATTCGTTCTGCCTCCTTGATTTTTCGGAATGAAATCAACAATTGTTATTTTTTTAACACAAACCCTCCTATTTAGTATACTGCTTTCCTCGCAAACAAGCAAGTAAAATGCAGAAAAAAAACCATGCTTTTTCGCATTTGTTTTATATCTATTTTGCATAATTGACCGGGAGCGCGCCACGCTGTTCTCGCAATAACGTACAAACTGCCTCGTTTGGAAAAGTCTCCTGCGCTGTATTTCCTGTTTCATTCAATTATAGGATATTTTGGGGTTTATGGGGGCGCCGTCCCGCTGCGCGGGGTGGGCAATCTGCTGCCCCGCTACCCCGTCAGCCCGCTCAGCCAGCTGCTCAGCGGCACATAGGCCAGCGGCAGAAAGATAGC
>DWYU01000073.1 GCA_019118505.1 Candidatus Oscillibacter excrementavium
GCGCGGGAGGCTCCTCCCGCGCCGCTGTTCTGCTTTTCTGTCCGGTTTACTTCTGCCGGTTGGCCAGTTCCCTCCGGATGGCCTTGGCCAGGATCTCCTGGCCCTCCGGTGTGCGGAGGGTGTCCAGCACCGCCGTCCGCAATGCCTCCTGGAACTTCTTGCTGGTGAGGAACGCGTCGAACATGGTGCCGCCCTCCCCGCCGGAGGACGCCGCCACTGCCGCCGGCTTCACCGCCCGCTTGGGGGCCGGCGCCGGGGCGGGCTCGTCCAGAAACGCCCCGTCCATCCAGTCGGACATCTGGGTGGTGTCGTTGGTCTCTCCCCGGAGATAGAAGAGGGACACGCCGAAGTAGGACGCCAGCTTGTTCTGCTGGTCCTGGGTGGGGGTCTGGCGGCCCGTCTCAAACTTCTCGATGGCCGTGCGGGGGAAGCCCAGGGCGGCGGCCAGGGCAGGCCGGCTCAGGCCCTTGGCGGTCCGCAGCTCCTCGATGCGCTGTGCCAAAGTTACCATAGAAGATACGCCTCCTTGTCGGTCTCCTATTGTACCCGCTCCCCGCCGGTCTGTCAATGCGGCGGGGCTTTTCTTTTGGCCGGGGCTGTGGTATGATAGCAGTCCAGAGAAGGAGTTGATCCCATGGAACAGGAGCACAAGCGCCGCCCCCGGTACAAGGGCACCCACCCCCGCACCTTTCAGGAGAAGTACAAGGAGCACGACCCGGAGAAGTACCGCTCCGATGTAGAGAAGATCATCGCAAGCGGCAAGACCCCGGCGGGGATGCACATCCCCATCATGGTGGATGAGATTTTGGACGTCCTCCAGATCCGGCCGGGCCAGACCGGCTACGACGCCACGTTGGGCTACGGCGGCCACACCCGCAAGCTGCTGGAGCAGCTTCAGGGCCAGGGGCACCTGTACGCCACGGACGTGGACCCCATCGAGATGGAAAAGACCCGCGCCCGGCTGGCGGCGGCGGGCTACGGGCCGGAGCTCCTCACCATCCAGCACCGGAACTTCGCCGACGTGGACCAGGTGGCCCCCGGCGTCCTGTTCGACTTCGTGCTGGCGGACCTGGGGGTGTCCTCCATGCAGATCGATGACCCGGCCCGGGGCTTCACCTTCAAGCAGGACGGCCCCCTGGACCTGCGGCTGGACCCCGCCTCCGGCGTCACGGCGGCGGAGCGGCTGCGGCAGCTGGACCAGGAGGAGCTGGAGAATCTGCTGGTGGAAAATTCCGACGAGCCCTACGCGGACCGGATCGCCCGGGCCATCTGCCAGGTGTTCCGCCGGGGCGGCACCGTGGACACCACCCGGCAGCTGTACGCCCTCATCGAGGGGGCGCTGTCCTTCCTCCCCGCCGCCGAGCGCAAGGAGGCGGTGAAGAAGTCCTGCCAGCGGACCTTCCAGGCATTGCGGATCGACGTGAACAGCGAGTTTGAGGTGCTGTACGCCTTTCTGGACAAGCTGCCCCACGTGCTGAAGCCCGGCGGCCGGGCGGCCATCCTCACCTTCCACTCCGGGGAGGACCGGCTGGTGAAGCAGGCCTTCCGCCAGCAGTACCGGGAGGGTTTGTACAGCGACATCGCCCAGGAGGTCACCCGGCCCTCTCCCCAGGAGTGCCGCCGGAATCCCCGGGCCCACTCCACCAAGCTACGGTGGGCCGTCCGGGCGGAGTGAGGATTCTATAATCTATTCTATAAAAGGAGTTGACAGCCATGCTGCGGGATGAGACCATCCAGCGGGTGCTCCGGTTCCGGGACGACCGGGACTGGCGGCAGTTCCACACCCCCAAGGACCTGGCCATCTCCCTGTCTCTGGAGGCGGCGGAGCTGCTGGAGGTGTTCCAGTGGAGCGGCGCGGACCTGGAGTGCCGGGACAAGCTGGGCCGCATCCGGGAGGAGCTGGCAGACGTGCTGAGCTACTGCGTTCTGATGGCCGACGTGTGCGGTCTGGATCTGGATGAGATCCTGAACGCCAAGGTGGATCAGAACGCCGCCAAGTACCCGGTGGAAAAGGCCCGGGGCAGCGCCGCCAAATACACGGAGCTGTCCTGACCTCCCTTTCGGATTCCTGTCGTCCCGCGCCTCGCCGCGCGGGACGATTTTTCTGCGGCGGAGGCTTTTCTCCGGAACGCACAAATTTTCTCTCCGAATTTTGGGAGACGCTATGGTAAATGCAACTTTCAATCCCATATCTAGTGTGGTATGATAACAATGCTCACTAGATATATTGTATTTCAGATTGATTTTACGAGAGAGGGAGAGTCCCATGAAAGTCATGAAGCGGAACGGCACGGAGGTGGCCTTCGACATCACGAAGATCATCGCCGCCATCACCAAGGCCAACAACACCATTGAGGAAGACGCCCGGATGACCCCGGTGCAGATCCAGCGGATCGCGGAGTCTGTGGAGCTCAGCTGCCAGAAGATGAATCGCTCCCCCTCCGTGGAGGAGATCCAGGACCTGGTGGAGTCCCAGATCATGGCCCATGGGGCCTATGAGGTGGCCAAGAACTACATCACCTACCGCTATGTCCGCTCTCTGGTCCGCAAGAGCAACACCACCGACGAGAAGATCCTCAGCCTCATCGAGTGCTGCAACGAGGAGGCCAAGCAGGAGAACTCCAACAAGAACCCGGTGGTGAACTCCACCCAGCGGGACTACATGGCCGGCGAGGTCTCCCGGGACCTGAGCGAACGGCTGCTGCTGCCCGCCGACATCGTGGAGGCCCACCGGGAGGGCATCATCCACTTCCATGACTCCGATTACTACGCCCAGCACATGCACAACTGCGACCTGGTGAATCTGGAGGACATGCTGCAGAACGGCACCGTCATCACCGACACCCTGATCGAGCGGCCCCACAGCTTCTCCACCGCCTGCAACATCGCCACCCAGATCATCGCCCAGGTGGCCTCCAACCAGTATGGTGGCCAGTCCATCTCCCTGGCCCACCTGGCCCCCTTCGTGGACGTGAGCCGCAAGAAGATCCGGGGCATCGTGGAGCAGGAGATGGAGACCCTGGGCATCCAGCCCACCCGGGAGAAGCTCGAGGAGCTGGTGGAGGCCCGCCTGCGGGACGAGGTCCGCCGGGGCGTCCAGACCATCCAGTACCAGGTGCTGACCCTGCTGACCACCAACGGCCAGGCCCCCTTCGTGACGGTGTTCATGTACCTGGGGGAGGCCAAGAACGAGCAGGAGAAGAAGGACCTGGCCCTCATCATCGAGGAGACCCTGGAGCAGCGCTACCAGGGCGTGAAGAACGAGAAGGGCGTGTGGATCACCCCCGCCTTCCCCAAGCTCATCTACGTGCTGGAGGAGGACAACATCCACGAGGATTCTCCTTATTATTATCTCACCAAGCTGGCGGCCAAGTGCACTGCCCGCCGGATGGTGCCGGACTACATCTCCGCCAAGAAGATGCTGGAGCTGAAGGGCGACGTGTACACCTGCATGGGCTGCCGCTCCTTCCTGACGCCGGACCGCTTCACGGACGCCGGCATCGGCAACATCGCCAACGCCGGCAACTACGAGCCCGGCAAGCACAAGTATTACGGCCGCTTCAACCAGGGCGTGGTGACCATCAACCTGCCCGACGTGGCATTGTCCTCCGGCGGCGACCTGGACAAGTTCTGGAAGATCTTCGACGAGCGGCTGGAGCTGTGCCACCGGGCCCTCATGTGCCGCCACAACCGGCTGAAGGGCACCCTCTCCGACGTGGCCCCCATCCTGTGGCAGTACGGCGCCTGCGCCCGTCTGAAAAAGGGCGAGACCATCGACGAGCTGCTCTACCACGGCTACTCCACCATCTCCCTGGGCTACGCCGGCCTCTATGAGTGCGTGAAGTACATGACCGGCAAGAGCCACACGGACCCCTCCGCCACCCCCTTCGCCCTGCAGGTGATGCAGCACATGAACGACGCCTGCAGGAAGTGGAAGGAGGAGAGCGACATCGACTTCTCCCTGTACGGCACGCCGCTGGAGTCCACCACCTACAAGTTCGCCAAGAGCCTCCAGCGCCGGTTCGGCATCATCGAGGGCGTCACCGACAAGAGCTACATCACCAACAGCTACCACGTCCACGTGACGGAGGACATCAACGCCTTCGACAAGCTGAAATTCGAGGCCCAGTTCCAGGCCCTGTCCCCCGGCGGCGCCATCAGCTACGTGGAGGTGCCGGATATGCAGAACAACCTGGAGGCGGTGCTGCAGGTGATGAAGTTCATCTACGACAACATCATCTATGCGGAGCTGAACACCAAGTCCGACTACTGCCAGGTGTGCGGCTGGGACGGTGAGATCCAGATCGTGGAGGAGAACGGCAAGCTGATCTGGAAGTGCCCCCAGTGCGGCAACACGGACCAGGACAAGATGAATGTGGCCCGCCGGACCTGCGGCTACATCGGGACCCAGTTCTGGAACCAGGGCCGTACCCAGGAGATCCGGGACCGGGTGCTGCATCTCTGATCCCTCAAAAGGCAAAGTCTTTTGAGGGAGTCAGGCGGCCTGCCGCGCGCACTCGCTGCGCTCGCACACTTGTAGGCCGAGAGGTGTTTTTCCCGAGGCGCGTGTCCCCGGGAAAAACGATGGAACTAGAATGGGCGCCTCTGGGCGCCCATTTTAGGGTATCACGGGAGGATCACGATGTACTACGGCGAGATCAAAAACTGCGACATCGCCAACGGCGAGGGGGTGCGGGTCACCCTGTTCGTCTCCGGCTGCACCAACCACTGCAAGGGCTGCTTCCAGCCCCAGACCTGGGATTTCACCTATGGCAGGCCCTTCACCGCCGAGACGGAGGACGAGCTGCTCTCCCTGCTCTCCCCCGGCTATATCAACGGCCTGACGGTGCTGGGGGGCGAGCCCTTCGAGCCGGAGAACCAGCGCGCCCTGGTGCCCTTTCTCCGCCGGGTGCGGCAGGCGTATCCGGACAAGACCATCTGGTGCTTCTCCGGCTTCACCTATGAGGAGCTGACCACCGACGGCACCCACCCCCGGTGCGAGGTGACAGACGAGATGCTGTCCCTGCTGGACGTGCTGGTGGACGGCCGGTTCGTGGAGGAGCTGAAGAACCTGACCCTCCGGTTCCGGGGCAGCTCCAACCAGCGGCTCATCGATCTGAACGCCAGCCGGCAGGCCGGACACCTCTGCTTCCTGCCGGACCGGCCCAGAGGTCAGTGACCTCCGCTCCTCAGAAATCCCCCCGACAGCCTGGGCTGCCGGGGGGAATTTTTTTGCGCCCCGCCCCTGTCAAAAAGAGCCAGAAGTGCCTGGTGAAATTTGTGCGGAATACTGGTTGACATTCCCTAGTTCGCTAACTAAAATATTGGGTTGTTGAGTAGGAAAGAGGTGATCCTATGCAGCATGAGCGATATGTGGGATTTGAGATCAAGGCCCTGTCCAATCTCCTGAAGCGGCGGATGATGAACCCGTTCGAGCACTCCCAGGGGATGCTGACGGAGATCGAGGGCGTTCTGATCGGCTATCTCTGCCACAGCCAGGGGCGGGAGATCTATCAAAAGGATCTGGAGCAGGCCTTCTGCATCCGCAGCTCCACGGCCTCCCGGCTGTTGAAGCGGCTGGAGGACGAAGGACTGGTCCTGCGGTCCATGGGCGAAAAGGACGCCCGGATGAAGCGCATCACCGCGACGGCGCGGGCCCAGGCGCTGAATGACGAGGCGGAGCGGCGCATCGCCGCCACGGAGGCCGTCCTCACCCGCGGGCTCTCCCGGGAGGAGATCGACCAGTTCCTCTCCATCGCCGAAAAGCTCAAGCGCAATCTGCTGCGGGACACGGCCGCCCGGGGACCGGAGGCACCCGTCCCCAGCGGCTCGGAATAACACAAGGAGGTATGTATATGAAGAAAAAACGCAGCCTGGCCAGTTGTATCCAGGAATTCTGGCCAGCGACGATTCTGACGCCCATCTTCGTCATCGGCGAAGTGGCGTTTGACGTTCTGATTCCCCTGATGACCGGCAAGCTGCTGGACGAGGGCGTCAAGGCCGGCAGTATGCACCACATCGCCGCCTATGGCCTCACTGTGGTGGGCATGGCCATCCTGGCGCTGATCTGCGGCGGCCTGTCCGGCCGGTTCGGTGCCAAGGCCTCCACGGGCTTTGCCCGGAACCTGCGGCGAGAGATGTACAAGAACGTGCAGCAGTTCTCCTTCTCCAACATCGATAAATTCTCCACCAGCGGCATCATCACCCGGCTGACCACCGACGTGACCAACGTGATGATGGCCTTTATGATGATCATCCGCATCGCGGTCCGGTCCCCCATCATGCTGATCTGCGCCTGGGTGCTCACCCTGCGCATCAACCCCAAGCTGGCCCTGATCTTCCTGGTGATCATCCCCATTCTGGCGGTGGGCCTGCTGCTGATCATGACCAAGGCCCACCCCATCTTCGAGCGGGTCTTCAAGCGGTATGACCACCTGAACAATGTGGTGCAGGAGAACCTGCTGGGCATCCGGGTGGTGAAGTCCTTCGTCCGGGAGGACCACGAGGAGGAGAAGTTCAAGGGCGTCTCCCAGGAGATCTACATGGACTTCTCCAAGGCGGAGCGGATCCTGGCCTTCAACATGCCCCTGATGCAGATCTGCGTGTACGCCTGCATGATCGCCGTGTCCTGGATCGGCGCCAATCTGATCGTGGGCGGCAGCATGACCACCGGCCAGCTGACCAGCATGTTCAGCTACATCATGATGATGCTGATGAGCCTGATGATGTTCTCCATGGTGCTGACCATGATCATCATGGCCCGGGCCTCCGCGGAGCGGATCACCGAGATCCTCAACGAGGAGAGCGACCTGAAGAACAACGACCACCCCATCGAGGAGGTCAAGGACGGCTCCGTGGTGTTTGAGAACGTCAGCTTCTCCTATGCCAAGGACCCCAATAAGGAGTGCCTGAAAAACGTGAATCTCACGGTGAAGTCCGGCGAGACCGTGGGCATCCTGGGCGGCACCGGCACCTCCAAGACCACCCTGGTCCAGCTGATCCCCCGGCTGTACGACGCCACCGAGGGCCGCGTCCTGGTGGGCGGCGTGGACGTGCGGGACTACGATATGGACGCCCTGCGGGACCAGGTGGCCATGGTGCTGCAGAAGAACGTGCTGTTCTCCGGCACCATCAAGGAAAACCTCCGCTGGGGCAAGAAGGACGCCACCGATGAGGAGATGGTCCGGATGTGCAAGCTGGCCCAGGCGGACCCCTTCATCCAGGAGTTCCCCGACAAGTACGACACCTATATCGAGCAGGGCGGCTCCAACGTCTCCGGCGGCCAGAAGCAGCGGCTGTGCATCGCCCGGGCCCTGCTGAAGCACCCCAAGATCCTGATCCTGGATGACTCCACCAGCGCCGTGGACACCAAGACAGATGCCCTGATCCGCAAGGCCTTTGCCGAGGAGATCCCGGACACCACCAAGTTCATCATCGCCCAGCGGGTGTCCTCCATCGAGGACGCCGACAAGATCCTGGTGATGGACGGCGGCGCCATCGTGGCCATGGGCACCCACGAGGAGCTTCTGAAAACCTGTGATATCTACCGTGAGACCTATGAGTCCCAGGTGAAGGGAGGCAGTGACGATGAGCAGTAAGCAGATCCACAACGGAAACAGAGTCCCCGGTCAGCGCCGGCACATCATCGGCCGCCTGATGGGCTATATCAAGCGGGAGTATAAGGCCCGCTTCACCATCGTCCTGGTGTGCATCCTGGTCAGCGCCATCGCCAACGTGGCGGGCTCGCTGTTCCTGGGCAGCCTGATCGACGACTATATCACCCCCCTGCTGGGGGCGGCGGACCCGGACTTCTCCGGCCTGGTGCGGGCCCTGGTGATGATGGGCTGCCTGTTCCTGGTGGGCGCCCTGTGCGCGTACGCCTATAACCGGAACATGATCGTGGTGTCCCAGGGCGTGCAGAAGACCATCCGGGACGACCTGTTCAGCCATATGCAGACCCTGCCCATCAAGTATTTCGACACCCACGCCCACGGCGACGTGATGAGCGTCTACACCAACGACGTGGACACCCTGCGCCAGATGTTCGCCCAGAGCATCCCCCAGGTCATCAACTCCAGCATGACCATCCTGGTCACCTTCCTGGGGATGCTGTTCACCAACGCCCTGCTGACCGTGGTGGTGCTGGTGTGCGTCTGCTTCGCCCTGGTGGTGACCCGTTTCCTGGCGGGCCGCAGCAGCCGCTACTTCCTCCGCCAGCAGGGCACCCTGGGCGCCCTGAACGGCTATATCGAGGAGATGATCAACGGCCAGAAGGTGGTCAAGGTCTTCTGCCACGAGCAAGAGGCCCAGGATGGCTTCGACCGCGTCAATGACGATATGTTCCACAGCGCCGACAAGGCCCACACCTACGCCAGCATCCTGATGCCCATCATGGTGAACATCGGCAATGTGCAGTATGTGATCGTGGCCATGGTGGGCGGTGCCCTGGCCCTGAGCGGCGTGGACACCACCATCACCCTGGGCGTCATCGCCGCCTTCCTGCAGCTGTCCAAGAGCTTCTCCAACCCCATCAACCAGATCTCCCAGCAGTTCAACTCCATCATCATGGCCCTGGCCGGCGCGGAGCGCATCTTCAACCTCATGGATGAGGAGCCCGAGGAGGACCACGGCACCGTGACACTGGTAAACGTGGCCTACGACAAGGACGGCCATCAGCTGGAGGAGTCCAAGAAGCGCACCAACCTGTGGGCCTGGAGGGTCCCCCACAACACCGGCATCACCATGGTGCCTGTGCGCAAGGACGAGGACGGCACCATCACCGAGCTGAAGGAGGCCGCCGGTCCCGATCAGCAGTGGGCCTGGAAGTATCCGCCGGAGAAGGACGGCACAGTCCTCTACCGGCCCATCCTGGGCCCCGTGCGGAACGTGGAGGGCGAGGATTACTACCTGATCAAGCTCTCCGGCGACGTGCGGTTTGACCATGTGGACTTCGCCTATGAGGAGGGCAAGACCATCCTCCACGACATCACCCTGTTCGCCAAGCCCGGCCAGAAGCTGGCCTTCGTGGGCGCCACCGGCGCCGGCAAGACCACCATCACCAACCTGATCAACCGGTTCTACGACATCGCCGACGGTAAGATCCGCTACGACGGCATCTCCATCAACAACATCCGCAAGCCGGATCTGCGGCGGTCCCTGGGCATCGTACTGCAGGACACCAACCTGTTCACCGGCACCGTCCGGGAGAACATCCGCTACGGCAACCTGGACGCCACCGACGAAGAGGTGGAGGCGGCGGCCCAGCTGGCCAACGCCGACGACTTCATCCGCCGTCTGCCCCAGGGGTATGACACCATGCTCACCGGCAACGGCGCCAACCTGTCCCAGGGCCAGCGGCAGCTGCTGGCCATCGCCCGGGCGGCCGTGGCCGATCCGCCGGTGATGATCCTTGATGAGGCCACCTCCTCCATCGACACCCGGACAGAGGCCATCGTCCAGCAGGGCATGGACTCCCTGATGTACGGCCGGACGGTGTTCGTCATCGCCCACCGGCTCTCCACCGTCCGCAACTCCAACGCCATCATGGTGCTGGACCACGGCCGGATCGTGGAGCGGGGCGACCACGAGGATCTGATCCGCCAGCACGGTCTGTACTATCAGCTGTACACCGGCGCTTTCGAGCTGGAATAATCCCAAAGCAAAACCCCACCGGAGCAATGCTCCGGTGGGGTTTTGATATTCCTGATCCGCTTACGGGCCCAGCATCTCCCGGACCAGAGCCTGGAAGGCCCGGCCCCGGGCCTTGGGGTCCGGCTCCTCCAGCGTCTCCGCCCGGGCCATGATCCGCCGCAGGGTCTCCAGGTCCCGCTGGAGGAACAGCTCGCAGAGATACCGCTTCATCCGGCCGTTGTTGTACCGCCCCAGGGCCACGGTCAGCAAATCCGCCTTTTCCTCGTATTCCGCCAGCCAGGCGGGCAGGCCCTCCGCTGCCACGGCCCGGCAGGTCCGCTCCTTCACGCGGCCCGTGTTCAGGTCCCGGAAGTCCCCCATCTTCCCCAGCTTGGGGCAGGGGAATTCCCCGCACTGCCCGCAGTGGTCCAGGCCCTGTTCCCGGATGCAGCGGTGGACCTTGCAGGGCTCGGTGTAGTATCCGTCGCAGGAGCACCCCGGGCACCGGCTGTCCCCCGCCGTCCGGTAGCGGGTGCACAGGGCGCAGGGCATCCCGCAGTAGCCATAGGCATAGCGGCTCATGGGTGTCCTCCTCCTTTTTCGCCGCCGGCATCCTCCATCTCCCGGTCGATCAGCGCCAGGGCGATCTGAAAGGCCCGGATGCGCCGCACGGTCAGGGTGTGGGAGGAGGAACCCGGCCGCAGTTTTTCCAACGCCTTCTCGCATTTGTGCAGGGTGGAGTCGATTGCCCGCCGTGCCTCCGACAGCTCTTCCGTTGTGTACCTCATCGCTTGCTCTCCCCAAAGTCCCAGGCCTCACGCAGCCAGCCCATCAGCTCGCCATCGATCTGGCCTTCCTCCGATACCGGGATATGATGGGTCCAGCGGCCGGGATAGGGCTCTGAGGCCACCGCCACCCGGGGGGAGTCCAGCCGGTACCCCAGTCCGAGGGTCACCACCAGGCAGATCTTCGGCCAGTCCTTCCGCCGCCGCACCGGCAGGGACGCCGCGGCGAACAGGTGCCGGCCGTAGAAGCTGATCTGGGTCTTCTGCACCTTGACCCGCCCCTTCGGAAACGCCTGCTCCATGGCGCGGAAGAGGGCCTCGTACAGGGCCAGCTCCGCCGGATGGCCGTCAAAGAAAAACAGCACGTCCGCTGGGTAATGCTCCGGCAGCTGCATGGATGTGCCTCCCCTCAGTCCCGCAGATAGATGGCATCCAGCAGGGCCCGGCCGGTCTCCGTTCGGAACAGGCTCTCCCGGGCGTGGCGGACGGCTTCCCGGGACCAGCCGCTCTCGTCGGCGTTCACCAGATAGTCCGCCTCCAGCAGGATCTGGTAGTCCGGTCCGTCCGCCCCCTCCGGGGTGTGGTGGTGGGCCACCAGGTACACCACCCTGTCCGCTATGGCCTGGGGCAGGCCGCTGTCCCGCAGCAGCTCCGCCGCCAGGGGGCCGCCCTCCCGCTCCTGATACTTGCCGTTGGTGCTGCCGTACTTCTCCCGGCACAGGGGGCAGGCGATGTCATGGAGCAGGGCCGCCGCCTCCAGGGCCGTCTGGTCCGCCTCCCCCAGCCCCTCCCGGACGCCGATGGTCCGGGCGTAGGCGTACACCTTCAAAAAGTGGTTGATGTCGTGGAGATTGCCCGTGGAGTAGGCGATCATCCGCTGGGCCAGCTCTGCGATTGTTTTGTCCATCTGTTTTTCCTCCCTCTGTCACAGGCCGTTGACCACCCGGTCCGGCCGCTGGCCGTCCATCAGCTGCCGGATGTCCTCGAACACCATCCGGGCCGCCTCCCGGAAGGCCGCCTGGACGATGCCCCCCTGGTGGGGGCACAGCACCAGCCGGTCCGGGAACTCCGCCGCCAGTTTCAACAGGGGGTGGTCCGCCGGCACCGGCTCCGGGGCGTAGGCATCCAGGGCCGCTCCCGCCAGATGGCCGGAGCGGATAGCCTCGCACAATGCCTCGTCGTCGATCACCGCGCCCCGGGCGGTGTTCACCAGGTAGCTGCCGGGCTTCATCCGCCGGAAGAACGCCCGGTCGATCATGTGGGTGCTCTCCGCCGTGGCCGGCAGGTGGAGGCTGACGATGTCGCACGTCTCCGCCAGCTCCTCCAGGGGCAGATACGCCGCGCCGTACCGGGCCTCCGTCTCCGGGTCCCGCCGGTGGCGGGCGTAGTAGAATACCTGGCTGCCGTTGGCCCGCAGCCGGGCCGCCGTGGCCTGGCCGATGGCGCCGAAGCCCACCAGCCCCACCCGGCTGGTGGACAGGTCCTCCGGCGGGTCCGCCGCCAGGATGTTCACCGCCTCGTGCTGATGGCCGGACCGCACCATCCGGTCGCCCCACAGGGTCCGGTGCAGCAGCATGCTCATCAGCGTCACCGCCAGCTCCGCCACCGGACCGGCATTGCATCCGGCGCAGTTGCACACGTAGATGCCCCGCTGCCGGGCCGCCTCCACATCGATGCGGTCCACTCCGATCCCATCGCTGTGGATCAGCTTCAAATTGGGCATCCGGGCGATCAGCTCCGCCGTCACCGGCGTCACCGGCGCGGCCACCAGGGCGTCCGCGTCGCCGCCCGCCGCCAGCCACCGCTCCTCCGGCCCCTCCCGGTCCGTGAATACCAATTCCATCCGCCCCGCCGCGGGGATGTCCGGCAGATACCGGTCATAGCGGCTGTGGGGATGCAGAATCAAAACCTTCAATGTTCCTTCGCCTCCGAGTCCTCTGTCGCTCGGACCGCCGCCACATCCGCTGCCGTGATGCGCATCAGGTCCTCTTTTGTGACGCTTCCCTGTCCCGCCAGGCGGCCCGCCTGCCGGACTAGGATCTGCTCAAACAGGTTCCGCACCCCCCGGGCGTTGCCGAAGGAGGCGGCGTCCTCCATCCGCTCTTCCAGCAGGGCCCGCAGGGGCTCCTCCGCCTCCGGGTCCAGGGTATAGCAGCCCTTTTGGCACTGCATCCGGAAGATGGCCAGCAGCTCCTCCTCCGTGTAGTCCGCGAAGTGGAGATAGCGGTTGAACCGGGACTCCAGCCCCGGGTTGGAGTGGATGAACCGCTCCATCAGCCCGTCATAGCCCGCCACGATCACCACCAGGTCGTCCCGGTGGTCCTCCATGGCCTTCAGCAGCGTGTCGATGGCCTCCTGGCCGAAATCGTTGGCCCCGCCGCCGTTCAGGGCGTAGGCCTCGTCGATGAACAGCACGCCCCCCAGGGCGGAGTCGATGACCTTCCGGGTCTTGATGGCGGTCTGGCCCACGTACCCGGCCACCAGACCGCTGCGGTCCACCTCCACCAGCTGCCCTTTGGAGAGGATGCCCAGGCTGTGGTAGATCCGGGCCATCAGCCGGGCGATGGTGGTCTTGCCGGTGCCGGGGTTGCCGGTGAACACCATATGGAGACTCATGCCCGCCGTGGGCAGGCCGTGCTGCCGGCGCAGCTGCTCCACCGTAGCCAGGTTGATCAGGTCCTTTACCTCCCGCTTCACGGCGGCCAGACCCACATAGCTGTCCAGCTCCCGCTGCAGGTCCTCCATGTTCTCCTTGGGCGGGGTTCCGGCGGACGCCTCCTTCTGAGGGGCCTCCGCTCCACGCTCCGGCTTGTTCCCCGCCACCCCCTTTTCCTCTGGGGGCGGTGTCTCCTGTTCCGGGGCAGGTGCTGCCGGGGTTTTCTTCTCCGGTGCTGGCGCGCCCCAGAAGTCCGTGCCCATGCGGCTGAGGTTGTGCTCCGTCATGGTGCGGATCACCTCCAGCTGCCGCAGGATGATCTCGTCCTTTTTGCTCTGGTCCTTCTTGTCCATCGTCTCACACCTCCCAGAGTTTTGTGTGTCCCAGCGCCCGGAACAGGCAGGCGGCGATGAGCCCCGTCAGCGCCCCGGTGAAGAGGGACACCCCCAGCAGCACCGGCAGGTAGTACAGGGGCGCGGTGTTGCCCAGGGTCAGCACCGCCGCTGCCACCTGACCGCAGTTGTGGGCCGCCGCTCCGCCCACAGACACTCCGTAGACGGAGAGTCCCCGCAGCCGGGACAGGCCGATCATCACCAGCATGGCCGTCACGCCCCCCAGCAGGGAGAAGATCAGGGCGTTCACATTCCCGGCGAACACCGCCCCCAGCAGACACCGGGCCACCAGGATCAGCAGCGCCTGTCCCGCCCCCAGGGCGTACAGGGCAAACAGCGTCACGATGTTGGCAAGCCCCAGCTTGATCCCCGGGATGGGGATGGCCAGGGACAGGGGGAAGAAGTTCTCCAGGTAGCTGAGGGCCAGGGCCATGGCCGTCAGCACCGCGCACAGCGTCAGCTGTTTTGTGGAAAGTTTCATGGCCGCCTCCTCATCCGATCACCAGATCCGGGCCGTCGGAGTCCCCGCCGCCCTCCATCTGAATGACGATCCGCCCCGGCAGGCACACGATGCTCTGGCCGCTGCGGGTGATGGCCCCAGTGTGGACGCAGTCCTGGGTGGGGCAGTCAGAGGCGGTCACCTGAGCGGACTCCGCCGTAAAGGTCACATGGAGGGTGTAGCCGTTGTGGGTGTAGGTCCGCTCCTCCGGCGCCGTCAGGCCGGAGAGGGCCACCCGCTCCGTCACCTCCCCGTCCACGGACACCACGGCGGTGAGGGCGCCGGAATCCCCGCCGCCGGCCCAGGCCAGGGTGCCGCAGAGTACCGCCAGGGCCAGCACCGCCCCGGCCACCAGGGCGTCCCAGCCGTTGGGCCGCAGTTTAGGAGACGACTTCATACGCATACCCCGCTGTCTCGTCCGGCTGGAACTGGTCGGCGATGCCGTCGGTCACCAGCAGCCGGCCGTCCTCTGTCACCAGGATCAGGTCAAAGTAATAGGCGCCGCTGCGCCAGAAGTCCAGGGCCCGCTCCTCCCCCATGACGAACAGGGCGGTGGAAAGGGCGTCGCACATGGTGCCGTTTCCCACGGTGCCGTCCGCCACCACGGTGACGGAGGTGAGGCCGCTCTCCGCCGGGCGGCCGGTGGCCGGGTCGATGATGTGGTGATAGGTCACCCCGTCCTCCTCAAAATACCGCTGATAGCCGCCGGAGGTGACGGCGAAGCCGTCGGTCATCCGCAGGATGCCGGTGTAAGCCTCCGCCTCCTCCGCCCGGGCCGGGTCCTGGACGCCGATCCGCCAGGGATCCCCCTCCGGATTCCCGCCGCAGACCCAGGTGTTCCCCCCCAGGTAGACGGTGCCGTGGGCCACCCCGTTCTCTTGGTAGATGGACGCCACGACGTCACTGGCATAGCCCTTGGCAATGGCCCCCAGGTCGATCTGGGTCCCCTGGTCCAGGGACACGGAGGTCCCGCCCTCCAGGTGGACGTGGTCTGCCCCCACATGGGTCAGCAGCGCATCCAGCTCCTCCTGGCCGGGCACCCGGTAGGCATCCTCGGTGAAGCCCCAGGCGGAGGACACCGGCGCCAGGGTGATGTCAAAGGCCCCGTCTGTGGCGGCGCTGAAGGTCAGGGCCTGGGCGATCAGGCCGTAGAGCTCCTCCCCCACGTCCTCCGCCGTGCCGGCCGGAGCGCTGTTCAGCCGGGAGACGGCGCTGTCCTCCCGGGTGCGGGAGAGCTCCCGGTCCAGGCGGTAGAGCTCCTCCTGGGCCGTCTGGAGGGCCGTCCCGGTCTCCCCGCCGCCGGCCGTCAGCACCATCACCGTATCCATGGCAAAGGCCTGGGCGGACTCCATCTCCTGGGTCTCCGTACCGCCGCAGGCGGCCAGGGTCCCCGCCAGCAGCCCAGCCGCCAGCAGCGCGCCAAAACGTCTCATACGCAAAATCCTCGTGTCGTCAGTATTTTTCTGAAAAAAATCCATAATAGAGAAGTATAACACGCCGTCGGTCAAATCTCAACCCGCAGCCCCGTCCCCCGCCGGAAAAAAGGAAAAGTCTGCCGCGTTCCCCTTGCAAAAGCACGAAATATCTGCTATACTACCATAGAATGCCGATGGTGGAGGCTGTTCTCCCGCGGTTATTTTTCGAACAAATACCCTGGAGGTTATTCAAATATGTCCAAACATCCTGTCAGCAAATCCAAACCGGTGAAGCGGAATGAGCCCATGCGCAGCGCCCTGATCTTTTTCCTGGCGGGCTGCGTGGCGGAGCTCTATCTGCTGGTGATTCGCCGCTTTTATGTCAATGGAACCGCGGAGCAGCTGGTGGCCTGCGATGACGCCCTGCCCTATGTGATGGGGGCCGGCGCGGCGGTGGCCCTGGTGGGACTGATTTTGGGCATCGTGTGGCGGAAGGAAAAAACGCGCCGCTGGATCGGCTGGTCCGTGTTTGCCGCCGGCGTGTTTCTGGGCGGCTCCGCCTGGATGATCAAGGCCTTTTATGACTCCGCGCTGACCCTGCTGTGTGTGGTGGTGCCGGTGGCCATGCTGCTGGCCATCCTCTGGAACCTGTATGACCGGGAGTGCGCCTGGTCCCTGACGATCCTGGGTGTCTCCCTGATCGCCATGTGGGTCTGCCGCCGGGGCCTGGACAACCTCTATCTGGGCACCTATGTGCGGATCGCCGCAGTGGTGTACCTGGTGGTGCTGGTGGCGGCGGCGGTCCTGGCCAACAAGGCGGACAAAAGCGGCGGCAAGCTGGGCAAATACCAGGTGCTGACCGCCGACGCGGATCCCCTGCCCGTCTACCTGGCCTGTGTTCTGTCCGTCATCGGGCTGGTCATTGCCCTGTTCAGCAGTGCCATCGCCTATTACGCCATGTGGGCCCTGGCCATCGTGGTCTTTGCTCTGGCCGTGTACTACACAGTCAAGCAGCTGTAACAGAAGCGGAAAGGCCGCTTCCCTGTAAAACCAGGGGAGCGGCCTTTTTCTATACAAAAGGTATGATGCAGAAGGAGCCGGACGGCCCGTGGCCGCCCGGCTCCTTCCGTTCCCCCAGAAAGGGGGGGAGGCCGAGGGGGAGCAGGCTCCCCCTCGAAATCACAATCCGAACGCCCCCAGATCCAGTCCTCCGGTGGCCTGCTCGATGCTCTTGTCCATGGCCTCGCCGGCCTGGCGCAGAGCCTCGTTGACGGCAGATACCACCAGGTCCTGGAGCATCTCCACATCCTCCGGGTCCACGGCCTCCGGCTTGATGGTCACGGCCAGGACTTCCTTCTTGCCGTTGACCTTGGCCTCCACCACGCCGCCGCCCACGCTGGCGGTGAACTCCTGGGCCTCCACAGCCTCCTGGGCGGCGTTGACCTGCTCCTGCATCTGCTGGATGCGGGCCTGCATCTCCGCCTGGCGCTGGGCGCCGGTCATCTTCATACTGCCGTTGGTAAATCCGCGGCGTGCACTGTAACCCATACTTGGTCTCTCCTTTGTTGTCTTACTTGATTTCGATATTGTCAAACTGACTGCCGAATTTCAGCAGGTTCTGCAAATTTTCCCGGGGCGTGGTCTTGGGGGGCTCTCCCACCTGCAGGGCCAGCCGCACGGTGACGCCGCCTGCGGCGGCCTCCTCGACCAGGGCCGTTTTCACCCGGTCGTTGTCCAGGCGCCCCAGGGTGATCTCATCCGGGGCGTAGATAGTCAGCAGGCCCCCCTCCAGCACGCCGGTGCACATGTCCAGAAATGCCCGGTACATGGCGGGCAGACGGCCCTTGCAGCCCTCCGCCAGGGCCCGCCACCAGCCGCCGCCAACGGCGGCAGCCGCCTGGGGGGGCCGCTCTGCCTGTACCGGCGGCGCAGCCGGCTCCGGCACGTCGAACACCCGCTCGCCCGGCTCCTCCGGCAGGGGAGGCTCCTCGGGCAGGGGCGGTCGCTCCTCCTGGAGCTCCTCCCTGGGAGGCGCCTCCTGGGTCGGGGCAGCCTTTGGCGCCGCGGGTTTCCTCCCGCCGCTCTCCGCGGCGGCAGCCCGCAGGAGCTGTCCCCGCTGAACCCCCTCCTCCAGCCGCTCCACCCGGGTCTCCAGCGCTGTCAGGTCCCCGGAGAGGGACTCGTCACACAGCCGCAGCAGACACAGCTCCGCGTCCGTCCGGCGGTTGGAACTGTAGTAGAGGTCCGCCGTGGCCTTCTGCAGGGTGGTGGCCAGGTAGATCAGCCGGGTGGCGGATACGTTTTTGCCCAGGCGGTCCAGTGTGGCGGCGTCATATCCGCCGGACAGCAGGGCCGCGCCTCCCTCCGGCGCCGTTTTCCGCAGCAGCAGATCCCGGACAAGTGTGCTGAGCTCCCCCAGCACCGCGCCCACGTCCTTGCCGCCCTGATACAGCTGGTCCAGCTGGATCAGGGCCCCCTGGGCGTTCCGGGCCAGGACCTGTTCCATGAGCTTTGCGGTCTGGAGATTGCCCGCCAGGCCCAGCGCCTCCAGCACGGCCCGGCTGTCCACCGTGCCGCCCACGGCGGCGCACTGGTCCAGCAGGCTCAGGCCGTCCCGCAGGGCGCCGTCCGCCAAACGGCTCAGCAGCTCCGCGCCGTCCTCCGTCAGACCGATGCCCTCCTGCCCCGCCACATACAGCAGCCGTGCCGCGATGTCCTGCGGGGTGATGCGCTTGAAGGAGAACCGCTGGCACCGGGACAGGATGGTGGCCGGTACCTTGTGGAGCTCCGTCGTCGCCAGAATGAACATCAGATGCTCCGGCGGCTCCTCCAGGATCTTCAGCAGGGCGTTGAAAGCCGGTGTGGACAGCATGTGGACCTCGTCCACGATGTATACCCGCTTTTTCACGTTGGCAGGAGAGTAGATGGCCTCGTCCCGCAGGGCCCGGACCTGGTCCACGCCGTTGTTGGAGGCTGCGTCCAGCTCCAGCACATCCAAAAAGCTGCCGTTCTCGATCCCCACGCAGGAGGGACACTGGCAGCAGGGATCGCCGTCCACCGGATGCTCACAGTTGACAGCCTTGGCCAAAATCTTGGCGCAGGTGGTCTTGCCGGTGCCCCGGGTGCCGGTGAAGAGATAGGCGTGGGAGGTGCGGCCCTCCGCCACCTGCTTTTTCAGGGTCTGGGTGATGTGGGACTGGCCGATGACGTCCGAGAACGTCTTGGGCCGCCATTTGCGGTAAAGGGCCTGATACAAGGGACCACCTCCAAGCAGGACTTCCTGCGCGGCATGCCGCGCGCACGGGCGCATCTACATGGTTTGCGATGCGCAGAAAAAAAACGTCCTCCGTATGCAGCTGCGGAACCAGCACCCTCGCGGCACATGGAAAATCCCGCTGAATGCTGCTCGGTTCCCCGCCTGACATGGTTCACGGGCATCCATTGCGCGAGACCGGCTCCGCAGCTGCACGCGGAGGACGATAGCTTATTTATTTTACTATATCCTCTGCAAATTGGCAACAAAAAATTTTCCGAATCTCGAAAAAAATAGTCTTTACAACGGAGGAAATTATGGTATAATATCATTTGCCGCTGCAAAAGCAGAATATGGGCTCGTAGCTCAGCTGGGAACGCAAGCGGGCCAGTTATATGCCCTCTCTTTTGGGCCGGTGGCTCACATGGCTCCCATCCGGTTCGCATCCCTTAGATTAAAACTTCATATCGTCATATGTTTGGTCCGGTGACCCACTTGGCAGTCAACCGTGACAGATATATGGGCCCATAGCTCAGTTGGGAGAGCAAGCGCAACATAACACGGGCCCGGCCAGAACAGCAAACTGCACAAACAAATCAAGCTAAAATATACAAAATAACTAAATATGGGCCTATAGCTCAGCTGGGAGAGCAAAGGCAACATAACGCAGGCCCAGGTGTTCCAGCAAATCGCACAATCCAAATAAGAAAAATTTATGCAAACTAAATAAAGACGGGCTCGTAGCTCAGTTGGGAGCGCAAAGGGTTCGGTTTTCTGCCACATCTATAATTTCATATTGCTTTATTCTTCTGTTCCGCTTTTGGAACTGTTGATTTGGGCCTATAGCTCAGCTGGGAGAGCAAGCGCGATATAACACGGGCCCAGGCACTCCAACAGATTGCATAATCTAAATAGGTAAGATTTATTCAAACTAAACAAAGACGGGCTCGTAGCTCAGTTGGGAGAGCGTTCGGTTC
>DWYU01000074.1 GCA_019118505.1 Candidatus Oscillibacter excrementavium
CAGAAGGGCGACGCCCGCCATCTGGATTTCCCGGATGAGACCTTCGACGCAGTGACCAGCAACTACGTCTACCACAACGTCATGGGCGCGGACAAGCGGGTGTTGCTTCTGGAGACCCTGCGGGTGCTGAAGAGGGGCGGCGTCTTTGCCATTCATGACCTGATGGAGCCCTCCCGGTACGGGGATATGGACGAGTTTCTCCGCAAGCTGCGGGAGGATGGCTTTCAAGAGGCGCAGCTGCTCCCCACGGCGTACGGAAGTTTTATGACGCCCTGGGAGGGAAAGACCCTGTTCCTCTCCGGTTCCGCCCTGCTGGTGGGCAGGAAGTGAGGGGATATATGCGGTACCCCATTGAAAAGAACTCCATTCAGGAGACCCTGGTGATCCCTCTGTACGGCCGGGCGTTGTGTTCCAGAAAGTTCCCCCACCTGTTTGCCGACCAGACGGCGGCGGAGCTGCTGGAGAGGATTGACTACGATTTTTCCGCTTTGGAGAGGAAATCCGACAGCCTCATGCAGATCTTCGGCGCTCTGGAGGTGGCCATGCGCCAGGGCGACCTGGCCTTTGAGGTGCGGGACTACCTGAGCACCCATCCCAAGGCCGCCGTGGTCAATCTGGGCTGCGGCTTGGACCAGACAGGCCGGGCTTGTGACAACGGGCAGTGCTACATCTATAACATCGACCTGCCCGACGTCATGGTGGTGCGGGAGGCGCTGCTCCCCGCTGAGGAACGGGAGAAGAACCTTGCCGCCGACCTGAACGACTTCTCCTGGTTCGATGCCATCGACACGCCGGCAGAGGACGGGGCGGTGTTCTTTGCCGCCGGTGTGTTTTACTACTTTCGGACGGAGCAGGTGCGCGCCCTCTGCGCGGCCATGGCGGAACGGTTTCCGGACGGGCGGCTGGTATTTGACGCCGCCGGCCCGGCGGCGGTGAAGCTGATGCTGAAAACCTGGGTCAAGCAGGCGGGTATCCGGGATGTGGGGGCGTATTTCTCCGTCCGGGATGCGGAGAAGGAATTGACGTCCTGGTCGAACCGCATCTCCATATCTAGTCGGGGTTATATGCTGGGCTATCAGGATTTGCGGGGTCCGGGAATCCGTAATATCCATCGTTTGTTGGCCGGGATCGCCGACGGGCCGATGAAGCTGCAAATCGTGCGGATGGAGTTTCAAGCCAGAAACGGGGTGAGTTCCTGATGAACGAACCCTTTATTTTCCGTGTCAGTGACTGCTACTACATCCAGGCAAGCTATCCCTCTCCGGCGGAGCACCGGCATTTCGCCGCCCATTTGGTGTTTGCCATGGAGCGGCCCTTCACCGCCCTGGTGAATGGCGTATCCGTGGAGGCGGCGGGCATCGCTATCGGCTCTGATGTCCCCCACACGATTTTGAGCGAGGCCCCGACTCTGGTGGTGTTCATCGACGAGCTGACGCCTATGAGCCGCTGTGTGAAGCACACCCTTTTGCGGGGCGCTCCCTGGCGGACACTGGATACGTCTGTTTCCTCCGAGGTAGGGGAGCGGTGGCGGGATGTGCGCACGGAGGCGGATGCGGCCGCCGCCGCTGCCGAAACCGAGCGGCTGCTCGGATTGCAGGAGCAACGTACCTCTGCGGAGGATCCGCGGATACTGGAGGCGGCCGCCTACATGAAAGCAACCCCCGCCCTGGAGCAGCTGACCATCCGGGAAGTGGCCCGGGCCGTCCACCTGTCTCCCAGCCGCCTGACCCATCTGTTCCGGCGGGATACGGGAATCTCTCCCCATCTCTATCTGGCAAACCTGAAGCTGGAACGGGCCTTCTATCTGCTGGAGACGGGACGCTCCCTCACCCAGGTCTGCATGGATGCGGGCTTTGCCACTCCCTCCCACATGGCGGACACCAGCCGGAAGTTGTACGGTATGTCCATGACAGAGGTGAAGCAGATTTTCCTGGCCGGCCTGGGCCGGACCAAAACAGCAGATGAACAGAAGTAAATGAGACAGGCCCCTGTTACAATGCCCCTATCTTACAAGAAGAAAGGGGCATTTGCCATGTCTGTCATTACTTTTCCTGAGGGGACTTATCACTTCAACGACCATCCGCTCTTTGACTTCCAGCTCAATCGAGTGGTCATGTGGAACCATGGCGATCCGGCAGAGGTCCAGGCCCGGGGCGGGGAGATCACGGACTTCCCCTCCTGGGAGCGGGTCTTAAAGGAGCTCTCCGCCCAGGCGGAGGCCCGGGCGGACTGGGCGGCCGCCGCCGGGTATCTCCGAATGGCGGAGTTCTTCATGGTGCCGGACACCCCGGAGTGCCATGCCGTCTATGACCGGGCCAGGGAGATCTTCTATACACACTTCGCCCATTTGTTTGCGGAGAAGGGTGGTCCCATCTATCGGGAGGAGGTGCCCTATGAGGGCGGCGTTCTGCCCTGCTGGCGCGTTCTTCCCGACGGCGCCTCCAAGGGCACCATCCTGTTCCATGGCGGCAACGACTCCCTGCTGGAGGAGTTCACCGACGCCCTGCTGTATTTGGCCCAAGGCGGCTATACAGTGCTGGCCTTTGAGGGTCCCGGCCAGGGAGCGGCCCTGCGGAAATCCGGCCTGACCTTCACGCCGGAGTGGGAGAAGCCGGTGGGTGCGGTGCTGAACCACTATGGGGCAGACAATGTGACCATCATCGGCGTCTCTCTGGGCGGGGAGCTTTGCATGCGGGCGGCGGCCATGGAACCGCGTATCCGGCGTGTGGTGTCCTGGAGCGTGCTGCCCAGCATCTATGGCGCGTTGATGGCGGACAAGCCGGCGGAGATCCGGGCGAAACTGGAGCACTGGCTGGACGAGAACAACCGGGAGGCTATCCTGGACCTCTACGCCGGCCTGGCGGAGCGGGAGCCGCTGTTCCGCTGGTCCATCCAGCACTCCAACTACGCCTACGGCACTTCCGACGTGTATGAATATCTGCAAAAGGCCCGGGCCTTCACCATGGAGCCGGTGGCGGAGCAAATTACTCAGGATGTACTGCTCCTCAGCGCCCGGGAGGACCTGCT
The DNA here is from genome assembly GCA_019118505.1 of Candidatus Oscillibacter excrementavium. Lineage (GTDB taxonomy): Bacteria > Bacillota > Clostridia > Oscillospirales > Oscillospiraceae > Oscillibacter > Oscillibacter excrementavium. The sequence continues at coordinate 3,028 of DWYU01000074.1, forward strand.
GGTGGACTTTGGCCTCTACAAGCAGGAGATCGACCTGCTGAAAAATCCCCGCTCTCTGGAGTTCGTGGTGCCCGGTCGGGCGCTGAACGGCCAGGCCCACTGCAACATGGGCAACACTAAATATATGCTGGACTTGATTCTGAACTGGAACGACCGGATGCTGGAACGATAACAGCGGCAGGCCCCTATAAAATCGAAACCGACTTG
>DWYU01000075.1 GCA_019118505.1 Candidatus Oscillibacter excrementavium
CCCCTGCCTTTTGGCAGGGGACCTCTTTTGACCTGTCTCTCAAATCCGCTCCAGCAGGGGCGGCAGCTCCGCCAGGGCGTGGATGGTATAGTCAGGGACGATGTCCGGCCGGGGCGGCAGATCGTGAGGGTTGTACCAGCAGGACCGGAGCCCGGCGTTCCGGGCGCCCCGGATGTCGGAGGTCAGGCTGTCCCCCACCATCAGGGCCTCCGCCGGGTCAAAGTCCGGGATGGCTTTCAAACAGGCCTGAAAGAAGGCCAGGCTGGGCTTGTAGGCCCCCAGCTGCTCGGAGATGAAGATGTCCCGGAAATACCGGGCGATGCCCGCGCTCCGGATGCGGCTGTTCTGGACCTCTGGGGTGCCGTTGGTGGCCAGATACAGGTCATACCGGGTGTGCAGGGCCTCCAGCAGTTCCTGCGCGCCGGGCACGAAGAAGTGGCCCCGGGCCAGCTGCTCCTCGTAGCGCCGGCAGACCTCTTCCGGGTCGGCCCGGACCCCCAGCTCGTCCAACAGCAGCTGGAAACGCCGGATCAGCACCTGGGGCCGGGTCAGCTTCCCCTCCTCCAGCAGCTCCCACTGCTGGCGGTTCAGCGTATGGTACCGGTCCAGCACCGCCGGCGCGGGGTCCACGTGAAAGTGCTCCAGGGTCCGGGAGAGGGCCTGCCGCTCCGCCCGGTGGAAATCCAGAATGGTGTCATCCAGATCTAGAAAGATGAATCGCATAGGGGTGCCTCCTATAGGTGGAATATCACCAGTTTACCGGCTCCGGCGGTATTTTGCAAGTGGTGCGGAGGGATAGGGTTGGCACGGGCCGGAAAATCTGATATACTGCATGGGAAAGGCGGGATCATCGATGAATCTCTGTGACTACAACACCATCCGGGACCTGCTGACCCGGCATGGATTCCATTTTTCCAAATCCATGGGGCAGAACTTCCTCATCGACCCGGAGGTGCCCCGGCGGATCGCGGAGGCCTCCGGCGCGGACGCCGGCTGCGGTGTGCTGGAGATCGGCCCCGGCATCGGTCCCCTGACGGCGGAGCTGGCCCAGCGGGCCGGCAAGGTGGTGGCCGTGGAGCTGGACCGGGCGCTGCTGCCGGTATTGGCAGAGACCATGGCCCCCTATCCCAACGTGGAGATCGTCCCCGGGGACGTGCTGAAGCTGGATCTGGCCGCCCTGGCGGCGGAGAAATTCTCCGGCCTCACCCCCCTGGTCTGCGCCAACCTGCCCTACAACATCACCTCCCCGGTGCTGGAGAGTCTGGTGGAGACCCCCTGCTTCACCGCCTTCACGGTGATGATCCAGCGGGAGGTGGCCCGGCGGCTGTGTGCCCCCCAGGGCTCCTCTGACGGCAGCTCCTTCTCCCTGTTTCTCCAGTACCACATGGAGGTGGAGCCGCTGTTCGATGTTCCGCCGGAGAAATTCCTGCCCTCCCCCAAGGTGACCTCCGCCGTCATTCGCTGCGTCCGGCGGGAGCGTCCCGCCGTGGACGTGGAGGACGAGGCCTTCTTCTTCAAAGTCCTGCGGGGCGGCTTCCTGCTGCGCCGCAAGACCCTGGCCAACAGCCTCTCCGCCGCCCTGCCGAACCTGCCCAAGGAGGCCATCCAGCGCGTCATCGCCCAGGTGGGCCTGCCCGCCGATGTCCGGGGGGAACGGCTGCGGCTGGAGGACTTCGCGGCCCTGGCCGCCGCCCTGGGGCGGGAGGGGGAAGGCGATTGACTTTGTCTTCTGCTCCGTGTATGATATTGGTACCAAAATACCCATCCGCCGTGCAGGCTGCGCCTGCCGTCCAGAAGATCATTCAGAAAAGAGGTCATAGAAATCATGGCAACCATTGATCTGCGCAAGTACGGCATCACCGGCACTCCTGAGATCGTTTACAATCCCTCCTTCGAGCAGCTGTTCGAGGAGGAGACCCGTCCCGATCTGACGGGCTTTGACAAGGGCCAGGTCAGCGAGCTGGGCGCCGTCAACGTCATGACCGGCGTCTATACCGGCCGCTCCCCCAACGACAAATTCATCGTCATGGATGACACCTCCAGGGATACCGTGTGGTGGACCTCCCCTGAGTTCAAGAACGACAACCACCCCGCCTCCATCGAGACCTGGAACGCCGTGAAAAAGCTGGCCCAGGAGGAGCTGTCCAACAAGCGGCTCTTCGTGGTGGATGGCTTCTGCGGCGCCAACCACGACACCCGCATGGCCATCCGCTTTATCATGGAGGTGGCCTGGCAGGCCCACTTCGTGAAGAATATGTTCATCCGGCCCACGGAGGAGGAGCTGGAGCACTTCGAGCCGGACTTCATCGTCTACAACGCCTCCAAGGCCAAGGTGGAGAACTACAAGGAGCTGGGTCTGAACTCCGAGACTGCCGTGGTCTTTAACCTCACATCCCGGGAGCAGGTCATCCTGAACACCTGGTACGGCGGCGAGATGAAGAAGGGCCTGTTCTCCATGATGAACTACTACCTGCCCCTGAAGGGCATCGCCTCCATGCACTGCTCCGCCAATACGGATCTGAACGGGGAGAACACCGCCCTGTTCTTCGGCCTGTCCGGCACCGGCAAGACCACCCTCTCCACCGACCCCAAGCGCCTGCTGATCGGCGACGACGAGCACGGCTGGGACGATGAGGGCGTGTTCAACTTCGAGGGCGGCTGCTACGCCAAGGTCATCAACCTGGACAAGGACTCCGAGCCCGACATCTACAACGCCATCAAGCGCAACGCCCTGCTGGAGAACGTGACCCTGGACGAGAGCGGCAAGATCGACTTTGCCGACAAATCGGTCACCGAGAACACCCGGGTCTCCTATCCCATCGACCACATCCAGAACATCGTCCGGCCCGTCTCCGCGGCCCCCGCCGCCAAGAACGTGATCTTCCTGTCCGCCGACGCCTTCGGCGTGCTGCCTCCCGTGTCCATCCTGACCCCGGAGCAGGCCCAGTACTACTTCCTGTCCGGCTTCACCGCCAAGCTGGCAGGCACCGAGCGGGGCATCACCGAGCCCACCCCCACCTTCTCCGCCTGCTTCGGCCAGGCCTTCCTGGAGCTGCACCCCACCAAGTATGCGGAGGAGCTGGTGAAGAAGATGGAGAAGTCCGGTGCCAAGGCCTATCTGGTGAACACCGGCTGGAACGGCACCGGCAAGCGCATCACCATCAAGGACACCCGGGGCATCATCGACGCCATCCTGGACGGCTCCATCCTGAAGGCCGAGACCAAGACCATCCCCTACTTTGACCTTGCGGTGCCCACCGCCCTGCCCGGCGTGGACCCCGGCATCCTGGATCCCCGGGACACCTACGCCGACCCCGGCGCGTGGGACGCCAAGGCCAGGGATCTGGCCTCCCGCTTTGTGAAGAACTTCGCCAAGTACGCCACCAACGAGGCTGGCAAGGCCCTGGTGGCCGCCGGTCCCAAGGTCTGAGCATCTGAATCAGGCCAACGGCCTGCGCGCTCCATGGTACGGCAGCGCCCCCGCTCTGCATTACGCAGAGCGGGGGCGTTTTTCTCATTCCCCGCCGCCCAGACCGGGCGCCCAGGGATTCTCTCCGCCGTATCTGACCACCAGCTGGCGGCATTTCCGGCAGTGCCAGGCGGTCAGGGCGGCGGCCACGTTCAAAAAGCCCAGCAGGACACCGCCCTTCTTTTCCACCCGCTCCCGGGTGCGCCAGATCAGGCAGTCCGCGTCCCCGGGAAGCCAGTACATCTCATCGTCCGAAAACAGGTGTCCCACTTCCATTTCTGCGCCGCAGGCAGGGCACTTCATGCCCTCTCACCTCCCTACCAGATAAACTCTCCGCAGTGGGGCAGTAGTGGGGGATGCGGACACGAATGTCCCAGTGCCCGCCGCAGTGGGGACAGCGGTAGAATATCCAGGCCTGGATGATTGCCGCCAAGCCGATTACGATGCCTGCTACCGCCGGGAGCGGCGAGGCAAAGATCGCCGACGACAACATTAGCAGAACCCCGACAATTCCTCCCACCTGCATCAGCACAGAGCTCTTCCTGTAGTCCACGGCCATCCACCTCTCAGTCCAGAGGCTTCTTGCAGTAGGGGCAGGTCTTGTGCAGGGTCCGTTTGGGCAGGTCCCGCTTGCAGTGGGGGCAGCGGTAGAAGAAATTCATCTGCAGGGTGCCGATCAGTACGCAGGCAACACCTACGCCGCTCAGCACCACCTGGTTGGTAAAAGCCCCGATCAGCATTACCAGCAGGCCGCCGACGCCCAGGATCCGCATGAGCCAATAGCTCGTCTTGTAGTTCAAGCCAGTCACCTTCTTTCCAGCCAGAAATCTCTGCGGTGCTCAGGACCGCTCCGGGAATTTGGCGCAGAGCCGGTCCAGCTCGTCGATCAGGGCGCCCAGCTCCTCTATGGTCAAGGAGCAGGTGAGCTCCGCCGTGTCGTCCCCGTCCATGGTGTTGGGGAGATAGAAGGACACCGCCGCTTCAAAGGTCCCGTTCTCCAGGGCCCGAACCCCAAGGGAGAAGTAGTAGTCCTCCTGAAAGTCGCTGACGTACAGGTCCCGGATGCCGGCCTTCACCACCTTCAGCCCGGCGGTCATGCTCTGGAGCTCAAAGGTCTGGAGGCAGCTGTTGGAGTCCTTCACCACATTCCCGTCCTCCGTGCGCCAGGTGGCCCGGAGCACCAGCCACTGGCTGTCCTCACTGCCGGGGGCGGCGTCAGGAAATTCATAGTTTACAATGTCCAGCTGCAAACTGGCCTCCTCATTGCGGAACAGCATGGGGTTCTCTCCTTTTCAGTCGTTGTGATGGGCGGCGTAGAAGGCGTCGTAGTCCGCCAGCTGCTTCTGCAGCAGCGCCGGGGTGTCCAGGCCATAGGGGCACCGGGACTTGCAGGCGTTGCAGTGGATGCAGTTTTCGATCTGGTGCATCTTGGCCCGCCACTCGTCGCTCAGATAGGGCTTGTAGGGCGCCCGCCGCAGCAGCTGGGCCATCCGGGCCGCCTGGGGGATGTCGATGCCGGCGGCGCAGGGCAGGCAGTACCCGCAGGAGCGGCAGAAGTCCCCGGAGAGCTCCTGCCGGTCGTGGTCGATCACCGCCTGGAGCTCCGGCGTCATGTGGGGGTCCCGGGCCGTCAGATCCAGCCACTGGTCCAGCTCCCACTCGTGCTGGATGCCCCAGATGGGCACCACGTCCGGGTGCTCCTGCATGAAGGCATAGCAGGCCTCGGCGTTGTTCAGCAGGCCGCCGGACAGGCCCTTCATGGCGATGAAGCCCATGTCGTGCTGCCGGCACAGCTCCACCAGCTCCAGATCCTTCTCCGTGGCCAGGTAGCAGAAGGGGAACTGCAGCGTCTCGAAGTTGCCGGATTCGATGGCCTCATGGGCCACCTTCAGCCGGTGGTTGGTGATACCGATGTGGCGGATGTAGCCTTTCTGCTTGGCCTCCAGCGCGGCGGCAAAGGGGCCGTCCGGGTCGTTGATGTCCGGCAGGACCGCCGGGTTGTGGAACTGGAACAGGTCGATGTAGTCTGTCCGCAGGCTGCGGAGGCTCTGCTCGATGTGGGCCTGAACGGTCTTTTTATCCGCTCCGCCGCTCTTGGTGGAGATCACCACATTCTGCCGCACGTCGTGGAGGGCCTCTCCCAGCTTCTCCTCGCTGTCTGTGTACATATTGGCGGTGTCAAAGTAGTTGATGCCGGCGTCGTAGGCCCGGCGGACCAGCTTCACCGCGTCCGCCTTGGAGATCCGCTGGATGGGCAGCGCGCCGAACGCCGTCTTGGTCACCAGCAGGCCCGTTTTTCCCAGTCTGATCTTCTTGATTTCCATACACACATCTCCTTTTCGCCCGTGGGGCAGTCTCCTCAATTCTCCTGCGGCTATTGTACCACAATTTTCTTGGTTTGCAAATCCAAAGCGGTGTGGTATGATAGAGGAAGAACGTAGCCGCCCACAGCGGCGGATGAGGAGGCATCCCATGGCACAGAAGGAACTTCACCTGAAAGTGACGCTGCGGCTGTACAGCGACGACGACCAGCGCTGCTTCGGCCCTGGCATTGCCACCCTGTTGCAGCGGGTGCGGGAGCACCACTCGCTCCGGGCCGGGGCGGCCTCCATGGAGATGGCCTACTCCAAGGCCTGGCGGATCATCCGCACAGCGGAGGCGGTGTTCGGCTGCAAGCTGCTCTCCTCCACCATCGGAGGCGCCCACGGCGGCGGCGCGGTGCTGACGCCGGAGGCGGAGCGGCTGCTTGCGGCCTACGAGGCCTACTGCGCCGACGTGGGGGCCTACGCCCAGGAGAAATTTGAGGAGGCCTTCCGCTTCTACCGGGAGCTGGATCAGGCCGGACAGTAAAACAGCGGACCGCTTGACGGTCCGCTGTTTTTCTGAGCTTATTTCTTGGGCTGGGTGGGGTCCTCCTCCGTGGGACTGGGGATGGGATGCTCCTTGTGGGCCACCATGGTCTGGATCAGCTCCACCGTCCGGCCCAGCCCCAGATAGCTGGAGTCGATGCAGAAGTGATAGCTGTCCACGCTGCCCCACTTCTTGGAGGTGTAATACTCATAGTAGGAGGAGCGCCGCTTGTCAGTCTTGAGGATCAGCTGGCGGGCCTTCTCCGGCGGCAGGTTCTGCCGCTGGGCCACCCGCTGGACCCGCACGTCCATGGGGGCGCTGATGAACAGGCTCAGGTGGTTGGGATAGTCCGCCAGGGCGTAGTCGGCGCAGCGGCCGATGATGACGCAGGGGCCCTGGTCCGCCAGATGGCGGATGGTGTTGAAGGTGGCCAGATACACCTGCTGCTCCAGAGAGTCCCCCACCCCGCTGCCGGGCAGGGCAAACATATAGGAGTCCATGGCGATGGAGTACAGAAGGCTCTTGGGCCGCTCGTCGAAGTTTTCGAAGATCTGCTCACACAGGCCGCTCTTCTTGGCGGCCTCCTGCAGCAGCTCCTTGTCATAGAAGGGGATGCCCAGCTCCTTGGCCACGCGGATGCCGATCTCTTTGCCGCCGCTGCCAAACTGCCGGCCGATGGTGATGATGGTTTTCATAGAGAACCCTCCTCTCCTGGTTGCCTCCATTATACAGCAAGAACCCGGCGCCGTCAAACGGTACCTAGTCCTTTTCCTCCGGCGGCAGCGGATGCCAGGGCTCCTCTTTCCGGGGGAAGAGGCGGCGGGCCAGAGCGTCCTTCACAGTCTCCACCAGGGCGTACCAGAGGCAGCCCACCACAAAGAGGACCACCAGCGCCAGCAGGAGGGCTCCCAGGTGTCCCAGTGAGAACGGCATGGCAGATCCTCCTTACTTCTTGGCGTAGCAGGTCTGGAAGAAGGTCTCAAAGGCCTGCTGCTCCGGGCCCTGGTCCACGTAGATGAACAGCTTCTCATCCTCCAGCCACTCAAAGGTGTTGATGGCCAGATAGTGTTTTCCGTCCGGATAGATGATGAACGCGTCTGTGGGATACTTGTTCCGGTAGGCCTTTTTCACCGTGGACCGTGGGCAGATCTCCGGGTCTCCGCAGCCGGACAGGTCGGGCATCGTAGGGACTACCGCCACCGTGGGGTCCGTCCCCTCCTTCCAGCCCACGATCAGGCTGCCGTAGGTGGTCTTGCTGCCGTGGACCAGACCGTAGTTGAACCGCCTCGCGTCCTCCGTATAGGCGGCCACCAGCTGGTACTGCTCCCCATCCGGCACCACGCTGTCAAACAGCCGGCGCATCTTCTGCTTGCTGTCCGCGCTCTTGGCCTGGTCGATCTCAGGCCCCTTGAAGAGTTTTCCGAAAATTCCCATAACAGCACCTCTTTGGCTTTCGTTTTATATTGACTAGATAATATATATTAGTCAATATAGGCATCATATCAAAAGAAACCAGAAAGCGCAAGTAGGTAAATATCATTCTCAAGAAAAAGGCCGCCTTTCAGCGGTCTTTTGCCCGGCGGCGCAGGCCGGAGAGATAGTCCACCAGGAACCGCACGTGGAGCGCCGCCGTCTCCTCCAGATGGTCCGGAAACAGGAACGGCATGGACTCCGGCGCGGAGTTGTAGACCAAGAGGCAGGAGAACACCAGATTCGCCAGCACCTCCGGCGGGCAGTCCGCCTCCCGGATCTCCAGCAGCGCCATCAGCCGGAGCATGAATGCCCGCTGGCCGGGGCGGAAATCCCGGAACCGCTCCGGCGTCAGGCGGCTGTGGAGCTCCGCCTCCTCCCGCTGGGTCATCACCAGGATCCCGTGGTTCCGGTGGCGGAGGACCATCCAGAAAAACGCCTCCACATGGTCCTCCCAGGTGCCCTCCGGCCGGGCCAGCTCCTCCTCCAGCAGCCGGAGCAGGCGGTCCCGCTGTTCCTCCATCAGCTGGAGGGAGAACTCCTCCAGGGAGTTGAAAAACGTGTAGAAATAGGGTTTGGAGATCCCCACCGCACGGGTGAGCTCTGCCAGATGCAGGCCGCCCAGGCCCCGCTCCACCGCGATCTTCAGCCCCGTGTCCAGCAGGGCCTGCCGCACCCGGGCCCGGTCCTCCTCTGTATAGCTCTTGCGGGCCATGGCATCCCCTCCCTCTTTGTCATCTGGTGTCAGTATAGCACACTTCCCGGGAAAAGGAAACCTCGGAACGGCCACACGCAAAAAAGCGGCCCAGCCGCTGGATGCGGCCGGGCCGTTCTGTCGTTCTCCTCACGCCTCCGGCATGGGCTTGCCCAGGCGCTTGTACATGGTCTTTTTCACCGCCCGGAGGATGTTCTCATACCCGGTGCAGCGGCACAGGTGGCCGGACAGGAGCTTCCGCAGCTCCGCGTCCGTGTACTCCCTGCCGCTCTCCAGGATCTCCACCGCCGTCAGGATGAAGCCCGGGGTGCAGAAGCCGCACTGGATGGCCGCCTCGTCCACAAAGGCCTGCTGGATGTCGCTGAGCTCGCCGTTGGGGCCCAGCAGCCCCTCCAGGGTGCGGATGTGCTTGCCCTCCGCCCAGACCGCCAGGTAGATGCAGGAGTTGTAGGCCTCCCCGTCGATGAGGACGTTGCAGGCGCCGCACTCCCCCACCTCGCAGCCCTTCTTCACGGAGGTCATCCGGAAGTCGTTGCGGAGCATATCCGTCAGGCTGGCCCGCACGTCCACCGTGCGCTCCACGTCCTTGCCGTTCAGATTGAAATGGACCGTCTGGTACTGCATCACGTGTTTCTCCGCCATTACAGGTCACCTCCCGCCAGCTTGACCGCTTCGATGAACGCCCGGCGGGCGCTCTCCACGGCGATGTGCATCCGGAAATCCTTGGCAGCCCGCCAGGAGTCCCGGGGATGGATGTCCGCCTTCACCGCCTGGGCGAAGCGGTCCGCCAGATCCAGGCTCACCGGCTGACCGGCGGCGAGACCCTCGGCGGTCTCTGCCCGCAGAGGCACCGGGCCTGCCACGCCGAAGGCCACCCGCGCCCGCTCAACGGTCTTTTTATCGGCGGAGAGGCGGACGTTCACGGACGTGCCCAGGGTGGCGATGTCCATGGCGTTCCGCATGGCATATTTAATATAGTGGCCAAAAGTATCAATATAGCTGTCTTTGGGGATCAGGATGGCCGTCTGGAGCTCGCCGGGCCGGACGTCCACCTGGCCCGCCTTGATGTAGAACTCCCGGATGGGCTGGCGGCGGACGCCGTCAGGCCCCGTCAGCTCCACGATGGCGTCGTAGGCGTGAAGGGTGGAGGCGGAGTCGGCGGAGGTGACGCCGTTGCAGGTGTTGCCGCCGATGGTGCCGATGTTGCGGATCTGGGGCCCGCCCACCTGGTCCACGGCTTCGCCCAGGACATTCAGGTACTTCTGGATCAGGGGATCCCGGGTGATGTGGGAAAAGCTGGTGAGGGAGCCGATGCGCAGGGTGCCGTCGTCCTCCAGGGACACGCCCCGGAGCTCATCCAGCCCGTAGATGGAGATCAGCTCCACGCCGGCCCGCTTGCCCTCCCGCATCTGCACCAGCACGTCGGACCCGCCGGCGATGATCTGGGCCTCCGGATGGGCCACGCGGAGGGCCACGGCGTCCTGGACGCTCTTTGCCTGATACAGGGCTTTCATATCATACATAAGGTGGTTCCCTCCTTTAGTCGTTGATCAGTCCCGCCTCTTTGAATCCCCGGTAGAGGACGTGGGGCGTGATGGGACAGTCGTCAAAGGCCACGCCGGTGGCATTGAGGATGGCGTTGCGGATGGCCGGCGCCGGCGAGCAGGCCGGCGGCTCGCCCAGGGCCTTGGTGCCGTAGGGAGACGTGGGCTCCGGGTTCTCCACGAACGCCGCCTGGAGCGTGGGATGGTCCATGAAGGTGGACAGCTTGTAGTCCAGCAGGTTGTTGTTCAGGGGTCTGCCGGTCTTTTCGTCGAATTTCAGCTCCTCGGAGAGGCCGAAGCCGATGCCCATGGACATGCCGCCGTGGACCTGGGCCTCCGCCAGGGCGGGGTTGATGAGGGTGCCGCAGTCGTGGACGTTGACGATGTTCAGCAGTTTCACCTTGCACATGGGGATGTCCACCTCCACTTCCGCGAAGGAGCAGCCGAAGGAGTAGGCGTTGGACTTGATCTGGGCCGTGGTCTCCGCGGTGATGTGCTGGCTGTGCTCCAGGGAGTAGAGGCTCTCGGTGGCCAGCTCGCCCAGAGTCTTGAGGACCCGGCCGTCGGACTTGCGGACGATCTTGCCGGCCACCAGATCCAGGACGGACACCGGCATCCGGGTCTGCTCGTGGGCGATCTGCAAGATCCGCTCCCGCAGGGCCTGGGCTGTCTGCATAATCGAGAAGCCGCCGATGTACGTCTGCCGGGAGGCGTAGGCGCCGGTGCCGAAGGGCGTCACGTCCGTGTCCTGGGTAGACACCGCGTGGACGTCCTCCACCGGGATGCCCACCGCGTCCGCCACCATCTGGGAGTAGGCGGTGTCGCAGCCCTGGCCGATTTCCGTCTCGCCGGTCTGGAACTGGAGGGAGCCGTCCTGGTTCAGCACCATCCGGCAGGAGGAGGACTCCAGGGAGATGGGCCACACGGCGGTGTTGTACCAGAACACCGCCAGGCCCACGCCCCGCCGGATGGGGCCGGTCTGGTTCTGGTACGCCCGGTACTTCCGGGCGTAGTCCAGCAGCTGCATCCCCTTGTCCATGCACTGGTTGAAGGTGTCGGAATACAGCTCGTTCTTGGAGAAGCCGTCGGTATAGCCCACCGGCATCAGGTTCTTCCGCCGGAATTCCATGGGCTCCATGCCGATGGCCTTGCAGATGTCGTCGATGTGGCACTCCCCGGCCCACATGGCCTGGGGGATGCCGTAGCCCCGCATGGCGCCCGCCACCGGGCGGTTGGTGTACACCGTCCAGCAGTCGCACTCCAGATTGCCGCAGGGATACAGCTGAGGGAAGGCGCCCATGCCCTTGGCCACGATGCTGTGGCCGTGGGAGGCGTAGCCGCCCTGGTTGGACCAGGCCTCGAACTTCCGGGCCACCAGCGTGCCGTCGGGCCGGACCCAGGAGATGATGTGGGTGCGGATGGCGTGGCGGACCCGGTTGGAGACGAAGGTCTCCTCCCGGGTGCACTCCAGGTGCACCAGCCGGCCGCCCACCTGGGTGGAGAGCCAGGCGCACAGGGGCTCGTACAGGGCGTCCTGCTTGTTGCCGAAGCCGCCGCCGATGTAGGGCTTCACGATCCGCACCTTGCCCCAGGGCAGGCCCAGGGCCTGCCCCACCACCCGGCGGATGATGTGGGGGATCTGGGTGGAGGTGACCACCACCACCCGGCCCGCCTCCTCATAGGCGAAGCAGCCGTGGTTCTCGATGTGGCAGTGCTGGACCGTGGGGGTGTCGTACCAGCCCTCGACCCGGATCAGCCCCGGCTCCTGGATGGCGCCCTGATAGTCGCCCCGCCGGATGTCCGTGTGCTTCAGCACGTTGCCGGGGCAGTCCTCGTGGATCTGGGGGGCGTCCGGCTCCATGGCCTTCTGGGCGTCCAGGACGAAGGGCAGCTCCTCGTACTCCACCTGCAGGGCCCGGAGGGCCTGGGCCGCGGCCACCTCATCCTCGGCGATGACGGCGGCGATGTCGTCGCCGTAGTACCGCACATGGCGGTTCAGCAGCAGCCGGTCCGCCACGTCCTGGTGGGCGGGGTCCGTGGACCAGGGGTGTCCCGCTGTGGGGAAGGGATAATCGGGCACGTCGAAGCAGGTCAGGACCTTCACCACGCCGGGGATGGCCTCCGCCGCCGTGGTGTCGATGGACTTCACATAGCCGTGGGCAATGGTGGAGTGCAGGATCCTGGCCACCAGGGCGCTTTGATCGCACAGGTCCGCCGTGTACTTGGCGCGGCCCGTGGCTTTGTCATAGGCGTCCACGCGGGGGACGCTTTTGCCGACGCTTTTGCTCATCAGGCAAGCCTCCTTTTTTCTCTGGGCGTTCCGCCGCCCATTGACTGGACGGTGGGAAAACGGATATACTAAACTCAAATGAGGTGATGACATGGAAAACACACCGAAGCTGGGATGTGTGGTGATGGCCGCCGGCAACGCCCGGCGGTTCGGGGAAAACAAGCTGGCCGCCCAGCTGCGGGGCAGGAGCCTGATCCTCCGGGCGCTGGAAGCCGTCCCGGCGGAGAAATTCGACCAAGTCGTGGTGGTGACCCAATACCCGGAGGTCATGCGCCTGGCCGGGGAGTTCCGCTTCGCCGCCGTCCACAATCCCCATCCGGACTATGGCATCAGCCACACCATCGCCCTGGGGCTGACGGAGCTGCGGGACTGCGGCGGGGTGCTGTTCCAGGTGAGCGACCAGCCCCTGCTGCGGCGGGAGAGCGTGGCGGCGCTGGTGGACCGCTGGCGGGCCCAGCCGGAGAAGATCGCCGCCCTGGGCCACGGCGGCGTCCGGGGCAACCCCTGCCTCTTCCCCGCCCGGTTTTTCCCGGAGCTGCTGGAGCTGCGGGAGGACCACGGCGGCAACACCGTCATCCGCCGGCACGAGGAGGAGCTGTTCCTTCTGGAGGTCCCCGCGGAGGAGCTCCACGACGTGGACACCGTCCAGGCCCTGGAGGAACTGAAGGAGGAACTTGCCCGATGAACAAGACCGTCTGCGAATTCGACGCGGTGATCCGAAAGGTCCCCCACATTGACGGGGCCTATGTAGAATTCCCCTACGACGCGGAAGCCCTGTTCGGCAAGGGCCGGATCAAGGTGTCCGCCACCTTTGACGGCGTCCCCTACGCCGGGAGTCTGGTGCGGATGGGCACTCCCGGCCACATCCTGGGGATGCGGAAGGACATCCGGGCCCAGCTGGGAAAGCAGCCCGGCGACACCGTCCATGTGACGGTGCGGGAGCGGGCATAAGCGCCCGACAGGCCGCGGCGGGGATCCCCGCCGCGGCTCTTTTTTATTTCCGGCTGTAGGGCGTGCCCTCCAGGGGCAGGCTGGTGCGGAACCGGCCGTCATAGCGGTAGTAGGCGTCCGCAATGGCCGGGGCCGTGGGGATGGAGGTGATCTCACCGATGCCGATGGCACCGCAGGCCACGTTCAACCCCGCTTTTTCCACGATGATGGGGGTGATCTCCGGGATCTGATTGGCCCGGAACAGCCCCAGGGTGCCGTATTTGGCGGTGGGCTTGCAGTCCACCAGCGGATACCGCTCCGTCAGGGCGAAGCCCATGCTCATCACCACGCCGCCCTCGATCTGCCCCTCGATGGAGATGGGGTTCACGGCCTTGCCCACATCGTGGGCCGCCACCATCTGGCGGATCCTTCCCTCGTCGTCCAGGATGCACACCTGGGTGGCGTAGCCGTAGGCCACATGGCTGACGGGATTGGGCACCGGCGCCCCCAGAGGGTCCGTCTTGCCCAGGTACTCCCCGTAGAACTCCTGCCCGTTCAGGCCGTCCAGTCCGCCGCTCTCCGCCATGGCCGCCTTCAGATCCTGGCAGGCCCGGCGGACTGCCTCTCCGGTGAACAGCGTCTGGCGGGAACCGGAGGTGGTGCCGGAGTCCGGCGCGCAGTAGGTGTTGGACCGCTCGTAGACGATCTTGTCCCGGGGGATCTTTGTCTGTTCGTAGACCATCTGGGTCAGCACCGTGCCCAGGCCCTGGCCGATGCAGGAGGCGCCGGCAAAGATGTGGAGCTTGCCGTCCTCCACCACCAGGCGGCACCGGCCGGTGTCCGGGATGCCCACGCCCACGCCGGCGTTCTTCATGGCGCAGGCCAGGCCCACGTACTGGTTATTCTCCACGTAGGGCTTCACCGCCTCCAGGGTCTCCACCAGGCCGGTGGACTCATCCACGATCTGGCCGTTGGGCAGTTCCTGCCCCGGGCGGATGGCGTTGCGGTAGCGGATCTCCCAGGGGGTGATGCCCACGATGTCCGCCATCTGGTTCAAGAGGCTCTCGATACAGAAGCAGGTCTGGGTGACGCCGAAGCCCCGGAAGGCCCCGGCGGGGGGATTGTTGGTGTAGTAGGCCCACCCGTCGATCTCGAAATTCTGGTAGTTGTAGGGGCCGGCGGCGTGGGTGCAGGCCCGCTCCAGCACCGGCCCGCCCAGGGAGGCGTAGGCCCCGGTGTCGGCGATGACCTCGGCGGCCACGCCCTGGATGATGCCGTTCTCGTCACAGCCGATGGAGAACTCCATCTCCATGGGGTGGCGCTTGGGATGGATCAAAATACTCTCCGCCCGGGTGAGCTTCACCTTCACCGGGCGCTTCGTCAGATAGGCGATCAGGGCGGCGTGGTGCTGGACGGTCACGTCCTCCTTGCCGCCGAAGCCGCCGCCCACCAGGCAGTTGCGGACCTTCACCCGCTCCGCCGGCAATCCCAGCATCCCCATGATCTCGTGCTGGGTGTCGTAGGCGCCCTGGTCCGTGGAGAGGACCATGACCCCGTCATCGTCGGGATAGGCCACGGCGCACTCCGGCTCCAGGAAGGCGTGCTCCGTCCAGGGGGTGGAGAAGTGCTGGGTCAGCACGTGCTTCGATTTGGCGATGGCCTCCGCCGGATTGCCCCGCTGGATGTGCTTGTGGGTCAGCAGGTTCCCGGTCCGGTGGACCAGGGGGGCGTCCGGCAGCATGGCCTCCCGGGGATTGCGGACCATGGGCAGCTCCTCATAGTCCACCTTCACCAGGGCCTTGGCCTGGGCCAGGATCTCCGGCGTCTCCGCCGCCACCAGGCAGATGGCGTCCCCCAAATAGTGGGTGATGTCCCCCACGGCGATCATGGTGTCCCAGTCCTTCACCAGGTGGCCCACCTTGTTCTGCCCCGGGATGTCATCGGCGGTCAGCACGCAGACCACGCCGGGCAGAGCCCTGGCCTCCTCCGTGTGGATGGCCAGCACCCGGGCCCGGGGATACTGGGACCGGACGGCACTGCCGTAGATCATGCCGTCCAGATAGATGTCATCGGGATAGATGCCGGTGCCGGTGACCTTCTCCTCCACATCCACCCGGGGAACCCGCTGGCCCAGGGACCAGTCGGTGGGGGCCGGCGGCACCTCGCCCTTGCGGAACAGCTCCGCCGCCAGCAAAATGCCGTCAATGATCTTCACATAGCCGGTACACCGGCAGATGTTGTTGCGGATGGCGTAGGCCGCCTCCTCCCGGGTGGGGGCGGGATTGGTGTCCAGCAGGCCCTTGGCGCTCATCACCATACCGGGGATGCAGAACCCGCACTGGACCGCCCCCGCCATGCCGAAGGCGTAGGTATAGACCTGTTTTTCAAAATCCGTCAGGCCCTCCACCGTGATGATGGACTTCCCCTCCAGCTTGTCGGTCTGGGGGATGCAGGCCTTGGTGGGCTTGCCGTCGATCAGCACGGTGCAGGTGCCGCAGGCGCCCTCGCTGCACCCGTCCTTCACGCTGGTGAGATGCAGGGTGTCCCGCAGGTAGCGCAGCAGCTTCTGGTTGTGTTCCACGGTGACAGCCTGTCCGTTTACGGTAAAGTGCGCCATGGCGTATTCCTCCTTGCCTGCCGTGCCCAGCCCTGGTCCCACGGTCGTCTGGTGTCTTTCCGGAAAGGTTGACCTTTCCTCTTTGCCTTATTATACAATATCTTTTTTTCTGCCGCAACCGGACTTTGGCGGTTCCGCTATTTTATCTCTGAAACAACGCCAAGAGGCGGCAGCTCCCAGCCCACCAGCAGGGCGCCCTTCCGGACGGTGACCCTGGCCCGGTCCTCCAGAATGTGGTTGCTGATGCCCAGGGGAAACTCCGCCGACAGGGCGGCCTTGGTGAGGGGGTACTGGACGCCCCGCTCGTCAATGCCGGAGGCAGGGGCCCCCAGGCAGAACACAGACAGCAGCCCCCACTCCACCGTCCGCTCCACGGTGAGGCTCTCGTTCTCGATGGCGGTCCACACGAAGTCGTTGTCATAGAGATACCCCCGGGCGCCGTGGCGGCGGAGATATAGCAGCGTCTGCAAATTTGCCAGGGTGTGGTCCAGTCGCTTGCCGCCGGTGCCGCCATAGAGGTAAAACTCCCCGCAGCCCTGCTCCAGGCCGGTTTTCACCGCCAGCATGGTGTCTGTGTCATCCTTCTCCACCGGCACCCGCCGAATGCGGTCGAAGTCCGCCGGCTGGTCCATGGAGTCAAAGTCCCCCAGCAGCAGGTCCGGCACCACCCCCGCCTGCCGGCAGGCCAGATACCCGGCGTCCGCCGCCAGCACCAGGTCCCCGGTCCGGGGCCGCTCCCGCAGGCCGTAATAGGTGCCGGCGGCAAAGATAAAGCATCGTCTCATAGGGTTCCTTCCCGCTCTCACAGTTGGGCCGCGCCCGCGCCGGGGACGCACCCCCTGGAGAGATACCTATTATATAAATCGTGGTCAATTTGATTGTATCACATTCCGCCTGATAAGACAAACAGAAGTTCCTGTGAAAAGGACCAGATCCGGGCACTGTCGGACCTGGTCCTTTCTACATTACTGGATATGCTCCTCACAGAAGTTATCCAGCACCCGGAAGCCCATCTCCCCGGGCTCCGCCACGGGGAACTTGGCAATCGTCACCGGGTCAAAGGCGGGGCAGAGCCGCTTCTCCGGCTCGATCCGCAGGGATGGCGTCCGGTCAGCAGGTGCTTTGCGCCGCTTCTCAGTCTGCCGCATACAATCACCCCGGCATCAGCATCTGCAAATTTCGCGGGAATATGCGGCCGCGCCCCCGGAGATCCGGGGGCGCGGCTTTGGAAAATCTTTCGTTTTGCTGCCGGACAGGCGGTCAGCTCTGCCTCTCCAGCCGGGCAAAGCGGTGCAGGATCACCAGCAGCTGCTGGCGGGTCACCGGCTGGGAGAGCATCAGATCCCCCTGGGCGTTGCCGTACAGCAGGCCGTTTTCCACGGCCCAGGCCACCGCCTCCTCTGCGTATGCGCTGGGTGTGTTGTCCAAAACAGGTTCCTCCTTTGGCTGCCAGCCGGGCCAGCCGGAGACGGCCACCTCCCGGCCGCTCCGCTGGTCCCACCTGGCCCGATTCCCGCGGGTGTCCACATGGGTGAAGGTCTGATAGACCCCGATGCCCCCGTGGCTCCCCAGGCAGTATTCCGCCATCTGTCCCACCAGCAGGGGGCTGGCGCCTGAAACCACGATGTCCGCCGCCGTGCCCTGAAGGTGCTGGCTGTACCGGGCGCCGCCCACCCGGGCGTTGTAGGCCGCCGTCCGGTAGCCGCTGTTGATGGTCACCGCCCCGCCGGCGGCGGAGCGGATCTGCTCCAGCAGCTCCACCAGAGCGGTGTCGATCTTCACCGTGTCCGACCCGTCATGGCAGGCGAACTCCCGCACCCGGAAATGCGGGGACATCAGCCGGTCCCCCTCCCGGGAGACGCTGTAGGTCTGCACGCTCATGCCTGGGCCCGCTTTTCCGCCTGGGTGCCGAAGTAGAAGGCGATCACCACGGTGAACACCGTCAAAAACTGCTCCGTGGTCACCCGGCCGGTTCCCGCCATGGCGGCGAACACCGCCGTCAGGATCACCGTCACCAGGCTCTTCACCGTCAGCAGGTTGGCCAGGCGCTGTGTCAGCAGTTCCATTTTCAGTCCTCCTCCGTCAGCACGTCGCCCCGCAGGCGGTAGCGTCGGCCCGCCAGATAGACGAAGGCGGTCTCCTGGCCCATGTCCACATCCACCGTGCGGCCATCCACCACCCGGACCTTCTCCAGGCAGCCCACGCCGTGATCCATGATCCCCCAGCCGTTGGCCTGGTCCGGCGTCTCCCCCGTCCGGGTCTCCAGCAGCTCCTTGGCGGAGAAGAGATTGCGGGCGGGGTCCAGGGTGAGCCCGCATCCCAGCTCTTTCAGGGCCCGGTTGGCCTCCTCCAGGGTCTTTTCGCCTCTTGTGTAATCCTGCAGCACGTTCTCCAAATCCTTCATCCGATGTACCATCCTTTCCCCGGGCTGTGCCCGGCTCAAATTTTGCTGACATTGTGGGCCGCCTCGCTGCGGACAAAGCCGATATAGGCTGTCCGGGCGGCCTCTGCGGCCTCCATGGCCTCCTCCACGTCGCCGTTGGTGTGCTGTCCCGCCAGCTTTTTCGCCGTGGTCAGGGACAAGGAGCAGCTGGCGTACATCAGGTCCATGGCCAGGCGGCTCTCTTTGGCCCGGCGGGCCGCCCGGGCCTCCGCCCGCCGGGTGCTCCTCCGGGAGCGGTATTCCGCCGCCGCGGCCAGCACCGTTGCCGCCCCGGCGATCAGCGCGCAGAGCACTTCCGTCTCGATCTTCCCATTCCCCCTCTCCGTCCCCGGCAGTTGCAGCCGGTTTCCCGGAGCGGCCATCGCCGCTCCGGCGGCGCCACCCGCCATGAGGCGAGGGGCCGTCAACCATACCGCTGTTTCCCCGCCATCGTGCACGGCGCCGTGCAACCGGACAGATATAAAATTTTCAGGGGCGCTTTTCGGAAAACGGCAAAAAAAGCCCCCCGCGCCGCAGGGCGCGGGGGACTTGGAGAAGCGCTGGGACGTCAGCGGACAGCCGCTCAGTCCTCGGCCATCTTGCGGTACTTCTCGTACCGGGCCTTCAGGTTCTCGATCTCCTTCTCGTAGAGGGCGTTGGCCCGCTCCGGGAAGTTGTTCTTCAGAGAGGCGAACCGGTTCTCGCCCATCAGGAAGTCCATGAGCTTGCTGGTGTCGGGCGCGGGAGAGTCCAGCTGGAAGGGGTTCTTGCCCTCGGCGGTCCGCCGGGGATCATACCGGTACAGGTGCCAGTAGCCGCACTCCACAGCCTTCTTCATCTCGTCCTGAGAGCAGCCCATGCCGGCCTTGATGTGCTGTTCCAGGCAGGGGCAGTAGCAGATGACGATGGAGGGGCCGGGATAGGACTCCGCCTCCCGCAGGGCCTTCAGGGTCTGGGCCTGGTCATAGCCCATGGCCACCTGGGCCACATACACGTAGCCGTAGGTCATCAGGATGGCGCCCAGGTCCTTCTTGGCCACTTGCTTGCCGCCGGCGGCAAACTTGGCCACGGCGGAGGTGGGGGTGGACTTGGAGGACTGTCCGCCGGTGTTGGAGTACACCTCGGTGTCCAGCACCAGCAGGTTCACGTCCCGGTTCTGCGCCATGACGTGGTCGATGCCGCCGAAACCGATGTCATAGGCCCAGCCGTCGCCGCCGATGGCCCAGATGGACTTCTTGGCCAGATACTCCTTGTTCTGCAGGACGTAGGCCACATCCTCAGTGGGCTCGCTCTTTTCCAGAGCGGCGATCAGGGCGTCGGTCACGGCGCGGGACTTCTCCCCGTCGTTCCAGTTGTCGAGGTAGTTCTGGATCTCCGCGGGGGCGATGCCGGCGTCCTTCATGCTCTCCAGCCGGATCAGCAGCTCCTTGCGGATGGCGTCCTGGGCATGGAAGAAGCCGTAGGCGAACTCGGCGTTGTCCTCAAACAGGGAGTGCTCCCAGGCGGGGCCGTGGCCCTGGCTGTCCTTGCAGTAGGGCAGGATGGGGGCGCCGCCGGAGATGGCGGAGGAGCAGCCCGCGGCGTTGCCGGCGTACATCCGGTCGCCCACCATCTGGCTCAGCAGCTTGATGTAGGTGGTCTCGGCGCAGCCGGCGCAGGCGGCGGAGAACTGGAAGTAGGGCTTGGCGAACTGCATGTTCTTGACGGTCCTGTTGTTGATGACGTCCTTCTTCAGGTACTTGTCGTTCATGGCGACCTCGTCGAAGTTCACCTGCTCGGGCTTCATCTCCTCGAAGGGGGTCATCACCAGGGCGTCCGCCGTCTTGTCGCTGCTGTTGGCGGGGCAGGCAGTCAGGCACACGCCGCAGCCCAGGCAGTCATAGGGAGAGATCTGCATCCGGAAGAAGTAGTTGGGGGCGTCCTTGCCCAGCCCCTTGGCGGGCACAGTCTCAAAGGACGCGGGCACCTGGGCCTTCTCCTCCTCGGTCAGCAGCACAGGCCGGATGGCGGCGTGGGGGCAGCACATGGCGCAGCGGTTGCACTGGATGCAGCTCTCGGCGTTCCACTTGGGCACCATGGTGGCAACGCCCCGCTTGGAGAAGGCGGAGGTGCCGTTCTCCCAGGTGCCGTCCAGCACACCGTGCTTCTGGAACACGGAGACGGGCAGCTTGTCGCCCTGCTGGTGGTCCATGGGCAGCACGATGTCCTTGACGAAGTCAGAGGCGCCTGCGGGCACGACCGCGGGGGTGTCCGGCGCGTCGGCCCAGGAGGCGGGGATCTCCACCTTCACGGCGGCGCTGATGCCGATGTCCACGGCCTTGTCGTTGAGATCCACGATCTCCTGGCCGGCCTTCTTGAAGTAGGAGTTGTAGTTGTTCTTCTTCATGTCCTCCACGGCCACGTCCAGAGGGATGACGCGGGTCAGGGCGAAGAAAGCCGCCTGGAGGATGTTGTTGGTGTGCTGGCCCAGGCCGATCTCACGGGCCAGCTTGGCGGCGTCGATGATGTAGAAGTTGGCGTGCTTCCGGGCCAGATCCCGCTTCATCTTGCCGGTGAGGCGGGTGTCCAGCTCCTCCACGCTCCAGGGGCAGTTCAGCAGGAAGGTGCCGCCCTCCTTCAGGTCCTCGGTGGTGTCGTACTTGGCCACGTAAGTGGGGGCGTGGACCGCCACGAAGTCCGCGGAGGACACCAGATAGGTGGAGCGGATGGGCTCGTCGCCGAAGCGCAGGTGGCTCTGGGTCAGGCCGCCGGACTTCATGGAGTCATAGGAGAAATACGCCTGGGCGTACTTGTTGGCCACCAGGCCGATGGTGGAGATGGCGTTCTTGTTGGCACCCACGGTGCCGTCGCCGCCCAGGCCCCAGATCTTGCAGGACACCTGGCCGGGATGGGGGATCTCCACTTCCTTGTAGTCCAGGGAGGTGTGGGTCACATCGTCGTTGATGCCGATGGTGAAGTTGTTCTTGGGCTCGTCCTTGGCCAGGTTGTCATACACGGCGATGAACTGGCCCGGGGTGGTGTCCTTGGAGGACAGGCCGTACCGGCCGCCCACCACGCGGATGTCGCCCCGGCCCGCCTGGTTCAGGGCGGTGACCACGTCCAGGTACACGGGCTCGCCCACGGAGCCGGTCTCCTTGGAGCGGTCCAGCACGGCGATCTTCTTGACCGTGGCGGGGATGGCCGCGGCGAAGTGCTTCACGGAGAAGGGACGGTACAGATGGATCTGCACCATGCCCACCTTGCGGCCCTGCTTGTTCAGGTAGTCCACGGTCTCCTTCACCGCCTCGCTGGCGGAGCACATCACCACGATGACCTCCTCCGCATCGGGGGCGCCGTAGTAGTTGAACAGCTTGTAGTCCCGGCCGGTGAGCTTGTTGATCTCATCCATATAGTGCTGGACCGTGTCGGGGATGGTGGCGGCCTTGACGTTGGCGCCCTCCTTGCACTGGAAGTACACGTCGGGGTTGACGTTGTTGCCCCGGTTGGTGGGATGCTCCGGGTTCAGGGAGTGGCTGCGGAACTCCTGCAGGGCCTTCTGGTCCACCAGGGGCCGCAGGTCCTCATAGTCCAGCGCCTCGATCCGCTGCATCTCGTGAGAGGTGCGGAAGCCGTCGAAGCAGTGCATGAAGGCGTACTTGCCGCTGATGGCGGACAGGTGGGCCACCGCGCCCAGGTCCATGGCCTCCTGGGGGCAGGAGGACATCAGCATGGCGTAGCCGGTGGTGCGGCAGGTCATGAAGTCGGTGTGATCGCCGAAGATGGAGTGGTGGTTGGAGGTCACCACGCGGGAGGCGATGTGCATGACGCTGGGCAGGAACTGGCCGCCCATGGCGTACATGGCGGGGATCATCAGCATCAGGCCCTGGGAAGAGGTGAAGGTGGTGGTCAGGGCGCCCGCCTGCAGGGAGCCGTGGCAGGTGCCTGCGGCGCCGGCCTCGGACTGCATCTGGATCACGTCCACCGTGGAGCCGAACAGGTTCTTCCGGCCCTTGGCAGACCACTCATCCACCTTCTCCGCCATGGGCGAGGACGGGGTGATGGGATAGATGGCCGCAACCTCGGTAAAGGCGTACGCCACATGAGCAGCGGCGGTGTTGCCATCCATCACGACAAACTTTTTCTTCATCGGGATACTCATCTCCTGTTGTACAGAAATATGCCGCCTTCCCCAGCGGCAGGCTGCCCGGTCAACGCGGGCCAAAACCGCGCGGACGGCACCGCTGCGAAAGCGGCAGTGTCCGTTGCGGGATTCCTCCGGTCTCTTTGGGACATACCCGGCTTATTATATAGCGAGTCTGCGAAAAAGGGAAGAGGGATTGTTCGGAAACGTCGAAATTTTACAGATTTTCAAACTTCAGCACCGCGCCCTCGGAGCCGGAGGCGGCGATCTTGTAGTACAGGCCCAGCCAGCCCTTCTTGAACTTGGGCTCCGGCCGCTTCTCCGGCGGCATCTGCGGCGTCCCCTGCTCTGCGGATCCGCCCCAGGTCGCCTGGGATCATCCCCTCCACCCGGCCTCCCTGGCTGCGGGAGCGGATCGCCATGAAGCGCCCCAACGGCAGGTTGACAAGCCCGCTGCCAGGGGATAAAATTAAAAAATCAGAGCTGCGCGGCGGAACACCGCCGGCTCCCAAGAAAGGATGATTACCATGTATTCTGTCAATATGCCTACCATGGATTCCGTGGCCCGGTTCAAGGCCGCCATGGACTCTGACAAGGGCGCCCTCGGCCCCTTCATGATCGGCACTGACCCCGCTTTCGTGGAGGCCGCCGGCTACGCCGGCTATGACTTCGTGCTGCTGGATATGGAGCACGGCACCACCACCTTCCAGACCCTGCCCAACCTGATCCGCGCCGCCAATGTGGCCGGCGTGTGCCCGGTGGTCCGGGTCCCCCGGGGCACTGACATCTGGATCGACCAGGCCCTGGACGTGGGCGCCGGCGCCATCATGATCCCCCAGATCGACACCGCCGAGCAGGCCCGTGCCGCTGTCTCCGCCGCCAAGTTCTCCCCCGTGGGCACCCGCGGCACCTGCCGCTTCGTCCGCTCCGCGGGCTTCGGCGCCGTCCCCGGCAGCGAGTACTTCTCCAAGGCCCAGGACACCGTGGTGATCCTCCAGGCCGAGGGCACCAAGGCCGTGGAGAACCTGGACGAGATCCTGGACGTCCCCGGCATCGACGTGGTGTTCATCGGGCCCTATGATCTGTCCAGCGCGCTGGGCCACGTGGGCGAGATCGACCACCCCGAGGTGGTGGAGTGCATCAAGGGCATCATCGCCAAGGCCAACGCCAAGGGCGTGAAGCTGGGCTGCTTCGCCGACACCGTGGAGGGCGGCAAGAAGTGGCGCGACATGGGCGTGAAGTTCATCGGCTACGCCTGTGACACCTACATCTTCATGCAGGCCGCCAAGGCGGACGTGGACGCCTTCGCCCAGAAGTAAGGACACCTGTGACCGCCAGGAGGGGCGCTCCCATGGGAG
>DWYU01000014.1 GCA_019118505.1 Candidatus Oscillibacter excrementavium
CCCCCTCGACCTCCCCCGCCACCAGTGACGCCGGTCACTGGTGTGTGCGCCCCAGGTGCGCACGGGTCGGGGAATTTTCGGCAGGTACACGCCCTGCCGAAAATGATTGAAATTTTTTTGATCTGCCGGAGGCAGATCAACCGGGAAAACCCGGAGGGTTTTCCCTGGCCCCTTTCCCCAGTCGGGGAAAGGGGGAGAGAGGACATACGCTTATGAAGTTTTTTCAGAAACGGGCTGTGGCGGTGGCGGTGCTGGTTTTGGCCATCGTGGCCGGGGTGGCCATCGGGCAGGCCAAGAGGCCGGATTCCTCCGGCGAGGCGTCCACTGCCATCGTGGGGACCTATACGTACGCATATGACTACGCAGGGGTGCTGACGGACGGCACCATGGAGCACATCGACGCCATGAACGCCTCCCTGTTTGCCCAGACCGGGGCCCAGATCCTGGTGGACGTGGTGAACTCCACCGGCGGCGTGGACATCATGGACTACGCCGTGGATCTGGGGAACACCTACGGTGTGGGCTCCGCGGAGCGGAACAACGGCGTGGTGATGCTGCTGGCTCTGGACAACATCTCCCAGAGCGGCCTGCAGGGCGACTACTGCGTGGCGGTGGGGACCGGGCTGGAGGAGTATGCGGACGACTTTGTCAGCCTGCAGTCCTATTACCTGGAGAGCGACTTTGCCGCCGGGAACTACGACGACGGCGTGCGGGCCGCCTTTGACGCCTTCATCGACTGGTTCGCGGATCACTACGGCGTCACCATCCGGGAGGGGTATATCCCCGCGGTGCGGGAGACCTATTCCAGCGGCAGCGGCTACCACACCGTGACCACCGGGTACGTGGCCCCGGCCCTCGGGGCCCTGGTGAGCGGCGTTGTATCATTGCTGTTGGTGCTGCTGGTGCTGTGGGTGATCCTGGACGGGGTCCGGTACAGCCGCTACCGCCGGCGGTATCTGCGGCCCGGTATGGGGCGGCCGCCGGTGGTGTATTACCCCATCTTCTGGGGACGGCCCCGGCGGCCCAGGCCGCCCCGGCCTCCCAGACCGCCCAGACCTCCGCGGCCGCCCCGCCGCCCGCCCACCGGGGGCTTTGGCGGCGGGACCTTCGGCGGCAGCCGGGGCGGGACGTTCGGCGGCGGATCCTTCGGCCGCTCCGGCGGGTCCCGGGGCAGCTTCGGGGGAGGCAGCTTTGGCCGTTCCGGCGGCAGCCGGGGCGGTTTCGGCGGAGGCTCCTTCCGGGGCGGCGGCGGAAGCCGCGGCGGATTCCGGGGCGGCCGCCGGTAACGCGCATAGAAAGCGGCACGGCTCTTTCGAGCCGTGCCGCTGCTTTATGGGCCGGGTTTGAAACGGTCAGTCCACCTCCCGCAGCCGCTCCACGATGGTGGATTTGGAGACGGAGCGGTACACCGCCAGGGGCACCAGCGCGCCCAGCAGGGCGAACACCGGGATCACCACCAGGAACGGCGCCAGGGTCAGCCGGTAGGTGAAGAACCAGAACAGGCTCCCCACCGCCTTGAAGGCCACCGGGCCCAAGATCAGGGTCAGGATCAGCGAGATCCCCGCCGCCCCCAGGGCGTAGAACAGCCCCTCATACACCAGCATGGCCTTCAGCTGCTTGCCGGTCATGCCGATGGACTGCAGCACGGCGAACTCCCGCTTCCGGGCGATGATGCCGGTGAGGATGGCGTTGAAGAAGTTCAGTACGCCCACCAGCCCCACGATGAAGCTGAGGGCCCCGCCGCACAGCTGGAACATGGAGCGCATCCCCTCGAACTCCGAGGCGTAGAGGGCCTTGCTCTCGTAGTCGAACTGGGGGTTCACGTTCTCCGTGTAGTTCCGCAGAAATTCCTCCATGGCGCTGTTGGCCTCGTCAGTGGTGTCAAAGGCGTAGTACATGACGTCCGACGTGCCGCTGTCCTGGATGAAGGTCTGGTCGTTCAGGATGAACTCGTCCGCCCCGTAGTAACGGTAGGAGAAGGCGGAGGGCACCGTCACCAGGGCGGCCACCTCGTACTCCACGTCCCGGTACTTTACCGGCCGCTCCACATAGTTGGCGCCGGCGGGCACGTCCTCCACGCTGGCGTAGGCGATGCCGGTGTCCGGGTCCACATACGCCGTCTCCTCCACATACCGGACGGTAACGATGTCCCCCAGCCTGGCCCAGTGGGAGTCCATGTACGCATTGCCGTAGTCATCCCCGCTGTACACAGCGGCCACATACCGTCCGCCGTCCTCCCGGAGCTTGTTCAGGTCCCCCTCCAGTACCGTCAGGTGATCCAGGGCAAAATCGCTCATGCCGGAGAGCTGGATCCGGTCGGCCAGCAGGCCCTCTTCGTTCCGCTCGGTCAGACGGATCAGGTTGTCCATCTCTTCCTCGGTGTAGAAGCGCTCTTTATTCTGCCGGAACCAGTCCTCGGTGACATACTCCAGGGCTCCAAACGTCTGGCCGTAGATGACGCCGCTGTCGGTGATGCCGCCCTGGGCGTTGATGTCGTCGATGACCGACTGGGGCACAGCCATGTCGGGGGTGAAATCCAGAATGCTGTTCTGAAATTTCCCGGCGTCCGCCACGATGAAGTCGCTGGCGGTGAAGTTGGACACATACTTGTCCATATCAAAGCCGTTGGTGAAGTTCACGGTCACCGTCAGCAGCACCACCGCCAGGGACAGGGAGGTGACGGTGACCGCGGTCTTGCTCCGGCTGCGGCCCAGGTTGGCCCAGGCCATGGACAGCAGGGACACGCCCTTGCGGCCCTTCTTCGTCTTGCGCCTGATGGTGCCGCCCTCGGTGTAGCGCACCGCTTCGATGGGAGAGACCCGGGCGGCCACCCGGCCGGGCTTCCGGCAGGAGAGGAGCACCGTCACCAGGGAGAACAGCGCCGCGCCCAGGAAGATCACCGGGTTCACGGAGGTCATGGGCACGATGCCGTCCAGCTGGGACACGATGGCCGGCGTGATCTGGCCGCCGATGAACCAGCCCACGATCAGCCCCAGGGGGATGCCCGCCAGAGACAGGGCCAGGGCCTGGATGCGGATGATCCGCCGCAGCTGCCGGGGCGTGGTGCCGATGGTCTTCAGCAGGCCGTAGAACCGGATGTCGTTGGTGACCGAGATCTGGAACACGTTGTAGATGATGAGATACCCGGTGAAGATGATGAGCAGCAGCATGGCGGCGATGGCGATGACCACCACGGGGTCCAGGTTGTCGCTGAGCTGGGCGCCGGTATAGCCCCAGTTGACACCGATGTCGATGTAGTTGTCCCCGGCGGTCTCGTTCTGGTAGCCGTGGTTTTCCAGAATCTGCTCCAAGTCCTGCTCGATGTGCCGGGAGCCGCTCTTCAGCATCACGTCCAGGTTCCAGGTGCCGATCATGCCGCTGCTGCCGGGCGGGGTCACCCCCACCTCGTCCAGAATGGCGTCCACCCGGCTCTCCGGGATCAGGACCTGGTTGGCCACGACGGCCTCGTCGTATTCCCACCAGCCGCAGAGGGTAAAGGTCTGGGTGGTGGTGTGGCCGTCCACGTCAAAGGTGAGGGTGAACTTGGCGCCGAGCTTCGGCTCGATCCCCAGCAGCTCCAGCACGTGGGTGTCCGTGGCGGCCTCGTCAGTGCCCTCTTCCGGCAGGCGGCCCTCCACCGGATCGCAGAAAGACCAGTGGGCGTAGTTGGCGTCGGCGTAGCCAACCTCCACATGGGACTTGTTGAAGGGCACCTCCGAGGGCATGCCCAGGAAGCGCCGGACGCCCCACTGGTCAATGAGGGGGTCGTCCCGCAGCTCTTCAAACTGCTCCTCCGTCAGATACTTGAACCCGCCGTGGGAGAAGCCCCCCACCTGGCGGAAGTTGGACTGCTGGAACCCGTCGTTGATGGACATGGCGATGGTGAACAGAGACGTGAACAGCACCGTGGTCAGGGCGATGGCCAGCACGGCGATGAGGTTGCGGGTCCGGGCCGCCTTCATGGACCGCCAGCCCAGGCGGCGGATGGTCTTGCCGTTGGATACCTTCATCATGGCCCTCACCCCCGCACCACGATCCGGCCGTCCTCGATGCGGATGATCCGGTCCGCCATCTGGGCCAGCTCCTCGTTGTGGGTGATCATGACGATGGTCTGGCTGAACTTCTGGGCGGTGACCTTCAGCAGGCCCATCACGTCCAGGCTGGTGGCGGAGTCCAGGTTGCCGGTGGGCTCGTCCGCCAGGATGATGGCGGGCTTGGCCGCCAGGGCCCGGGCGATGGCCACCCGCTGCTGCTGGCCGCCGGAGAGGTTGTTGGGCAGGTTCTGGAGCTTGCTCCCCAGGCCCAGGGTCTCGATGATCTGGTCCACGTAGCCCTTGTCCGGCGCCTTGCCGTCCAGCTGGATGGGCAGGACGATGTTCTCATACACGTTCAGCACCGGCACCAGGTTGTAGTTCTGGAACACGAAGCCGATCTTCCGCCGCCGGAAGATGGTCAGCTCCTCGTCCTTCAGGGTGGAGAGCTCCTTGCCGTCCACGGTGACGGTGCCGCCGGTGGGCCGGTCCAGGCCGCCCAGCATGTGGAGCAGGGTGGACTTGCCGGAGCCGGAGGTGCCCACCACCGCCACGAACTCGCCCTTCTCCACCGTCAGGTCCACCCCGTCCAGGGCCCGGACCTCCGTGTCGCCGGAGCCGTACACCTTCCGCAGATCCTTCGTTTCCAAGATCGTCATAAATCCGTTCCTCCCAGGAAAAAGTCTGTATTGCCTTTCGACAATACAGACTGTACCAAAGAAATCTTTCCACATTCTTTCTGAAATCTAACAGTTCTGAAAGAATTGGCGTTTCAGGCCGGGGCGCTCTCTTCTTGTGCCCTGCCCTGCTCCGCTCGCGGCAGGAACAGGGAGAAGGTGCTGCCCTCCCCCGGGCGGCTGGTGACCTTCAGATATCCCCCCTGGCCGGCGGCGATCTGCCGGGCCAGGTACAATCCGATGCCCACGCCCTCCGTCTCGCCGGCGGAGGGAGAGCGGTAGAACCGCTGGAAGATCCGGGCCTGCTCCGCCTCCGGGATGCCGGAGCCGGTGTCCGTCACGTCAATGCGGCAGAACAGCTCGTAGCCCACGGCCCGGAGGGTGACGCTGCCGCCGGCTGGGGTATACTTCACGGCGTTGTCCACCAGATTATAGAGGGCCTCCGTGGTCCATTTGGGGTCGAACCGGGCGGTCAGGTCCGCGGGCTCCACCGTGAGGGCGATGCCCCTGGCCTCCGCCCTGGGGGCGGCCTGGGCGGCTGCGGCCTCCAGCAGCTGCTGGATGGGATGGCTTTTGGGCGCCATGGCCAGGACGCCGGTCTCCAGGCGGGAGGTTTTCACCAGGGCGTCGATGAGGAACCGCAGCTTCTCCGCCTGCCCCTCCAGGGCAGAGACGTAGGCCCGGCTCTCCGGCGGCAGATCCTGCTCTCCCAGCAGCTGGGCGTACAGCAGGAGGTTGGCGATGGGCGTTTTCGTCTGGTGGGAGATGTCCCCGATCAGCGTCTTGATCTTGTCCTTCTCCTCCGCCAGGTTCCGGGCGGACACGGCGCTGGAGGACAGATAGTGGGCCATCCGGGTCTCCAGGGCGGAGAGGCGGCTCTCGTCATAGAGGGACTCCTGAAAGTCGCCCCGGACGGCGTCGTCCAGCATCCGGTCCAGGGTGTCCAGCATCCGGCGGGCCCGGAGATGGGTCCAGAGGGCGATGATGACCGCCGCCAGCAGGGCCAGAAGCGCCAGGGCCAGCAGAATAAATTCCGTGGTCATGTCAGTTCACCGCCCATGTGTAGCCCAGGCCGTACACGGTCTTGATGTACCGGGGCTTGGAGGGAATCTCCTCCAGCTTGTCCCGCAGCCGCTTCACCGTGACGGAGAGGGCGTTCTCGTCCACGTACGCCGCGCCGTCGGTCCAGATCCGGTCTACCAGTTGGGCCCGGGTGAGGGTCCGGCCCCGGTTCTCCACCAGCAGCCGCAGCAGCTTCTGCTCGGTCTTGCTCAACTCCACCGGCTGCCCGTCCCGCTGGAATTCCATCCGGCCGAAGTCGAAGGAGAAGCGGTCGATCTCCACCCGCTCCGCCTGGGCGGGCGTCCCCCGGCGCAGCTGGGCGTGGACCCGGGCCCGCAGCACCGCCAGGGAGAAGGGCTTGGTGATGTAGTCGTCCGCCCCCAGCTCCAGCCCCGCCACGATGTCCGTCTCCAGGTCGTTGGCGGTCAGCAGGATCACCGGGACGGCGTGCTCCTGCCGGAGGGCGCGGAGAAAGTCCAGCCCGTTCCCGTCTGGCAGGTTGATGTCCAGGATCAGCAGGTCAAAGGGCTGCCGGGCCGCCAGCGCCCCGGCCTCCGCCAGGGTGTGGCACAGCTGGAGCCGGAGCTCCGGGGCCTGGAGGGCCAGGCGGATGCCCTCGCCCAGGGCGCGGTCGTCCTCCACGATCAGCAAATCTTTCATAGGGGCCTCCTTGGGTGTCAGCTGGGCACAGTATACCACGGGCGGGGACGTCCGTCCAGAGCGGGACAAAAACACGCACGGCGGTCAAGCCGCCGTGCGTGAGGCGCGGAATCAAGCCTTACAGGGTCAGGGAGGGGGCGGCGTAGGTCCGGGCCGCCAGCTCCTGGTCCAGCATATAGAGGCCC
Organism: Candidatus Oscillibacter excrementavium; assembly: GCA_019118505.1. GTDB lineage: Bacteria > Bacillota > Clostridia > Oscillospirales > Oscillospiraceae > Oscillibacter > Oscillibacter excrementavium. The sequence goes on from DWYU01000014.1 coordinate 6,616, forward strand.
TTGGGATCGGAGCCGAAGAGCTCCATCTTCTTGATGAGGTCGGAGGCGTTGGTCTCCTCCTCGCCCTGCTCCTTCACGAACCAGTCCAGGAACTGCATGGTGCGGAAGTCCTTGGCCTCGTAGGCGGCCTCGTAGATGGCGTGGATCAGGGAGGTGACGTACTGCTCGTGGGCCAGACCGGCCTTCAGCGGATCCATATTGGTTTTCAGCTCCGCGTCGGGCTTGGCGATGGCCTCCAGCGTCACGGGCACGTCGTTGTTCTGGAGGTACTGGAGCATCAGCATGGCGTGGTCCCGCTCCTCCTGGGCTTGGACCTTGTACCAGTTGGCAAAGCCGGAGAGGCCCTGCTCCACATAGTAGTTGGAGAAGCACAGGTACAGGTAGGCGGAGTAAAACTCTTTATTCACCTGGTCGTTCAGAAGCTGAGATACCGTTTCCGTCAGCATGGCAATGACTTCCTTTCTGTCAAGTGGGGATCATGTTTGGCCTGTCTAACCATTATAGCACACACGGGGGGAAATGCAATGCTGAGCCTGCAAAAAGCGGTGGACGGGAACTGCGGGGTGTGCTACAATGGGTGTGCCGCCGGAGAACGGCGAAAAACCTTGATGATTTCTGAACGGTTTTATTACCATTTTGATAGACCAGGTGCATGGCCTATGCTATAATGGGGCGTGCCGCTGGAGAGGCGGCGATCATCATGTAGAGAGGGATCCTTGTGTTCTTTCGAAAAAAACAACAGCTGACACCGGCGCGGATCATTCTGATCGGCTTCGCGCTGCTGATCCTGGCGGGGGCGCTGCTGCTGACCATGCCCATTTCCACCCGGGACGGACAGGGGGCCTCCTTTTTCGACGCCCTGTTCACCGCCACCTCAGCCACCTGCGTGACGGGGCTCGTGGTGCAGGACACGGCTCAGTATTGGTCCGGCTTCGGCCAGGCGGTCATCATCGTGCTGATCCAGATCGGCGGCATGGGCGTGGTGACGGTGGCCGTGGCCATCTCCATGCTGGCAGGCCGGCGGATCGGCCTGAAGGAGCGGTGGGTGATGCAGGAGTCCATCTCCGCGCCCCAGGTGGGGGGCATCGTCCGCCGGACCCGGTTCATCCTGGCGGCCATGCTGCTGCTGGAGGGCGCCGGGGCGTTGCTGCTGGCCTCGCGGTTCTGCCCGGAGATGGGGCTGCGGGGCATCTGGTACGCGGTGTTCCACGCCATCTCCTCCTTCTGCAACGCGGGCTTCGACCTGATGGGCGCGGCGGGGACGCCCTTTGTCTCCCTGACCGGCTACGTCGGGGACCCGCTGGTGAACCTCACGGTGATGGGCCTCATCATCCTGGGCGGCATCGGCTTTCTCACCTGGGGGGATGTGCGGCAGCACAGGTGGCACCTGCGGGCCTACTGCCTCCAGAGCAAGCTGGTGCTGGTGACCACGGCCGCGCTGATCCTGGTGCCTGCGCTGTTCTTCTTTTGCTATGAGTTCCAGCTGCCCCGGTGGGACGGACTGACCCTGGGGGAGAAGATCCTGGGGTCGCTGTTCCAGGCGGTGACGCCCCGGACGGCGGGCTACAACACCGTGGACCTGACCCAGCTGAGCGGGCCCACCCGCATGATCATCACCCTGCTGATGCTGGTGGGCGGCGCGCCGGGCTCCACGGCCGGCGGCTTCAAGGTCACCACCCTGGCGGTGTTCCTGCTGGCGGCCCGGGCGGTGTTCCGGCGGCAGGAGGACCTGCAGTCCTTTGGCCGGCGCCTTCCCACGGACACCCTGCGTAGCGCCGCCGCCATCCTGATGGCGTATGTGGGACTGTTCCTGCTGGGGGGCCTGGTCATCAGCTGCGTGGAGGGCGTGGCCTTGGACGCGGCGCTGTTCGAGACGGCCTCCGCCATCGGGACCGTGGGGCTGACCCTGGGCCTGACCCCGGAGCTGGGAGGCGTCTCCCGCATCATTCTGATCTTCCTGATGTACTTCGGCCGGGTGGGCGGCCTGACACTGATCTACGCGGTCCTGCCGGACAGCGGCGCCGTTCCGGCCCAGCTGCCCCAGGAGCGCATCACCGTGGGCTGAACGGCCCGAGAGATCCACGACACGGTTTGAGAAAGGACGATTGACGATGAAATCGGTACTGCTGATCGGACTGGGCCGCTTCGGGCGGCACATGGCGGCAAAGCTGCAGGAGCTGCACCACGAGGTGCTGGCGGTGGACAAGAACGAGGAACGGGTCAACGACGCCCTGGACCTGGTGACCCACGCCCAGATCGGAGACAGCACCAGCGAGGCGTTCATCGCCTCCCTGGGGGTACGGAACTTCGACATCTGCGTGGTGGCCATCGGCGACGACTTCCAGAGCTCCCTGGAGACCACGGCGCTGCTGAAGGACTACGGCGCGCCCTACGTCCTGGCCCGGGCGGCCCGGGACGTCCACGCCAAGTTCCTGCTGCGCAACGGGGCGGACGACGTGGTGTATCCCGAGCGGGAGACCGCCAGCTGGGCCGCGGTGCGGTACAGCTCCGACCATGTCTTTGACTACATCCGGCTGACGGACGACCACTCCATCTATGAGACGGCGGTGCCCCATTCCTGGGTGGGCAAGACCATCGGCCAGCTGGGTGTGCGCCAGCGGTACGACATCAACATCCTGGCCGTCAAGCGGGGGGAGGAGCTGATCCCCATTCCCGGCGGTGACTACTGCTTCCGGGAGCAGGAGACCATTCTGGTGCTGGGGGCCAACCGGGACGTGCAGAAGTTCCTGCACCTGTGAGGGCGGGCACGGCGCTGCCGGAGCCGCCCGGCCATCGGACAAAACAGGCAGGATGCCGCTGCGGCATCCTGCCTGTTTTCGCTCAGGGCTCGCTGGACGCGGTGTGGAGCAGGCGGAGCCGCTGCTCCGCGGAGACCATCCGCTGCTCGTAGCCGTCGATCTTCTCGTTGAGCAGCTCCAGGGACGACTGCATCTCCGCCATCCGGGAGAGGAGCTGATCCCGCTGTTCCACCAGGATGGCCTTCCGGGCGCCGATGGTGGAATCTCCCTGCCGGAACAGCTTCACGTATTCGATCAGGGCCTCGATCTGGACGCCGGCGGCCCGCATACACTTCATCAGCTCGATCCAGCCGCAGGACTCCTCCCCGTAGTCCCGGACGCCGCCCTTGGTGCGGGGGACCGGGGGGATCAGGCCGATCCGCTCATAGTAGCGCAGGGTGTCGGCGGACAGGCCGTACTTTTTGCTGACTTCCGCAATGGTCAATCCGGCACCTCCTCAGCTCTCGGCGGCCTTGGCGGCCTCGTTGACGCACCGCAGGGCGTTGAGGCTGCGGGGATAGCCGATGTAGGGCAGGCACTGGGAGAGGACCTGGATGAGGAACGCCTTGCCGTTGCCGATCCTCATGTTGCCGGCGGCGTGGGAGGTGAGCTGGGGCTCACAGCCGCCCTGGGCCGCCAGGAAGCAGAAGGTGATCATCTCCCGCTGCCGGTAGTCCAGGCCCTTGCGGGTGTAGTAGTCGCCGAAGCAGTTGTCCGCCAGCCAGCGGTTGATGTGGCGGCTCTCCTCCGGGCCGCTGTCCTGGAAGCCCCGCATCCCCTCGCCGAAGATGTCCACCTGGGCCTGGTTGCCGGCGGAGAGCCGGGTCTCCGCCGTGGTGGTGGCCCCGGCGGGCAGGGGCAGAGAGACGCCCTGCTCCCGCAGGACCTGGTTCGTCACATCAAAGAAGGGCCGCACCCGGCCCATGCCCAGATAGGCCACGGCCTGGTACAGGATCTCCTTGGTCTGGACCGGAGTGACGCCGGCCCGCAGAGCGGCCGGGAGCTGGACGCGGAACTCCTCCGCCCCCTGGCAGCCCAGGAGCGTGGCCAGAATGGCCATCATCCGGGTGGGTTCGTCCAGGTCCCCCTGCCGGACCACCTCGTCCAGGGCGAAGTTGGTGAACAGCTCCATGAAGTCCGGGTCCGTCTCCCAGAGGGAGGAGGGCGCGCCGGGGAACAGGCGGGACAGGGTCTCCCGGGCGTGTGCTGATAATGCCATGCAGAATGCCTCCTTTGCGCCGGTTGGGGCGCGAATGTTATCCAATGTAAATTTAATACTTGGAGTAAACTCCAAGTCAAGCCCTTTTTTCCGGCTATCCGAAGGGGACGGACTCCCGGATGTCATAGAGGCTGGCCAGGAGCTGCCAGAGCTGGGGGAAGGGCCGCATCAGGTTCCAGATCCCGGCGCCCAGGAATCCGTACTCGGCGATCAGGGCCAGGCGGGCGGAGAGGCTGCGGGCATCCTCGAACCACACTTCGTGGATGGTGCCGCCGGCGTCGGTATAGTGGAAGAAGGGGGCCTGGGCCGTCTCGTCGTACTGGATGGCCACGTTGTGCTGGATGGCCAGCTCGATGGCCCGCTGGTTGGAGATGGAGGGGGCCCGGGTGACGCCCTGGACAAAGGGCAGGGGCCAGTCGTAGCCGTAATTGGAGAGGCCCAGGAGGATTTTGGACGGCGGGATCTCGGTGACAGCGTAATCCAGCACCGCCCGGACATTGGGGAGGGGCGACACCGCCATGGGCGGCCCGGCGGTATAGCCCCACTCATAGGTCATCAGCAGCACGCCGTCCACGGCGGCCCCCACGGCGGCGTAGTCGTGGCCCTCGTACAGCAGTCCCCTCTGCTGGGCGGAGGTCTTGGGGGCCAGTGCGGCCCAGAGGAAAAAGCCCTGGGGGTTCAGCAGGCGCCGCAGACGGCTGAGAAAGGCGGCGTAGGCGGCGGCCAGCTGGCCGGGGAGGAACTCGAAGTCCACATCCAGCCCCGCGTAGCCCCGGCGGCGCAGGGTCTGCTGCACCTGGCTCACCAGCCGGTCCTGGACGGCGGCGTCCGTCAGCACCAGGGCGGCCCGCTGGGTGTCGAACTGGTCCGTCTCCGTCAGGGTGGACAGGTGCATCACCGGGAGCGTGCCCCGCTGCCGGGCGGCGGAGAGAAGCGCGTCATCCTCCAGCTGGAGCAGGTCGCCGTCCGCGGTGATCCCGTAGGTGAAGGGCGTCAGGCAGGTGAGGAAGGGGAGCTCCGCATCCAGCAGGGATGAGTCGATGAAGGGATAGGCGTAGCCGTTGAAGACGGCGGAGCCCAGGGGCTCGTCAAAATAGGAGATCACCAGGTTTTCCCCCGGCCGGAGGTCGGTTTCGCCGCCCAGGGGCCAGTTGTTCTGCCAGAGGCGGCGGACGGTGGTGCCGTGGGCCTCCGCGATGGAGGCCAGGGTCTCTCCCCTCCGGACGGCGTGGACCTGCCGGGGGAAGCGGACCACCAGCGTCTGCCCCACCGCCAGGGCACCGCTGGGGGGCACGGCGTTGTCCGCCGCCAGGCGGGCGGGACTGACGCCGTAGGATTCCGCGATGGAGCCGACGGTCTCGCCGGCCTGGACGACATGAATGGTCATCAGGACATCACCTCGCTGGGAGACTATGCGAAAGGGGACAAGGATATGTCCCCGGACGCACGGGGTTCCGCAGGCTGCAGAGGAGACGGAATACGGCAATATCTGGGCATATTGCCGAAATTTGATTTGCAGATTTGTGTACTTTTTTCGGCGTATCCCACAGGGCAAATCCGCCGGAGCGGTTGACAGCAGACACTTTAACCGCTAAAATAGTGTTAAAGCTTGTGCGTTTTTTAACGAAGAACGGCCGACTGCGACGTCCAACAAGCGTGTGCCATCCACGAGAGGGAGAGCCACACCACTTGCTGCGGCGTCTATTTTTGTATTTGGGAGCAAAAGGGGGCAAGGGGATGTTCCTGCTGTTTTTTCTGCTGTGGCTGCTGCTGTCCGGCGGGGTGAGCGTCCACACGTGCCTGTGGGGCGCGGCGGTCTCGGCGCTGATCACCTGGTTCTGCCGCCGGGTGCTGGGCTATGAGTGGCACATCCTCCTGGGCGACCCCAGGAGGCTCTGGGCCATGGCCCGGTATTTCGCCCATCTGCTGGTGGAGATGCTGAAGGCCGGGCTGGTGGTGATGCGGCTGATCTATGTCCGCCCCAAAAGCATCCAGCCCAAGCTGGTGTGGTTCCGGACACCCCTGGGGACGGACCGGTACAAGGCGCTGCTGTCCGACTCCATCACCCTTACCGCCGGGACCATCACGGTGCTGGCGGAGGACGGGAGGATGCTGGTGCACGCCCTGGACGCGCCGCTGGCGGAGGGGATCGAGGACAGCTCCTTCCAGCAGCGGCTGGAGAGGATGGAGGCGTCGCAATGGAGCAAGTGAAGGCCTGGATCCTGAGCGCCGGGGCGGTGGTGATCGCTCTGCTGATCCTGGCCACGCTGGTGCGGGCCGTGCTGGGCCCCCGGTTCACGGACCGGATCGTGGCGGTGAATGTCATCAGCACCCTGGTGATCGCGGAGCTGATGCTGCTGTCCGTCTGGCTGCGGGAGGATTTTCTGGTGGACATCGCCCTGGTGTTTGCCCTGCTGAGCTTTCTGGCCGTGGTGGTGGCCGCCAGGCTGGTGATCACCCGGGAGAGAAAGCGGCGGGAGGAGCAGAAAAAGAAGGTGGGAGGAAATGTCCGTGGTACATAATCTGGCGACGGCGGCAGGACTGGCCCTGTTCCTGTTCGGGCTGTTCGTGTTCTTCTCCGCCGTGCTGGGACTGTTCCGGTTCGACTATGTGCTCAACCGGATGCACGCCGCCGCGGTGGGGGACTCCCTGGGGATCTTCTGCGTGCTGATCGGGCTGATGCTGCTGCACGGCTGGTCCCTGTCCGCGGGAAAGACCGTGCTGATCTTTGTGTTTCTGTGGCTGACCAGTCCGGTGTCCAGCCATCTGATCGCCGAGATGGAGGTATCCACCGTCCCGGATCTGGAGAAGGAATGTGAGGTGGAGGAGCGATGATCGTCCTGGAGTACATCCTGCTGGTGGGAGTGATCGTGTGCGCCATCGCCGCGCCGCTGTGCAAACGGCTGCTGGCGTCGGTGATCGTGTACATGGCCATGTCCCTGATGATGGCGGTGCTGTGGAGTCTGCTCCAGAGCCCGGACCTGGCCATCACGGAGGCGGCGGTGGGCGCCGGCGTCACCAGCATCCTCTTCTTCCTGACCCTGAAAAAGATCCATGCGCTGAAAGGAACACGCGATGAGTAAGCAGCCTGAAAAGCATGACCGCCTGCGGCAGCTGGTCTCCTGGGTGGACGGGGACCGGGAGCCCAAGGACCAGACCCTGTTCGTCATGGAGCAGCGCCCCCACCGGGATTTCCGCCCCTCTGAGGAGGAGTTTGAACGGCGGGAGAAGGACCGGCTCCGGAAGTTTTTCAACTGGTATCCCATCGCCGCGGCGGTGATCTCCGCGGTGCTGGGGCTGATCCTGCTGGCCACGGTGATGAACATGCCCGGCTTCGGCCAGGAGGACAATCCCATCAACAACGAGGTGTCCCAGCGATATTTGGAGCAGGGCGCGGAGGAGACCGGGTCCGAGAACGTGGTGACCGCCATGATCATCGGCTACCGGGGCTTCGACACCCTGGGGGAGAGCTGTGTGCTGTTCCTGGCGGTGGCGGCGGTGATGATCCTGCTGCTGCGGGACCGGAAGAACACCAGCGAACATGAGGCCCGGCAGATGGAGCGGGAGGAGGAATCCGTCCAGGAGCACGCCGACCTGATCCTCAAGCAGGTGGCCTGGGTGCTGATCCCCTTCATCTTCCTGTTCGCCATCTACGTGCTGCTGAACGGGGAGACCTCCCCCGGCGGCGGCTTCTCCGGAGGGACCATTCTGGGGGCGGGGCTGATCTTGTTCTCCGCCGCCTTCGGCACCCGGCATATGCAGACGCTGATGAACCGGCGGCGCTACAGCGCGGTGCGGACCTTCGGCCTGCTGCTGTACGGCATTTTGTACGGCATTTACATCTTCATCGGCGCCAACGACCTGCCCAACTATCTCACCGGGATGATCCTGCTGATCGACCTGGCGGTGGGGCTGGTGGTGGCCTGCACCATGTACGGCTTTTACGCCCTGTTTTCCAGGGGCGAGATCTGAGAGAGGAGGCGGAGGGATGCTGGAGGACATCATCCAGAACCGCTACGCGGTCACGGCGGTGATCCTGTTCGGGATCGGCTTTACCAACCTGATGCTGCAGCAGAACCTGCTGCGGAAGGTCATCGGCTTCAACATCATGGACTCCGCCATCTTCCTGCTGCTGGCCTCCCTGGGCTATATTGACGGCGGTGTGGCCCCCATCGTGGGGGACCGGGGGTTCGATCCCCTCTACATCAATCCGATCCCCAGCGGCCTGGTGCTCACCGGCATCGTGGTGTCGGTGTCCATCACGGCCTTCTCCCTGGCGCTGATCCAGCGGATTTACCGCCGCTACGGCACCATTGAGATGCGGGAGCTGCTGGAGCGGGCCAAGAAGGAGGACGACTGATGCGGCCGTTTGTGGAGAACTTCCCCTTCTTTTCCATCTTCCTGGCCATCCTGGCGGCGATCGTAACGGCCACCATCCGCAGCGGGCGGGCGGCCTATTGGGTCACCGTCGGCGTGTGCGCCGTCGGCGCGGCGCTGAACGCCTGCGTGCTGGAGTACACCTATCTGGGAGATCTGAGCTTCACTTACACCATGGGCCGCTTCCTGGCGCCCTACGGCAATGCCATCAACTGCGGCCCTTTGCAGGCGATGCTGACCACATCGTTCTCCCTGGTGATGGCGGCGTCCCTGGCCGGAGGGCGGCGGGACCTGTTTCAGGACGTCCTGCCGGAGAAGCAGAGGCTCTATTTCGTCATGGTGGATATGCTGCAGGCGTCGCTGCTGGCGCTGACCTATACCAACGACGTGTTCACCGGCTATGTGTTCATTGAGATCAGCACCATCGCCGCCTGCGCCCTGGTGATGGCCAAGGACAACGGCCCCAATCTCATCGCCACCATCCGATACCTGTTCATGAGCCTGGTGGGCTCCGGATTGTTCCTGATCGGGCTGACGGTGCTGAACAGCATCACCGGCTATCTGCTGATGCCCTCTCTGGCGGAGGCGGTGGAGGGGCTGCGGCTCTCCGGGAGCTATCCCATCCCGCTGACGGTGGCGGTGGGCCTGATCGTGGCGGGCCTGGGCGTCAAGAGCGCCATGTTCCCCTTCCACCTGTGGCTGCCGGACGCCCACGGCGGCGCCACCTCGGCGTCCTCCGCCATCCTGTCCGGCCTGGTGCTGAAGGGGTATATCGTCCTGCTGCTGGTGATGATCCTGCGGGTGTTCTCCATGGAGCTGATGGTGGAGCTAGGGGTCACGGATGTGATCCTGGCCTTCGGCCTGCTGGGGATGATCTTCGGGTCCCTGGCCGCCATGCGGGAGAACCACATCAAGCGGATGCTGGCCTACTCCTCCGTGGCCCAGGTGGGCTACATTTTCATGGGCATGGGCCTGGGGAGCGTGGAGGGGCTGATCGCCTCCTGCTTCCATATCCTGGTCCACGCCTGCTGCAAGCCTCTGCTGTTCCTCTGCGCCGGACGGCTCTCCGCCGTCAGCGGCCACCACAAGAGCCTGAAGAATCTGCGGGGCAGCGCCTACCGGGATGTGGTGGCGGGCCTGGGCTTCACAGTGGGAGCCCTGTCCATGATCGGCATTCCGCTGTTCGGCGGCTTTGTCTCCAAGCTGTACTTTGCCAACGCCGCCGTCCCCACCGGGATGACGGCCATGATCCTGCTGACCATCGCGCTGTCCACGGTGCTGAACGCCCTGTACTATGTGCCGGCGCTGCTGGCCATCTGGGTGAAGCCCCCGGCGGAGGACGAGGCGGCCATCCTGGCCGACGTGCATCCGGGGGAGACGGCCCGGGACCGGTCGTTCATGGCGGCCGCCATCGTGCTGACCCTGGGGATTTTTGTGCTGGGGATTTTCTACCATCCGATCACCGACCTGATCGAGGCGGGTGTTTGGCTGATCTGAGTCTAGTCTGTAAGGAGTGCGCCCATGCTGTTGCTGCTGCTGCCCATCCTGGTGCCGCTGATCGGCGGGATCTTCGTGTTCCGGCAGAAAAATGAACAATACCGCGACTGGCTGGTGATGTCGCTGATCGCGGCCACGGCGGTGCTGGTGCTGATCAACTGCGTCGGCCCCACCCAGCGTCTGTGGCTGCTGACCATCCAGGGAGATCTGGGGCTGGTGCTGAACAGCGACTGGCTGTCCAAGTTTTTCATGGTGCTGGCGGTGTGCATCTGGGCGCCGGTGGTGGTCTTTACCCGGCCCTATATCCGCCACGCGGGGCAGGGCAACCAGTTCATGGGCTTTTACACCATGACGCTGGGGGTGCTGATGGGCCTTGCCCAGGCGGCCAACTTCGTCACCATGTACATGTTCTTTGAGATGATGTCCCTGATCACGGTGCCCCTGGTGCTGCACAACGCCACCCCGGCGGCCCGGCGGGCGGGATTCAAATACCTGGGGTACTCCGTGTTCGGCGCCGGCATGGCCCTGGCGGGCTACTTCTTCATCGCCTATTACCTGACGGTGCCGGACTTCCAGCCGGGCGGGGCCATCGACATCGCCCGGGCGGCGGAGCACCGGCCGCTGCTGCTGGTGGTGTACTGCCTGATGATCGTGGGCTTCGGCGCCAAGGCGGGCATGATGCCCATGCAGTCCTGGCTGCCGGCGGCCCACCCGGTGGCGCCGGCACCGGCCTCCGCCGTGCTGTCCGGCGTCATCACCAAGGGCGGCGTCATCGCAGTGATCCGGGTGACCTACTATATGTTCGGCCCGGAGTTCCTGGCGGGGAGCTGGCCCCAGTACGTGCTGCTGACCCTGTCCCTGGCCACGGTGTTCGTGGGGTCCATGCTGGCCTATCGGGAAAAGCAGCTGAAGCGGCGGCTGGCCTACTCCACGGTGAGCCAGGTGTCCTACGTGATCTTCGGGCTGATGCTGCTGACAGAGCAGGGCGTCCAGGCGTCGCTGCTGCAGATGGTCTTTCACGCCCTGGCTAAGGACACGCTGTTCCTGGCGGCCGGCGCCATCATCTTCTCCACCAACTGCACCCGGGTGGACCAGCTGCGGGGCATCGGCCGGCGGATGCCGGTGACCATGTGGTGCTTCACCCTGGCGTCCCTGTCCCTGATCGGGATCCCACCCATGGCGGGGTTCGTCAGCAAGTGGCAGCTGCTGACCGCGGGGCTGGAGGCGCCGCTCCAGGTATTCGGCATCGCCGGGCTGGCGGTGCTGGTGGTCTCCGCCCTGCTGACGGCGGGATACCTGCTGCCGGTGGTGACCAATGGATTTTTCCCGGGACGGGATTTCATCACGGAGCGGCGGGAGGTGGGCCCCCAGATGACCTGGCCCATGATCGCCTTTGCCGCCGCCGTGGTGGTGCTGGGCCTGTTGCCCGGCGGATTGATGGATTGGCTGGGCCGGCTGGCGGCCCGGCTGTTCCCCTGACATGAATCACCTGAGAAGGGAGGTGCGCCCTTGAAACAGTTTCTCACGCTGCCCATCCTGATCCCCGTGGTGCTGGGCATCGGCCTGCTGATTTTCCAGCCCAAGAGCCGCAGAGTGCGCAGCGGCTATATCATGGCGGCGTCTTTGCTGACGACGGCCCTGTCCCTGGCCTGCATCGTGCTGACGTACCTGTACGGGAGCAGCTATCTGGCCTGCATCATGGTGAGCTTCAACGAGGCGTTCTCCATCTCCCTGCGGATCGACGGCGCCTCCATGGTCTATGGGGCCATCGTCTCGGTGCTGTGGCCGCTGGTGACGGCGTACTCCCTGGACTATATGTCCCACGAGGGGCATGAGAACCGGTTCTTCTCCTTCTGGCTGATGGCCTACGGCGTGGTGCTGGGCATTGCCTACTCCGAGGACTTTCTGACCCTGTACTTCTTCTATGAGGTGCTGACCCTGACCACGCTGCCCCTGGTGATGCACGCCATGGACGAGAAGGCCCGGTACGCCGGGCGGAAGTACCTGGTGTACTCCCTGTCCGGCGCGGCGTTTGCCTTTATCGGCATCGTCTTTCTGCTGAACTACGGCGTGGGGCATCTGAACTTCACCTACGGCGGCATCCTGGATCTGAGCCGGGCCGCGGAGGACCGGCAGACGCTGGAGGTGGCGTTCGTGGCGGCCTTCTTCGGCTTTGGCGTGAAGGCGGCGGTGTTCCCCTTTCATGGCTGGCTGCCGGACGCCTCGGTGGCGCCCACGCCGGTGTCCGCCCTGCTCCACGCGGTGGCGGTGGTCAAGGCCGGCGCCTTTGCGGTGCTGCGGCTGATCTACTACGGCTTCGGCGCGGATTTCCTGCGGGGGACCTGGGCCCAGACCGTGGTGATGGTGGCCACCATCGTCACCATCGTCTACGGCTCCGCCAAGGCGCTGCGGACGCCCCACCTGAAGCGGCGGCTGGCCTTCTCCACGGTGAGCAACCTGTCCTACATCCTCTTTGCCCTGACGCTGATGACCCCGGCGGGGATCGTGGGCGGCATGACCCACATGGTCTACCACGCCTTTACCAAGATCACCATGTTCTGCTGCGCCGGCGCCATCATCGTCAAGAGCGGGCGGGAGTACATCTATGAGCTGGAGGACTTCGGCCGGGCGATGCCGGTGGTGTTTGCCACCTTCACCGTCTCCTCCTTCGCGCTGATCGGGATGCCGCCTCTGGGGGGCTTTGCGGGAAAGTGGATGATCGCGGAGGCGGCCGTGGCCTCCATGAATCCCCTGGCCTACGGGGGGATCGCGGCCTTGATCCTCTCCACGCTGCTGACCACGCTGTATATGCTGACCATTGTGGTGCGGGCCTATTTCCCCGTGGGGGAGCTGGACCGGGCGGCGCTGGCCCGGGTACATGACCCGTCCAAGTCCATGTGGGTGCCGCTGGTGGTGCTGACGGCGTCCGGCGTGGTGCTGGCGCTGCTGTCCAATTATGTGATCCGCTTCCTGTGGCTGGCGGTTTCGCGGCCCTGGTAAAGGGGGGAGACGATGGGAGATTTTCTGCTGCTGTTTTTGATCCTGTTTCCGATCCTGGCCTCCGTCTGGGTGTTCCCCCTGCGGCGGCGGGACCGGAGATACCGGAACTGGCTGATCCAGATCGTGCCGGCGGTGGAGCTGGCGGCCGCGCTGCTGTTGCTGCTGTGGCCGGCGGCGGAGCTGGAGCTGCCGGGAATCTGCGGCGTGGGCCTGCACCTGGCGGCCGGAAGCCTGAAGAGCCTGCTGGCTCTGGTGAGCGCCTTCCTGTGGGCCGCCACGGGACTGAACTGCCCCAGCTACTTCGCCTCCGCAGAGGGCTGCAACCGGTTCTACCTCTTCTGGCTGATGACCCTGGGGGCCCTGATGGGGGTCTTTCTGGCGGCGGACCTGTTCACGCTGTTCGTGTTCTTTGAGATGATGTCCTTCACCTCCTACGTCTGGGTGGCCCAGAATGAGACGGAGGAGGCCGTCCGGGCCGGACAGACCTATCTGGCCGTGGCGGTGATCGGCGGCATGGCGCTGCTGACGGGGCTGGTGCTGCTGCAGCATCTGCTGGGAACGCTGGACTTTGCGGAGCTGGCGGCAGCCGTCTCCGCCCTGCCGGAGGAGAAACGGACCGCGCTGTATACGGCGGGCGGCCTTGCTCTGGCGGGGTTCGGGGCCAAGGCCGGCATGTTCCCGCTGCACATCTGGCTGCCCAAGGCCCATCCGGTGGCGCCGGCGCCGGCGTCGGCGCTGCTGTCGGGCATCCTGACCAAGAGCGGCGTGTTCGGCATCTTGCTCCTGTCCCGGTATCTGTTCTGGGCGGAGCTGTCCTGGAGCCAGGTGGTCCTGGCCCTGGGCGTGGTGACCATGGTGCTGGGGGCGGTGCTGGCGCTGTTCTCCATCGATCTGAAGCGGACGCTGGCCTGCTCCTCCATGTCCCAGATCGGGTTCATCCTGGTGGGAGTGGCCATGCAGGGATTCCTGGGCCATGAGAATGCCCTGGCGGCCTGGGGCACCGTACTGCATATGCTGAACCACTCCCTCATCAAGCTGGTGCTGTTTGTGGCGGCCGGCGTGGTCTATCTGGGTACCCACTCCCTGAATCTGAACGACATCCGGGGCTGGGGCCGGAACAAGCCGGTGCTGAAGGCACTGTTCTTTGTGGGGGCGGCCTCCATCGCCGGCGTGCCGGGCTTTTCCGGATATGTCAGCAAGACGCTGCTCCATGAGAGCATTGTGGAATACCTCCACGTGCTGGAGGCCGCCGGAGCCTCCACCGGCTGGTTCACGGCGGTGGAGTGGCTGTTCCTGATCTCCGGCGGACTGACGGCCGCCTATATGGCCAAGCTGTTTGTGGCCATCTTCGTCTCCAGCCGGGCCGTGGGACAGCGGCCGGCGGTGCGGGAGTATATGTCCCCGGGCACCCAGGCGGCGCTGCTCTGTGGCGCGGGGTTGCTGCTGCTTCTGGGGCTGACGCCCAACGGGACCATGGAGCCGCTGGCCCAGTGGGCGGGGACCTTCCTGCTGGCGGGAGAGGGCCACAGCGTCCACTACTTCACCTGGGTGAATCTGCAGGGGGCCTGCATCTCCCTGGGGATCGGCGCGGCGGTGTACCTGCTGGTGGTCCGGCGGCTGCTGATGCGGCGGGAGGCGGACGGCATGGTGTACCTGGACCGCTGGCCGGCGCGGCTGGATCTGGAGAATCTGGTATACCGGCCGGCGCTGTCGGCGCTGACCTTCCTGGGGGCGCTGTGCGCCCGGGTGGCGGCCTCCGTGGGCGACTGGGTGGTGCTGATCGGAGAGAAGATCCTCTTCACCAGGGCGCCTGGGATCTTTGTGCCGAAGCACGATGAGAATTTCGGCACCTATGGCCGGAAGCAGCGGCATTTCCTGACGGAGGAGACCTTCTCCTTTGACCTGATGGTGGCCGGCGGCGGGCTGATCTTCCTGCTGCTGTATATGCTGCTGTGACGGCTGTGGACGTCCGCGGCCAGAGAAAACAACGGGGCCCGGGTTCTGCGCAGGCAGGACCCGGGCCTCGTTTTCAGCAGCGGGCCGGAAGGGCAGCGGAGGAAAGCCGCGGGCGGCACTGAAAGAGCGCCGGAGGCCGCAGTTCCCCCGCCGGCAGGGAACAGGAAAGCCGCCCCGCAGTCAGCGGGGCGGCTTTTTGAAACCGATGGGAATGCGCGGAGAGATCAGACCTTCCGCAGACGGGAAGCGCGCTTCTTGCCGTACCAACAGATGATGCCCACGTAGGCCACCACGCACACAGCGCCCACGGGATAGGCAATCCCCCAGGGCAGGTTGAAGCCGATGGCGGCGTTGGCGATGTAGGTGGAGCAGACGAAGGTGTAGAAGGCGCCGGGGATCAGCGGGATCCACACGAACTTGGCCTTGCCGTTCTCGAACATCCAGATGGAGATGGCCAGGAAGGCGAACAGAGCCAGAGTCTGGTTGGACCAGGCGAAGTAGCGCCACAGGATGTTGAAGCCGTTGGCATTGAACTTGGCGAACACCAGGATGGCAGCCACCAGGATGAAGATGATGGAGGCCAGGCCCAGGCGCTTGCTGTTGCTGCTCTGGTCGATGTGCAGGACCTCAGAGATGGTCAGGCGCAGGCCGCGCAGGGCGGTATCGCCGGAGGTGATGGGCAGAACCACGATGCCCACCAGGGCGATGACGCCGCCCACAGGGCCCAGGATGTTCTTGCAGACCGCGATGACGGTGCTGGTGGTGCTGGCAGTGGCCTCCTGGACACCCAGGTTGAAGATGCCCATGGCAGCGGCAGCCCACACCATGGCGATGAAGCCCTCCAGAACCATCATGTTGTAGAAGGTCATGCGGCCCTGCCGCTCGCTCTTCACGGTGCGGGAGATGATGGCGGTCTGGGTGGAGTGGAAGCCGGACAGGATGCCGCAGGCCACGGTCACGAAGAAGATGGGAATGAAGTGGCCGGTGCTGAAGTAGTCGCCATAGGCGAACAGCGCGCCGTTCCAGTCATCCCACAGGTTCAGCAGGGGATAGCCCTTGACAAACAGGCCGATGAACACGCCGATGGCGGAGAACATCAGGATGGCGCCGAAGATGGGATAGATGCGGCCGATGATGGCGTCGATGGGGAACACGGTGGCGATCAGATAGTAGGCGAAGATGACACCGTAGATCACCCAGGTGGAGACAGAGGTCGCGGCGCCGTCAAAGTTGAAGATGCCGGTGGCGGCGATGTCGCCGGGGGTGTAGATGAACACGGCGCCCACCAACAGCAGCAGCAGGCAGACAAAGATGTTGTAGATCGTGAAGATTCCCTTGTTGGAATACTTGCGGATCATGGCGGACATCTGGGTGCCGCCGTCCCGGAGGCAGATCATGCCGCAGAAATAGTCGTGCATGGCGCCGCCGATGATGTTGCCGATGGGGATGGTGATGAACGCGATGGGCCCGAACAGGATGCCCTGGATGGGTCCGAAGATGGGGCCTGTGCCTGCGATGTTCAGCAGGTTGATCAGGCTGTTCTTCCAGCAGCGCATGGGGACGTAGTCCACACCGTCCTGCTTGGAATAGGCCGGGGTCTCCCGGTCATCGGGGCCAAAGACCTTTTCGCAGACGGTGCCATAGATGGCGGCGCCTCCGAACAGGATCACGAGGCCGAGGATGAAGGTTGCCATAAAAAAACACACACTCCTTTTTTCCTGGTTGCCCAGGTGGATTCTAGCCATATCATAGCACTCCGAAAAGGAGTTGTAAATAATTTATTCATATTTATAAAGAATTTGTTAATACTATCTATAAAATAATAAAAAATTCGTTTATGAGAACAGGGAAAGTGCAAAAATTTCAGAAATATGAGGGGGTCAGACGGCAGATCTGACAAAGGCCGGACCGGACGGCGGAGAAAATCCGCAGACAAAACCGCGCCCGCCGCAGATTTGCGGCGGGCGCGGTTTTGATTTTATAGAGGATTCGCGCGCAGAATGTCTGCCGGAACGAACTCCGGGGGATCAGACCTTCCGCAGCTGGGTGGAACGCTTCTTGCCGTACCACAGGAGGACACCCACATAAGCGATCACGCACACAGCGCCGATGGGATAGGCAACCGCCCAGGGCAGGTTGAAGCCGATGGTGGCGTTGGCGATGAAGGTGGAGCAGATGAAGGTGTAGAAGGCACCGGGGATCAGCGGGATCCAGGCGAACTTGGCCTTGCCGTTCTCAAACATCCAAACAGTGATGGCCAGGAAGGCGAACAGGGACAGGGTCTGGTTGGACCAGGCGAAGTAACGCCACAGGATGTTGAAGCCCTCGCTGTTGAACTTGGCCCACACGATGATGGCGGCTACCAGCACGAACACGGGCACAGCCAGGCTCAGGCGCTTGGCGTTGGAGGACTGATCCAGGTGGAAGGACTCAGACAGGGTCAGACGCAGGGCACGCAGCGCGGTATCGCCGGAGGTGATGGGCAGGACGATGACGCCCAGCAGGGCGATGACGCCGCCCACGTTGCCCAGGATGTCGCGGCAGACCACACCGATGGTGCCAGTAGCCAGAGAGGCATCGGCAGCCTGGAGGCCCAGGTTGTAAACGCCCATGGCGCCGGCGGCCCACACCATGGCGATGAAGCCCTCCAGAACCATCATGTTGTAGAAGGTCATGCGGCCCTGCCGCTCGCTCTTCATGGTGCGGGAGATGATGGCGGTCTGGGTGGAGTGGAAGCCGGACAGGATGCCGCAGGCCACGGTCACGAAGAACACGGGGATGAAGTGGCTGGCATCGAAGTAAGCACCGTAGTCAAAGAACTCGCTGGACCAGGAATCCCAGATGTTCAGCAGGGGATAGCCCTTGGCGAACAGGCCGATGAACACGCCGATGGCGGAGAACATCAGGATGGCGCCGAAGATGGGATAGATGCGGCCGATGATGGCGTCGATGGGGAACACGGTGGCGATCAGATAGTACAGGAAGATGACACCGTAGATGATCCAGGTGGTATAGTCCGTAGCCAGGCCGGAGAAGTGGAACACCTGGGTGGCGGCGATGTCGCCGGGGGTGTACACGAACACGGCGCCGACCAGCAGCAGCAGTACGCACACAAAGATGTTATACACGGTGAAAACACCCTTGTTGGAGTACTTGCGGATCATGGCGGACATCTGAGTGCCGCCGTCCCGGAGGCAGATCATGCCGCAGAAATAGTCGTGCATGGCGCCGCCGATGATGTTGCCGATGGGGATGGTGATGAACGCGATGGGCCCGAACAGGATGCCCTGGATGGGTCCGAGGATGGGGCCTGTGCCTGCGATGTTCAGCAGGTTGATCAGACTGTTCTTCCAGCAGCGCATGGGGACGTAGTCCACGCCGTCCTGCTTGGAATAGGCCGGGGTCTCCCGGTCATCGGGGCCAAAGACCTTTTCGCAGAACTTGCCATACAGGGCAGCTCCTCCGAACAGGATCACGAGGCCGATTACGAAAGTTGCCATAGAAAAATACACACTCCTTTCAGTGGCCTGCTGCTCTCTATCCCACTCCAAAGCAGACGGGCCTGATGCTATAAGAATAGCAGATTTTCCTATGGATAAACGTTAAAAAAAGGTTCACAGAAATTAAGATTTCGCTAAGAAATGGCGAAACTCATAAAAATAGCGCTTGTTTTTTCGGGAGCGTGCATAAAAAACGCATGAAAGAATCCTGATGGACCCTTTCATGCGCATGTTTCCGGCGGGAGGCCAGGAGGTCAGTTGCCCTCGGCCATCCGGTAGCCGACGCCCATCTCCGTAAAGAGATACTCCGGCTCGGCGGGGTTCTTCTCGATCTTCCGGCGGATGTTGGCCATGTTCACCCGGAGGATCTGGTTGTCGCCGCTGGCCCGGGGGCCCCACAGCTCCTTAATAATAAAGTCATAGGTGAGGACCTTGCCGGCGTATTTGCCCAGCAGGGCCACGATGCGGAACTCGCTGAGAGTCAGGTGGACGTTCTCGCCCCGGACCCGGACCTGGTGCTTGTTGTAGTCAATGACCAGGTCCCCCACGGTGTAGGTGCCGTTGCGGGCGATCTCGTCATTGCCGGAGACGGTGCGGGTGTGGCGGATGGCGGTGCGGACCCGGGCCAGCAGTTCGTCCGTGCCGAAGGGCTTGGTGAGGTAGTCGTCCGCCCCCAGGTCCAGGGCGGCCACCTTGTCCCGCTCGTGGGAGCGGGCGGAGACCACCACCACCGGCAGACTGGTCCAGCTGCGCAGGTTGCGGAGGATGTCCAGGCCGTCCATATCCGGCAGGCCCAGGTCCAGAATGATCAGGTCCGGGCAGTGGGAGGAGATCATGGAGAGGGCCTCCTCGCCGGTCTGGGCCTGCATGGCCTCATAGCCGTTGTTGTTCAGAACGGTGCAGATGAAGTGCGAGATGCTCTTCTCGTCCTCAATCACCAGAATTTTTTCGCGGATTGTCATGATCGTGTGTCCTCCTTTGAAAGCGGCAGGCAGAAGGAAAATGCCGCGCCGTGATCTGTGTTTTTCGCTTCCATCGTGCCGCCGTGGGCACGGACAATGGCCATGCAGACCGAGAGGCCCAGCCCCATGTTGCGCTTGCCGTCCCGGGGGGCGGACTCGTCGCATTTCAGGGCCCCGTCAAACAGGGAGTGCAGCTTCTGAGGCGGGATCCCGCGGCCGTTGTCCTGGACCATAAAGCGGGCCTGGTCGTTCTCCCGCTGCACGGAGAGGACGATGTGGGTGGTGGTCTCCCCGTGGAACACAGCGTTTTCCAGCAGATTGGCCAGGACCTGTTCGATCAGGATGGGATCCATGGGGACCAGCAGCAGCTCCTCCGGGACGTGGACCTCCACCGATATACTGGGGAATCGCTTGCGGAATTTTCGGACCGCCTCTCCCAGAACCTCCTCCGCCGCCTCCGGCTCCTTGGAGATCTGGGCCTGATCGTTGCCGATACGGGTGATGGAGAGCAGGTTTTCCACCACGCGGATCAGCCATTGGGCATCGTCCCGGGCATCTGTCAGCAGGGCCTGCTGCTCCGCCTTGGAGAGATCCGGATTTTCCAGCACGGCGGAGGTGGCGCCGATGATAGAGGTCAGGGGCGTGCGGATGTCATGGGAGACGGAGCGGAGCAGATCCGCCCGCATCTTGACCTTCTCGTTCTCCAGCCGGAGCCGGTCCTGCTCTTTCGTCTTTGTGGTCAGGGCGCTGGTCACCAGAGAGACCACCAGGAAGGTGAAGATTGTCAGCGGATAGCCGGAAATGGTGAAGTTGAAGGCCATGTAGGGATATGTAAAGACGTAGTTGACGCCGATGACCCCCAGGATCGCCGCGATCAGGCCGAAGAGATAGCCGTTTGTGAAACGGGAGATCAGCAGCACCGCCAGCACATAGACCGGCGAGGCAAAGCCGTCCGTGATGTCCGCCATCTGATGGAGCAGGGCACAGAAGCCGGTGGCGCAGAGAAAGATCAAAACGGAGATCAGAAGGTCCCGCCAGGAAAAGGCGAAGATATGGCGAATGCGGGATTTGAAAGCCTTCAAGGCAAGCTCACTCCTATTACAATAAATTTGGACAGGAAAGCCGGGCAGCCAGTTCGGCTTTCCCTCCATCTCGTGCCTAAGCTACAATAAGAGGAGCAACTGGCTGACCAATCACTCCTTGGGCTTATATGTCCGTGCGAAAGACTGTTAGCCATCCTCTTGTTGTAGCGTTCGATTTAAGCAGGTTGAGCCACCGAATGTCGGAGAGTTCGCGTCACATAATAGATTGAATCGGCAGCGAGAAAAGATGGATTCCGGTTGCAGATCCTTGGTATTGGAGGAACGCGAATGAACTGTGTTGGCATTGATGTTTCCAAAGGGAAAAGCATGATCGCCGTCATGCGGCCCTTCGGAGAAGTGGTGGTTTCACCCTTTGAAGTGCGCCACACCGCCAGTGAACTGAGCAAGCTGGCAGGGTTGCTCAAAAGCCTGGACGGTGAGACCCGTGTGGTGATGGAATCCACGGGTAATTACCACGCGCCGGTGGCCTGGCTGCTCCACGACGCGGGGCTTTATGTCTCCGTAGTCAATGCAATGCTGGTGCATGACTACGGGAACAACAGTTTAAGACGTGGCAAGACCGACAAGAAGGATGCCGTGAAGCTGGCCAACTACGGCCTTGACCACTGGCTCACACTGCCGAGATATGTCCCGGAAGAGGACACCCGGCTCATGCTGAAGACCTGCTACCGGCAGTACCAGCAGTATTCCAAAGTACAGACCATGCTGAAGAATAACTTAATCTCCCTGCTGGACACTACTTTTCCAGATGCAAACCGCCTGTTTACCAGTCCGCCCCACACCGATGGCAGTGAGAAATGGGTAGACTTTGTGGCTGCTTTTTGGCATTGCGAGTGCGTCTGCGGCCTGTCTGAGAAGGCCTTTGCCGCCAAGTACCAGAAGTGGTGCAGAAAGCACGGCTACCATTTCAGCGAAGATAAGGCGCTGGACATTTATGCCTCCGCCTGTGGACACTTCGGAGTTATGCCGAAAACGGATACAGCAAAACTTTTGGTAGAACAGGCCATTTTCCAACTCCGGGCAACTTCTGCCGCATTAGCTGCTCTCAAGCAGGAGATGCAGTCCCTGGCGGCTTCTCTGCCGGAGTATCCTGTGGTGATGGAGATGTTTGGTGTTGGTCCAACCCTCGGACCTCAACTCATGGCTGAAATCGGCGATGTGCGCCGATTCCACTCCAAGAAGGCTTTGGTCGCCTTTGCGGGCATTGACGCCCCACCTTACCAATCCGGACAAATGGATGTCCGTAGCCGCAGCATCTCCAAGCGTGGTTCCGCTGCTTTACGCCGGACATTATTCCTTGTGATGGGCGTTTATCTGCAAAGCGCCCCTATGGGCGAACCTGTATACCAATTCATGGACAAAAAACGTTCCGAGGGAAAGCCTTACCGGGTCTACATGATGGCGTCTGCTAACAAGTTCCTGCGTATTTATTACGCCTCGGTAACTGCTTATCTAAACACACAGACACAGGCCTAAACCTATACCAAATGCCTCCTTGGCCGGCCGCCCTTTCAATTTTGAATTGTTCAGCGGCCTGATTTCGTATGCCCTTTTTCTCGAATTCAATATTTTGAAATTTCCACTTGACTTTTATTAGCAGGTCTTTCACAGCGGAACAGATTTACGCGCCCTCTGCGTCTACTTCGTACACATCGTAGACCTCATTGGGCTTGAGTTTGAGCCGGGTGGACAGGAACGCCTCGATGTCAAAGGCGTTCTTGGGGTCCGCGTCGGCGGTGTACGGGTAATTGGGGTGCTTGGTGATGTCGTACTTGTCCGAGAGGAAAGGCCGCACACCACGCAGCTGGAGGATGCACTTGCCGCCGTCCATGACAGCCAGTTCATCCTGGCTCATAAGCTCTTTGCCGAGCTTCTGATAGTTGAGAGAGTGGGAGGTTTCCCGACCACGGTTCTCGCCGGTGTTGTAGGTGTCGATGGTCTCCTTGCCCAGCACGGCGG
>DWYU01000076.1 GCA_019118505.1 Candidatus Oscillibacter excrementavium
TTCCTGCGGGAGCGGGAGATCGTCCACTTCCAGCGCTTCGGCGAGGCGGTGCGGCTGGCCAAGGAGAAGATGGACCAGAAGAACGTCTACTTCACCAATCCCGCCTTCGATTCCGCCAAGAAATAACAGAAAAAAGGCCGCCCCAAACGGGGCGGCCTTTTGACGTTGCAGATTAGTTCTGCTCGCCGCGCATACGGGCGAAGCAGTCGCTGCAGTAGACGGGACGATCGGACTTGGGCTCGAAGGGCACCTTGGCCTCGCCGCCGCAGGCAGCGCAGGTAGCGGTGAAGTACTCGCGGGGGCCGCGGGAGGCAGCCTTGCGGGCGTCACGGCAAGCCTTGCAGCGCTGGGGCTCGTTCTGGAAGCCGCGCTCAGCGTAGAACTCCTGCTCACCGGCGGTGAACACGAACTCCTTGCCGCACTCCTTGCAAACTAAGGTCTTGTCTTCGTACATGATGTTACCCTCTCTTTGAAAAGAAAAATATATTGCGTTCAGCTTCCGCTGAGATCGCCGGAAAGAAGCTGCCGTGCCACCTTGCGCCGAATGCGCTGCACGGCGTTGTCCACGGACTTGGGGGGCTTGCCGACCGTCTCGGCAATTTCCCTGCATGAAAGGCCGTCTAAATAGTACCCCAAGATCTTTGCTTCAAACTCGGACAACTGTTTCCGGACACCGGATAAGAGGGCAGCGGTGTGTTCCCTGTCGATGAGATACGCTTCGGGATCGCGCTGAGCCAGATCGCTGGTACCAGAGGTGTAGGAATTTCCGTCAAAGAAGGGTGTATCCAAGGGGACCGACTGATTGAGCGCCAGATGTTTATCCCGGGCGGCGGCCCGGAGGACGGAATACAGCCGGTTTCGAATGCAGATTTCCGCGAAGGTCCGGAAGGAGGCCTCCTTGGAGGCGTCGTATTCCCGGACGGCGTGGAGGAGGCCCACCATCCCCTCCTGGGTCAGGTCCTCGCTGTCGCCGCCCACCAGAAAATAGGGGCGGGCGCAGGAGCGGACCAGCCGGTTGTACCGCGTCACCAGAGTTTCCTCCGCCTCGCGGCAGCCGTTGGAGACTAGTGCGCACAGCGTCTCATCGCTGCACTGATCCAGGGGCTGGGGCGTCTTCTCGTTAGAACTGTACATATCGTATTATACCTGTCTATTCAGTGAAATGTCAAGCAATTTGTAAAAAAATTGGAAATCAAATTTTCAGTTTTTTTGCGATTTGATGAAATCTGCCAGCCGATCCGCCACAGTCTGGGCGATGTCGGTGGTCTTGGCCTCCACCATCACCCGGATCAGCGCCTCGGTGCCGGAGGGCCGCACCAGCACCCGTCCGGCGCCGGCCAGGGCCTCCTCCTCCCGCTTCACAGCCTCCGCCAGGGCGGGGGACGCCATGATGGCCTCCTTCACGCCGCCGCTGTGGGGCACCTCCACATTCACCAGCACCTGGGGGTACACGGCGCAGCAGCCGGCAAGGGAACTGGCTTTCTCCCCGGACCGGGCCAGGACCTGCAGGAATTGCAGGGCCGTCACCTCCCCGTCGCCGGTGGTCTCCACGTCGGTGAAGATGGTGTGGCCGGACTGCTCACCGCCGATGCGGTAGTCCCGCTCCAGCATCTTCTCCAGCACGTTCCGGTCCCCCACGTCGGTGCAGATCAGGTCGATGCCGTTGTTGCGGCAGAACTCGTGGAGCCCCAGGTTGCTCATCACCGTGGCCACCAGGGTGTTGCCGTTGAGCTTCCCACGGCGCTTCATGTCCAGGGCGCAGACGGCCAGGACCTTGTCGCCGTCGATGGTCCCCCCCTGCTCGTCCACCAGCAGGCAGCGGTCCGCGTCGCCGTCAAAGGCCACGCCGATGTCGTAGCCCCCCTTCACCACGGCGGCGGACAGGTCCTCCAGGTGGGTGGAGCCGCAGCGGCTGTTGATGTTCACCCCGTCCGGGTCCCGGTGGATGAAGTCCGTCCGGGCCTTGAAGCGGCCGAACAGCTCCGGCGCGGTGGCGCTGGCGGCGCCGTTGGCGCAGTCCACCAGGATTTTCAGCCCCGCCAGGTCCGACTCGATGGTGGAGGCCACAAAGTCGATGTAGTCCCGCTTCAGCTGGCGCATCCCGTGGTGGCGGCGGCCGATCTCCCCCCGGGTGCGGTGCTTCATGGGAGCGCCGGAGAGGATCTTCTCCTCGATCCGGGCCTCCACGCTGTCCGTCAGCTTGTAGCCCTGACCGCTGAACACCTTGATGCCGTTGTGCTCATAGGGGTTGTGGCTGGCGGAGATGACGATGCCGGCGTCGGCCCGCTCCTGCCGGGTGAGATAGGCCACCGCCGGGGTGGGGATGGTGCCCACCGGCTTCACGTCGCCCCCCAGGTCGCAGATGCCCGCCATCAGGGCGGATTCCAGCATGTCGGAGGAGATGCGGGTGTCCTTGCCGATGACCACGGTGGGGCGGGTGCCCTTGTCCTCCATCAGCACGGCGGCGATGGACTGGCCCACCCGGAAGGCGAGATCGGCGGTGAGGTTCTCCCCCACCACGCCGCGGATGCCGTCTGTGCCAAATAGTTTACCCATAATGTCATTACCTCGTTTGATTGATGTGATGTAGCCGTCCCGTTGGACGGAGAATCAGTTTCCGCTGGGGATGTTGGGGGTGCGTCCCATTGGACGCGGGGAATCAGCTATGTTGATAGCTGGGCAATGCACCCCCCATTTTCTTTTCGGTCTTGCCGAAAAGAAAACGGGCCGTGCACGGTCCAAAAGAAAAGAACGCCTTTTGTCGCGCTCCGGCACCTTCGTGCCTCCGCG
>DWYU01000077.1 GCA_019118505.1 Candidatus Oscillibacter excrementavium
GCCGGAACCTCCGGCGGCCGCCTGTTTCTGATTCTTATCGGATGGCAAAGGTAGCAAACACCGTGGCCTCGGCGGACTCCCCGCCCAGCGTCCAGGCCTCCTCTGTCAGCTCCCCGCTGACGGAGATGCCATAGGTGGCGGCGGGCAGGAGCCCGGCCCAGTCCAGATAGCCCCAGCTGCGGGTGAGCTGCTGGCTTTCACCGGGGCCCAGGTTGTGGGCAATGGCAGTGACGGCCATCTCTCCGTTCATCTCATACCAGCCGCCGTTCACCTGCCGGTACAGGCCATAGCTCTCGCCATAGCGGAACCACTGCTCCGTCTCGTTTTTCAGCTCCAGCGTGGCTCCGGTGGGAGAGCAGCTGACGATCTCCAGGGTCAGCCCCTCCGGCGCGGAGGTCAGGCTGTCCGCCGCCGCGGGGGCCATGCCGCCGGCGTACAGCCGCTCCAGCAGGACCGTCAGCTCCTCCTGGGTGACGGGCTCCCCCGCCGCCAGGGTCTCGGCGCCGCCGGAGAACCACAGGCCCCGGTCCGCGGCCCAGGCCACCGCCTCCCTGCTCCAGGCCGGCACGGCAGCCCCGTCCTGATGGGCCGACAGCTTCTGGCCCTTGCCCTCTTCCACCGCAAGGTCCGTGACCCGGGCGTAGCGGTACAGCATCACCGCCGCCTGCTGCCGGCTCACCGGCTCGGCGGGGCGGAAGGTCCCGCCGGAATAGCCGCTGGCGATGCCGCTGGCCTTGCCCCAGCACAGCGCCTCAAAATAGGGGGACCAGGAGCCCACATCCCGGAAGGGAGCGGTTCCGTCACTGACCACCGGCGTCCCGCCGTGGGCCACGTGGGCGTCGTACAGCGCGTCCACAAAGGCGCCCCGGCTCACCAGGCCGGTGCCGCTGTCCGCCGCGCCGGCAGTCCCTGCCAGCAGCAGGCAGGCACACAGGCACAGACACACGATCCAACCGCTGCGATGTCTCATCAGGCGTCACACTCCTCCAGATTTCCAGAATGGTTCCTATATAAAATATAGACGTTTTTTCCGCCGGTTTTGTTTCATCCCGGCGGGATTTTTTTGCGGTGCGCCGGGCCTCACAGGCCGTTGACCACGCAGTCCGGCCGCTCCCCCGCCGCCAGGCGCTCCGCGTTGCGCCACATATGGGCGTGGGCCCGGCGGAAGGCGGCCTCGGTGATGCCCCCCAGGTGGGGCGCCAGGGCCACCCGGTCCTGGACCTCCGGCGGCAGGACGGTCAGGGGATGGCCGGCGGGCACCGGCTCCGGGGCCAGGGTGTCCAGCCCGGCGCCGGCGATGCGGCCCTCCGTCAGGGCCCGCGCCAGGGCCTCGTTGTCCACCAGGTCCCCCCGGGCGGTGTTGATGAGGTACGCCGTGGGCTTCATCCGCGCCAGAAAATCCTCGTCCACCATGTTCCGGGTCTCGTCGTTGACAGCGCAGTGAAGGCTGACGATGTCGCAGGCCGCCGCCAGCTCCTCCAGCGGCAGATAGGTGACGCCGTACTTCCGCTCCTCCTCCGGAGCGCGGCGGTGCCTGGTGTAGTAGTACAGCTCACAGCCGAAGGGAGCCAGCCGCTCCGCCGTGGCCCGGCCGATGTCGCCGAAGCCCACCAGCCCCGCCTTGCAGGCGGAGAGCTCCGTGATCCCCTCCACCATGTACCGCTCCTTCATCTCCATCTGCCGCCCCTCCCGGACCGCCCGGTCCCCGGGGAGGGCGTGGCGCAGGAGCATCAGCATCAGCAAAATGGCCTGCTCCGCCACGGCGCCGGCGTTGCAGCCCTTGTTGTTGCAGACGTAGATGTTCCGCTGCCGGGCCGCGTCCAGGTCGATGCGGTCATAGGCCACCCCCTCGGAGTGGATCAGCCGCAGCTTCGGCAGCCGGTCCATCAATGACGCGGTCACCGGCGTGATGGCGTCCACGAACAGCACCTCCGCCTCCGGGGACGCAGCGGCGATCTCCGCCTCTGTGCTGTCCTTGTCCAGAAAGGCCGGCGTCTGCTGGTCGAGAAACGGCATGGCGGGCCGGTAGGCCTGATAGCGGGCCTCCTGGCCCAGAACGACAATGTGCATGGGGCAGCCTCCTTCTTCTCTTTGTCTCATGACACCTCCATTATAGCATCCCGCGGACGGTTGTCCACGGTGAAAACCCACGAAAAACCGCCGCCCCGCCCGCTCGGTCCCCGTGCGCCCTGTCCGGCAGCAGACTGGATAGGCCTCCCGGCGGCGGAGCGGGGAATTCTGTCAAATCTGCCAGTTGCGGCGGGCGGACAAATTCGGTACAATAGGTATGATCTCTTTGTGGTACTACCTATTTGTGAAATGAGGTGTGAGAATGAGCGGTCAGCCAATGCAGACAAAGACCATCCGCTCCCAGCTGCTTGCCGACATGAAGGACGGCGCATATGCAGACTGTGAGCGCCTGCCCCGGGAGAGCGTCCTGGCGGAAAAGATGGGCATCAGCCGCACCCAGCTGCGGGACATTCTGGCCTCTCTGGAGCGGGAGGGCTTCATCACCCGCCGCCACGGAGTGGGCACCATCATCAACCGCCACGTGCTGAATGTCCAGACCCGCATGGACATCGAGGTGGAGTTTCTGGACATGATCCGCCAGAGCGGCTGTGAGCCCGCAGTGGCCTTTGTCCGGGTGGCGGACGGAGAGGCGGACGCCAAGATCGCCGGCCAGCTCCAGATCCCGGAGGGCACGCCCATCATCCGCATCGCCCGGCTGTGCACCGCTGACGGCAAGCCCGCCATCTACTGCGAGGACGTGGTGGAGAAGGCCCTGGCCAAGGGGAACTACACCATCCAGGACTTCAAGCTGCCCATCTTCCACTTCCTCCAGCGGTTCTGCGGCATCTATCCCTACCTGGATCTGACGGATGTGCGGCCCGCGGTGGCGGACGCCGCCCTGGCGGAGATCTTCCAGGTGCCCATGGGCACGCCGCTGCTGAATATGGATGAAGTGGACTACGACATCGACGGCCATCCGGTGTTCTGCTCCAATGAGTATTTTGTGGATGGCATCTTCCGCCACACGGTGATGCGGAAAAAGCTGTAAGCAGAGAGAGGAGTGCTGTACATGAAAAAAGTCGCCGTCATCATGGGATCCGACTCAGACTGGCCTGTGGTTCAGGGGGCCTGCACCCAGCTGGGCGCCCTGAACATCCCCTATGAGGCCCATATTTTCAGCGCCCACCGGACCCCGGCACAGGCGGCGGAGTTCGCCGCTTCCGCCCGGGCCAACGGCTTTGGGGTGCTGATCTGCGCCGCCGGCATGGCGGCCCATCTGGCGGGGGCCTTCGCCGCCAACACCACCCTGCCCGTCATCGGCATCCCCATGAAGGGAGGCGCCCTGGACGGGCTGGACGCCCTGCTGTCCACGGTCCAGATGCCCAGCGGCATCCCGGTGGCCACGGTGGCCCTGAACGGTGCCAAGAACGCCGCCGTCCTGGCCGCCCAGATCCTGGCGGTGGAGGATGACGCCCTGGCATCCCGGCTGGAGGCGGAGCGCCGGAAGATGGCGGAGCAGATCGCCGCCAAGGACGCCAAGCTCCAGGGCGAGGCCTTCAAATAGAAGTTCTCCGGAACGCGGAGCCGCATCACTGCGGCCCCCGCTTCCGGATTTTCCATCCCATTCCTTTCACTTTTTCTAATTACGCTGATAGCTGTGTTTATATCTTCTAATGGCATCTTCTGCTGCAGGCGGAATGCCTTCCATGGGTCCGGCTCCGCCGGACTCCGCAACTCCTGACTCCTAATTCCGAATTTCTAATTACAACAAGGGGGATTTACCAATGCAGAAACTGGAACAAGTCTACGAGGGCAAAGCCAAGAAGGTCTTTAAAACCGACGATCCGGAGCTGTACATCGTGGACTACAAGGATGACGCCACCGCCTTCAACGGCCTGAAAAAGGGCACCATCGCCGGCAAGGGCGTCATCAACAATCAGATGACCAATGCCCTGATGCGGCGGCTGGAAAAGGCCGGCATCCCCACCCACTTCGTGAAGGAGCTGAGTGAGCGGGAGACCCTGGTGAAGAAGGTCTCCATCGTGCCTCTGGAGGTCATCATCCGCAACCTCTCCGCCGGGTCCTTCGCCAAGCGCTACGGCGTGGAGGAGGGCATCGTGTTTGACGCCCCCACCATCGAGTTCTCCTACAAGAATGACGAGCTGGGGGATCCCCTGCTGAACAGCTACCACGCCCTGGCCCTGAAGCTGGCCACGGCGGAGGAGATCGATACCATCAAGAAGTACGCCTTCGCTGTCAACGACGTCCTCAAGGCCTTCTGGTCCGAGTGCGGCGTGATCCTGGTGGACTTCAAGCTGGAGTTCGGCCGGCTGTCTGACGGCACCATCGTCCTGGCGGACGAGATCAGCCCCGACACCTGCCGTCTGTGGGATGAAAAGACCCACGAAAAGCTGGACAAGGACCGCTTCCGCCGGGATCTGGGCGGCGTGGAGGACGCCTACGCCGAGATCATGAAGAGACTGCTGGCCCATGACGCAGACTGAGCTGTCCGCCGTGCTCCCGGCCCGCCATATCCACGAGGAGTGCGGCGTGTTCGGCGTATATACGCCGGAGACGACGGATGTGGCCTCCCTGGCCTACTACGCCCTGTATGCCCTCCAGCACCGGGGTCAGGAGAGCGCAGGCATCGCGGTGAACGACGACGGGGTGTTCACCGCCTACCGGGACGTGGGGCTCGTCAGCGAGGTGTTCCCGGCGGAGCGGCTCCGCTCCCTGGGCACAGGCACCATCGCCGTGGGCCACGTGCGCTACGGCACCACCGGGTCCGACAATAAGCGCAATGTCCAGCCCATCCTGGTGAACCACTACAAGGGCCGCATGGCCCTGGCCCACAACGGCAATCTCACCAACTCTCACGCATTGCGCCAGGAGCTGGAGAGCCAGGGCTCCATCTTCCAGACCACCACAGACTCCGAGGTCATCGCCTACATCATCGTCCAGGAGCGTTTGCGCGCCCCCTCCATCGAGGAGGCGGTGGCCGCCGCCATGGACCGGATCGAGGGGGCCTACTCCCTGGTGATCTCCTCCCCCACCAAGCTCATCGCCGTCCGGGACCCCCACGGCTTCCGGCCGCTGTGCATGGGCCGGCTGCGGGACGGGGGCGTGGTGTTCGCCTCCGAGTCCTGCGCCTTGGACGCCATCGGCGCCCAGTTCGAGCGGGACATCCTGCCCGGGGAGATCGTGGTGGCGGACAAGTCCGGCGTGAAGTCCGACACCCGCCACTGCGGCAAGGTCCCCAAGCGGCTGTGCGTGTTCGAGTTCATCTACTTCGCCCGGCCGGACTCCGTCATCGACGGGTCCAGCGTCCACGTGGCCCGGCAGCGGGCCGGGGCCTTCCTGGCCCTGGAGCACCCGGTCCAGGCGGACATCGTCATCGGCGTGCCGGACTCCGGCCTGGACGCCGCCCTGGGCTATGCCCGGCAGAGCGGCATCCCCTACGGCATGGGTTTCATCAAGAACAAGTATATCGGCCGCACCTTCATCTCCCCCACCCAGGCCATGCGGGAAAACGAGGTCAACATCAAGCTGAACCCCATCCGCTCCGTGGTGGAGGGGAAGCGGGTGGTGCTGATCGACGACTCCATCGTCCGGGGCACCACCTGCCGCCGGACCATCCAGCTGCTCCGCAAGGCCGGGGCCAGGGAGATCCATATGCGGGTCAGCGCGCCGCCCTTCGTGGCCGCCTGCTACTACGGCACGGACATCGACGACCCCACCAAGCTCATCGCCAACAACCACTCGGTGGAGGAGATCGCGGAAATCATCGGCGTGGACTCCCTGGGGTATTTGAGCTTGCAGGACGTGGTGAAGCTGGCGGACAATACGGAATGCGGCTTCTGCACCGCGTGCTTCGGCGGCGGTTATCCCACCGCGGTGCCCCAGGACGGCGGCAAGGACCGCTTTGAGTGCAAGATCAGTGAGAGGGGGAAACTCTGACATGGAGAGCTATTCGGAGAGCTACCGGAAGGCGGGAGTGGACATCACCGCCGGATACAAAGGCGTAAAGCTCATGGGCCCCCATGTGGCCCGGACGATGATCCCCGGCGTGGTGTCCGGTATCGGCGGCTTTGGGGGGCTGTTCGCCCCGGATCTGACCGGCATGACGGAACCAGTGCTGGTATCCGGCACTGACGGGGTGGGCACCAAGATCCGCATCGCCCAGCTGCTGGACCGGCACGACACCGTGGGCGTGGACTGCGTGGCCATGTGCGTCAACGACATCATCTGCTGCGGGGCGAAGCCCCTGTTCTTCCTGGACTACATCGCCATCGGCAAAAACAAGCCGGAGAAGGTGGCCTCCATCGTCTCCGGCGTGGCGGAGGGCTGCGTCCAGGCGGGCTGTGCCCTCATCGGCGGGGAGACCGCCGAGCACCCCGGCATCATGGCTGCCGAGGACTATGACCTGGCGGGCTTCGCCGTGGGCATCGTGGACAAGCCCCAGATCATCGCCCCGGACCGGGTCCGGCCCGGGGATGTGGTCCTGGCCCTGCCCTCCTCCGGCCTCCACTCCAACGGCTTCTCCCTGGTGCGGAAGGTCTTTCACGTGGAGCACGCCAACCTGACGGTCCACTGTGAGGACCTGGGGGAGAGTCTGGGGGACGCCCTGCTGACCCCCACCCGCATCTATGTGAAGCCGGTGCTGGCGGCCATCAGCGCGGCAGATGTCCACGGCATCAGTCACATCACCGGCGGCGGCTTCTTCGAGAACATTCCCCGGTGCCTGCCGGAGGGGATGACGGCCAAAATCGAAAAGGCCGCCCTCCGGACGCCGCCCATCTTCAAGCTGCTCCAGGAGACGGGCCGCATCCCGGAGCGGGACATGTTCAACACCTTCAATATGGGGGTGGGCATGGCGGTGATCGTCTCCAGGGAGACGGTGGACCATGCTCTCTCCGCTCTGGCGGACCACGGCTGCCCCGGCTATGTGATGGGCGAGATCGTCCCCGGAGAGGAGCGGGTGGTGCTATGCTGAACAAGGCCCGCATCGCCGTGTTGGTCTCCGGCGGCGGCACCAATCTGGAGGCGCTGTTCAACGCCCAGGCGGCAGGGTCCCTCCCCCGCGGGGAGATTGTGCTGGTCCTCTCCAGCAATCCGGACGCCTTTGCCCTGGAGCGGGCCGGGCGCCGGGGCGTCCCCGCCTTTGCCGTGTCCCGGAAGGAGCTGGGCCCCGCCGGGTTCGAGGCGGCGCTGACGCGAAAGCTGACGGAGTATCAGGTGGACCTGATCGTTCTGGCCGGGTTCCTGTCCATTCTGTCCTCGGACTTCGTCCGGCGGTGGCCGGACCGGATCGTCAACGTCCACCCCTCCCTGATCCCCGCCTTCTGCGGGAAGGGATTCTATGGGCTGCGGGTCCATCAGGCGGCGCTGGAGCGGGGCGTGAAGGTCACCGGCGCCACCGTCCACCTGGTGAATGAGATCCCCGACGGGGGCCGCATCCTGCTGCAGAAGGCGGTGGAGGTGCAGCCGGGGGACACGCCGGAGACGCTGCAGCGGAGAGTCATGGAACAGGCGGAGTGGGTGCTGCTGCCCCGTGCCGTGGAGCAGCTGTCCGCCCACATCGCCGCGGAAAAGGAGGATCACCTGTGAAACAGGATCTGTGCGCGCTTTTGCGCTCCAACCCCTACCCCGGCCGGGGGATCGTGCTGGGCCAGACGGCGGACGGGAAAGCGTCCGTGGCCGTCTACTTCATCATGGGCCGCAGTGCCAACAGCCGCAACCGGATCTTCGCGGAGGAGCCGGACGGCATCCGCACGGAGGCGGCGGACCCCGCCAAGATGGAGGACCCCAGCCTCATCATCTACCATCCCGTGCGGCAGATGGGCCGGGGGCTCATCGTCACCAACGGGGACCAGACAGACACCATCCTGGAGTTTCTGAAGCAGGGCCTCCCCATGGAGCAGGCCCTCCGCACCCGGGAATTCGAGCCGGACGGCCCCAACTGGACGCCCCGGATCTCCGGCCTGCTGGGGCCCAACGGCAGCTACAAGCTGTCCATCCTGAAATCCGCAGACGAGACCGGCAGGCGCTGCCTGCGGCAGACCTTTGAGTACCCGGGCCAGCCGGGGACCGGCCACTTCCTCCACACCTACGCCGGAGACGGCACGCCCCTGCCCTCCTTTGCCGGAGAGCCGGAGCAGGTGGCCATCGAGGGGGATATCGACGCCCTCACCGGCGCCGTGTGGAGCGCCCTGGACGAGGATAACAAGATCTCCCTCTTTGTCCGGTTCACAGACCTGGAGACCCAGGCCTTCCAGCAGCGGATCATCAACAAGTATCACGGAAAGGAGCCCCAGGCATGAACGAACTGGAACTGAAATACGGCTGCAACCCCAACCAGAAGCCCGCCCGCATCTTCATGCGGGACGGGTCCGACCTGCCCCTCACGGTGCTGAACGGCAAGCCGGGGTACATCAACTTTCTGGACGCTCTGAACTCCTGGCAGCTGGTGCGGGAGCTGAAGGCCGCCACGGGCCTGCCCGCCGCCGCGTCCTTCAAGCACGTGTCCCCCGCCGGCGCCGCCGTGGGCGAGCCCCTGACCGACGTGGAGCGGCAGATGTACTTTGTGGAGCCTGACGCGGACCTGTCCCCCATCGCCTGCGCCTACATCCGGGCCCGGGGGGCGGACCGGCTGTGCTCCTATGGGGACTGGGCGGCCCTCTCCGACGTGTGCGACGCCGCCACCGCCCGGTATCTGAAGCTGGAGGTGTCCGACGGCATCATCGCCCCCGGCTATACCGACGAGGCATTGGAGATCCTGAAAACCAAGAAGAAGGGCAATTACAACATCGTGCAGATCGACCCGGCCTACGTCCCCGCCCCCCAGGAGTACAAGGACGTGTTCGGCGTCACCTTCCAGCAGGGGCGGAACAATTTCGCCATCAGCGAGGACCTGCTGAACAACATCGTCACAGAGAACAAAGACCTGCCGGCGGCGGCCAAGCGGGACATGATCGTGGCCCTCATCACCCTGAAGTACACCCAGTCCAACTCCGTCTGCTACGTGAAGGACGGCCAGGCCATCGGCGTGGGGGCGGGACAGCAGAGCCGCATCCACTGCACCCGGCTGGCGGGCAGCAAGGCGGACACCTGGTGGCTGCGGCATCACCCCAAGGTGCTGGGATTGCAGTTCGTGGAGAACATCCGCCGCCCGGACCGGGACAACGCCATCGACGTGTACCTCTCCGACGAGTACGAGGACGTGCTGGCGGAGGGCGTCTGGCAGCAGACTTTTGCCGTGAAGCCCGAAGTGCTGACGGCGGAGGAGAAAAAGGCCTGGATCGCCACTCTCTCCGGCGTCACCTGCGGCTCCGACGCCTTCTTCCCCTTCGGCGACAACGTGGAGCGGGCCCGGAAATCCGGTGTCCAGTACATCGCCGAGCCCGGCGGCTCCATCCGGGACGACAACGTCATCGCCACGGCCAACAAGTACGGCATGACCATGTGCTTTACGGGGATGAGACTCTTTCATCATTAAGAAAGGCTGTGACAACATGAATCTTCTCGTGGTTGGCGGCGGAGGCCGCGAACACGCCATCATTAAAAAGCTGAAGGAAAACCCGGCGGTGGAGACCATCTACGCCCTGCCGGGCAACGGCGGCATCGCCGCCGACGCGGTGTGCGTACCGGAGATCGCCGCCACGGACATCGACGCCATCGTGGATTTCGCCGCCTCCCATGCCATCGGCTTCGCGGTGGTGGCGCCGGACGATCCACTGGCCCTGGGGTGTGTGGACCGGCTCCACGCCATCGGCATCCCCTGCTTCGGGCCTGACGCCAAGGCCGCCCGGATCGAGGCCAGCAAGGTCTTTGCCAAGGACCTGATGAAAAAATACCACATCCCCACCGCCCGGTATGAGGTGTTTGATGCGCCGGAAAAGGCGCTGAACTTTTTGAAAACCGCCTCCTTCCCCATCGTCATCAAGGCGGACGGCCTGGCGTTGGGCAAGGGGGTGCTGATCCCCCGGTCCTATGAGGAGGCGGAGGCAGCCGTCAAGACCATCATGGAGGACCGGGCCTTCGGGGACTCCGGCAGCCGGGTGGTGATCGAGGAGTTTTTGACCGGGCCGGAGGTCAGTGTCCTGGCCTTTACCGACGGCACCGCCATCGCCCCCATGGTCAGCTCGATGGACCACAAGCGGGCAGGAGACGGCGACACTGGCCCCAACACCGGCGGCATGGGCACCGTGGCCCCCAACCCCTGCTACACGGAGGACATCGCCCAGGTGTGCATGGACACCATCTTCCTGCCCACCCTGGCCGCCATGCGGGCGGAGGGCTGCCCCTTTAAGGGCTGCCTGTACTTCGGCCTGATGCTGACCCCCGACGGGCCCAAGGTCATCGAGTACAACTGCCGCTTCGGGGACCCGGAGACCCAGGTGGTGCTGCCCCTGCTGAAGACGGATCTGCTGACCGTCATGCAGGCGGTGGAGAACGAGACCCTGGGCCAGCTGACCGTGGAGTGGCGGCACGCTTCCGCCGCCTGCGTGATCCTGGCCTCCGGCGGGTATCCGGGGCACTATGAGAAGGGCAAAGCCATCTCCCTGCCCGCTTCCCTGCCGGGGAACGTGACCATCTACCACGCCGGGGACAGGCTGGCGGACGGGAACCTGGTCACCAGCGGCGGCCGGGTGCTGGGCGTCACCGCCACCGGCCCCACTCTGCGGCAGGCCCTGGCCGACGCCTACGCTGCCGCGGAGACGGTGGACTTTGACGGCAAGTACCTGCGCCATGACATCGGCCGGCGGGCGCTGGCGGCCCTGGCGGACTGAATCTCATGTTATCAAGCGCCTGACCGGCGCCGGGAGGTCATACGATGGTAAGACGGATCTATGTGGAAAAGAAGCCGGGGCTCCGGCAGGAGGCCCAGAGCCTGCTGCATGAGCTGCGGACCGTGGTGGGCGTCTCCGCTCTGGAGGACCTGCGCCTGCTGAACCGCTACGACGTGGAGGGGCTGGACGAGGCCGCCTTCCGCCGGGCGGTGGGGACGGTGTTCTCCGAGCCCCAGGTGGACGACGACGCCGCGGCCCTGCCCGCCGGGGACTGCATCGCCTTCGGCGTGGAGCCCCTGCCGGGGCAGTTCGACCAGCGGGCGGACTCCGCCGCCCAGTGCATCCAGCTGATGACCCAGGGGGAGCGGCCCACGGTCCGCACCGCCAAGGTCTACCTGCTGTTCGGCCCCCTGACGGCGGCGGACGCGGCGGCGGTGAAGCAATACGTCCTCAACCCGGTGGAGTGCCGGGAGGCCTCGTTGGACCTGCCGGAGAGCCTGGCGGCGGAGGCCGCCGTCCCGGTGGACGTGGAGACCATCTCCGGCTTCATCGCCCTGGACCGCCGCGGCCTTGCCGCCCTGCTGGAGAAGCTGGGGCTGGCCATGGACCTGGAGGATCTGGCGTTTTTACAGGCCTACTTCCGGGACACGGAGCACCGGGAGCCCACCCTGACGGAGATCCGGGTGGTGGATACCTACTGGTCCGACCACTGCCGCCACACCACCTTCTCCACCCATCTGGACAGCGTGGAGATCCACGACCCGGCGGTCCAGGCCGCCTATGACCGGTACCTGGCCGCCCGGGAGGAGGTCTACGGGACGGAGAAGGCGGCAAAGCGGCCCCAGACCTTGATGGACATCGCCACCATCGGCGCCAAGGTTCTGAAGCGGCGGGGCGCGCTGCCGGAGCTGGACGAGAGCGAGGAGATCAACGCCTGCTCCATCCACGTCACCGCCCAGGTGGACGGCAAATCCCAGGACTGGCTGTTACTGTTCAAGAACGAGACCCACAACCACCCCACGGAGATCGAGCCCTTCGGCGGCGCAGCCACCTGCATCGGCGGCTGCATCCGGGACCCCCTGTCCGGCCGGGCCTACGTCCACCAGGCCATGCGGTTCACCGGCTGCGGCGATCCCCGGACACCGGTGGCAGAGACCCTGCCCGGCAAGCTGCCCCAGCGGAAGATCGCCCAGACCGCCGCCGCGGGCTACTCCTCCTACGGCAACCAGATCGGCCTGGCCACGGGGCTGGTCAGCGAGGTGTACCACGAGGGCTATCTCGCCAAGCATCTGGAGTGCGGCGTGGTGGTGGCTGCCGCCCCGGCGGAGAACGTGGTCCGGGAACGGCCCGCGCCCGGGGACGTGGTGATCCTGCTGGGAGGCCGCACCGGCCGGGACGGCATCGGCGGCGCCACCGGCTCCTCCAAGAGCCACAACAAGCAGTCCCTCACCACCATGGCCAGTGAGGTCCAGAAGGGCAATGCCCCGGAGGAGCGGAAGATCCAGCGGCTGTTCCGGGACGGGGACGTCACCCGGCTCATCAAGCGGTGCAACGACTTCGGCGCCGGCGGCGTCAGCGTGGCCGTGGGCGAGCTGGCGGACGGTCTGGACATCGACCTGGACGCGGTGCGGAAGAAGTATGACGGCCTGGACGGCACAGAGCTGGCCATCTCCGAGTCCCAGGAGCGGATGGCGGTGGTGGTGGCCCCCGGCGACGCAGACAGGTTCATCGCCGCCGCGGACGCGGAGAATCTGGAGGCGTATCCCGTAGCAGTGGTGACGGAATCCCCCCGGATGGTGATGCGCTGGCGGGGAAAAACCATCGTGGATCTGAGCCGGGACTTTCTGAACACCAACGGCGCGGTGAAGCACGCCCAGGCATCGGTTGCTCCGGCGGACAGTCCTGCTTTGGGCCGAACAGACTTCACCTCCCTGCGGGAGATAGCGTCCAGCCTGCAATCCGCCTCCCGCCGGGGCCTTGCGGAGCGGTTCGACGCCACCATCGGCTGCGGCAGTGTGCTGATGCCCTTCGGCGGCAAGTACCAGAGGACCCCCACCCAGGTGATGGCCGCCCTGCTGCCGGTGCTGCCGGGGCAGGAGACGGATCAGGCCAGCGTCATGGCCTGGGGCTTTGACCCATACGAGATGTCCGCCGATCCCTACCGGGGGGCCTACCACGGCGTGGTCACGTCCCTTGCCAAGCTGGTGGCCGCCGGGGCGGACTACCGGAAGGCCTATCTCACCCTCCAGGAGTTCTTTGAAAAGCTCCGGGACGACCCCCGCCGTTGGGGCAAGCCCTTCGCTGCCCTGCTGGGGGCCCTGGACGCCCAGCTGGACTTCGGCGCGGCGGCCATCGGCGGCAAGGACTCCATGTCCGGCACCTTCAACGACCTGGATGTGCCCCCCACGTTGATCTCCTTTGCCATCGCCCCCATTCTGGCCGGCGAGGTGCTGTCCCCGGAGTTCAAGGAAGCGGGGCATCCGGTGTATCTGTTCCAGTCCGATGGCTCCGCCGCGGCCCAGCGGGCCGTCTGGGAGGACTTCCACCAGCTGTGCCGGGCGGGTAAAGTCAAGTCTGCCTGGGCGGTGGAGCACGGCATGGCGGAGGCGGTCATGGAGATGTCCTTCGGCAACCGCATCGGCTTTGCCGCGGACAAGGGGGAGCCTTCCCTCTGGTACATCCCCCGGCCCGGCGCCATCGTGGCAGAGCTGACCGAGGATGTGGATCTGTCCTGCGCCAAGCGCATCGGCATCACCACAGCGGAGCCGGTGATCGCCCTCGGCGGTGACTCCGCCCCCATCGACGAGCTGCTCTCCCTCAACGAGTCCGTGCTGGAGGACGTGTACCCCAGCCGCACCCCCGCCGATCCCGCGCCGGTGCCGGTGCTGGAGGCACCGGCCTTCTCCCGTGCCGCCCCCAGGGCGGGCGCGGCGAGGCCGAAGGTGCTCATTCCCGTGTTCCCCGGCACCAACTGCGAGTATGACAGCGCCCGGGCGGTGCTCCGGGCGGGCCTCACACCGGAGATTCTGGTGCTGAACAACCAGACCCCCGCCAAGGTGGCGGAATCCGCCGCCCGGTTTGCCCAGGCGGCCCGGGAGAGCCAGATCCTCTTCCTGCCCGGCGGCTTCTCCGGCGGCGACGAGCCGGACGGCTCCGGCAAGTTCATCACCGCCTTCCTCCGGTCCCCCCAGGCTTCCGACGCGGTGATGGACCTGCTGCAAAACCGGGACGGCCTGGCCTTGGGCATCTGCAACGGCTTCCAGGCCCTTATCAAGCTGGGGCTGGTGCCCTTCGGCGAGATCCGGGACACGGACGATTCCTGCCCCACTCTGACCTACAACGTCATCGGCCGCCACCAGTCCCGGATCGTCCGGACCCGGGTGGCCTCCAACCGGTCCCCCTGGCTGGCAAACGTCCAGGTGGGCGACATCGTCAGCGTCCCCATCTCCCACGGGGAGGGGCGGTTCCTCTGCCCGCCGGAGCTCCTGGCCCAGCTGGCGGAAAACGGCCAGATCGCCACCCAGTACGTGGACCTGGAGGGCAATCCCACTCTGGACATCGACGGCAACCCCAACGGCTCCGTCTGGGCGGTGGAGGGCATCACCTCCCCCGACGGCCGGGTCCTCGGCAAGATGGGCCACAGCGAGCGGGTGGGCCCCCATCTGTACCGCAACGTCCCCGGCAGCTACGATCTGGGCCTGTTCCAGGCGGCACGGGACTATTTCTCCCTGTGACCTTGACAGGCCCGGCGGAAAGCGGGTATGCTAACGAAAACTCTGTTGGGAGGTGGCAGACGTGGACACATCCGTGACCATCGAGCCGGCATACGGCGCCCTGGACGAGATCCGGGCCCTGTTCGCGGCCTACACCGCCATGCTGGTGGCCTGTGATCCCTCCTTCCAGCGCTATCTGGACATCCAGCACTATGACGACGAGGTCCGTGACCCCGCCGCCAAGTACGGCCCGCCGGACGGCCGGCTGTATCTGGCCCGGCTGCCAGACGGCACCGCCGCCGGGTGCATCGCCCTGCGGCGGCTGGACGGAGCGCGGTGCGAGATGAAGCGCCTCTACGTCCGCCCGGAATACCGGGGCCGCGGCATTGCCCGGCGGCTGATCCGGAAACTCACCGACGACGCCCGGCAGCTGGGCTATCACCATCTGCTGCTGGACACCCTGCCCGCCCTGGAGGAGGCCGTCCGCCTCTACCGGCGGCTGGGCTTTTACGAGATCCCCTGCTACAACGACAGCCCCGTGGATTCCACGCTGTTCTTCCAGCTGGACCTGTAGGCTGAGCGTTCAAATCTGATGAATTGAGGTGGCCCCATGGCATATTTTTTCTCTGAACCCTCCCGGACCTTCAGCGAGTACCTGCTGGTGCCCGGCTACTCCTCCTCGGAGTGCATTCCTGCCAACGTCTCCCTCAAGACCCCGGTGGTGAAATACCGCCGGGGAGAGGAGCCGTCCCTTACCATGAACGTGCCCATGGTCTCCGCCGTCATGCAGGCGGTGTCCGGGGAGCAGATGGGCATCGCCCTGGCGAAGGAGGGCGGCATCGCCTTCATCTACGTCTCCCAGCCCATCGAGCAGCAGGCGGAGATGGTGCGGAAGGTGAAGAACTACAAGGCGGGCTTCGTCACCAGCGACTCCAACCTCCGCACCGGCGACACCCTGTCGGACGTGCTGGCCCTGAAGGAGCGGACCGGCCACTCCACCATGGCGGTCACCGACGACGGCACCGGCACCGGCAAGCTGCTGGGCCTGGTCACCAGCCGGGATTACCGGGTCAGCCGCATGGACCCGGCCACGCCGGTCCGGGACTTCATGACCCCGGCGGACCAGCTGATCACCGCGCCGGAGGGCACCAGCCTGAAGGCCGCCAACGACATCATCTGGGACCACAAGCTCAACGCCCTGCCCATCGTCTCCGCGGATGGACACCTGGTGAGCTTCGTGTTCCGCAAGGACTATGACGCCCACAAGGGCAATCCCCTGGAGCTGCTGGACAGCCAGAAGCGGTATGTGGTGGGCGCCGGCATCAACTCCCGGGACTACGAGGACCGGGTGCCCGCCCTGGTGGAAGCCGGCGCGGACGTGCTGGTCATCGACTCCTCCGAGGGCTACTCCGAGTGGCAGAAGCGGACCCTGGCCTGGATCCGCAGCCGGTACGGGGACACCGTGAAGGTGGGCGCCGGCAACGTGGTGGACGGCGAGGGCTTCCGCTTCCTGGCGGACTGCGGCGCCGACTTCGTGAAGGTGGGCATCGGCGGCGGCTCCATCTGCATCACCCGGGAGACCAAGGGCATCGGCCGGGGCCAGGCCACGGCGGTCATCGACGTGGCGGCGGAGCGTGACAAGTATTTTGAGGAGACCGGCGTCTACGTGCCTATCTGCGCCGACGGCGGCATCGTCCAGGACTACCACATCACCCTGGCCCTGGCCATGGGGGCGGATTTCTGCATGCTGGGCCGGTACTTCTCCCGGTTCGACGAGTCCCCCACCAGCAAGGTCCTCATCGGCGGCAGCTATATGAAGGAGTACTGGGGCGAGGGCAGCGCCCGGGCCCGGAACTGGCAGCGGTACGACCTGGGCGGGGCGGCCAAGCTTTCCTTTGAGGAGGGCGTGGACTCTTATGTGCCCTACGCCGGCAAGCTGTCCGACGGCATGGCCACCACCCTGGCCAAGGTGCGGTCCACCATGTGCAACTGCGGGGCACTGACCATTCCGGAGCTGCGGCAGAAGGCCAAGCTGACCCTGGTGTCCTCCGTCTCCATCGTGGAGGGCGGCGCCCATGATGTGCTGCTGAAGGACACCACCAATTCTGGAAATCAGCGGAGCTGACAGCGGGACTGCCGTTCCGCCGCCCGACCTCCCGCGGCAGCGGGTCCAAGCGTTTTGCGATGCAAAACCTTGCACCAGCCGGGCTCTGCCTGGCTGGTTACGATCAAATGCGGGGTCCCCGCGGGGCCTGCCCCGTGGGGTGCGGCGGCGCCCATGATGTGCTGCTGAAGAATACCACCAATTCTGGGAATCAGCGGAGCTGATTCCAAAACGCCAAACCGGCCGGACAAAAGTCCGGCCGGTTTCCATATGCGTACCGGGCGATCTTTTTCGTTGCAGATGCCGCTCGGATCATGGACAATGTGTCAAAATTACGATATACTCATGGCAAAGGAGGGGGTGCCATGAAGGTTCCGTGGAAAGATCTGCTGTCATCTTTGATCCTGGCGGTGTTCGTTGTGGTCTTTTACGGCGGCGCGCTTTTGATTGCCATGCTGTTTGCCGGCCTCTCCGGCTGGCCGCCCTATGTCCAGTATTCCCTGACGGCCTGGGTAGTGGTGTCCCTGCCCCTGGCGGTGATCGTCCTGGCGGGGCGGCGGTGGCTGCCCCGGCGGGCCAAGCGGTGGATGGGGCTGGGGACTCTCTGCGTCCTCGCGCTGTGTCTCGCTTACTGCGGCTTCGGCGCCTGGCGGGCCAGCATCCCCACCGTAGAGGACGGTCGGGCCGATCTGCTGCGGGAGTATGCCCCCTTTGCGGAAGATACCAAGGCCGTATGGCTGGAGGAGCCCTCCACTCTGCGGCTGGATTTCCAGGAGGCCCGGAACCTGACCCTGGACGGGGCTACGGCCTTGTATCCGGTCTATTCCGCCTTTGTCCAGGCAGTGTACCCGGAGCCGACCGGCGATGATGCCATCCTGTACAGCACCCAGGGCATCATCCGGTGCGACGGCACCATCACCGCCTACGAGCGGCTGCTGGACGGCACCACAGACATCGTGTTTGCCGCCGCCCCCTCCCAGGCCCAGCTGGATGCGGCCGCGGAGGCAGGCATGGAATACCACCTGACCCCCATCGGCCGGGAGGCCTTCGTGTTCTTCGTCAACAGCCGCAACCCGGTGACGGAGCTGACGGTGGAGGAGATCCGGGGTATCTACACCGGCCAGATCACCAACTGGCGGGAGGTGGGCGGCGAGAACCAGACCATCCGTCCCTTCCAGCGGGCGGAGGACAGCGGCAGCCAGTCCGCCCTGGAGCGGCTGATGGAGGGCCTGCCCCTGCTGGAACCGGAGCTGGAGGACCGGGTGGGCACTATGGGCGGCATCATCCAGGAGGTGGCCAGCTACCGGAACTACCGCAATGCCATCGGCTTCTCCTTCCGCTTCTACGCCACGGAGATGGTGGAGAGCGGGGACATCCGCCTGCTGGCTCTGGATGGGGTGGAGCCCACCCGGGAGACCATCCGGGACGGGACGTATCCCATCACGGAGACCTTCTACGCCGTCACCGCCTCCCCGATCGGGGAACCGCCCTTGGAAGAACGGGACCGGACCGTTGCCGCCTTCCTGGACTGGATCCTGTCGGACCAGGGCCAGCGGCTCATCCAGCAGACCGGCTATGTGGCCCTGGAATGAGGCCTTGCCAGCTCTTTTCCGCTGTGATATGCTGATAGGGCAAAGATAAAAACACGTCCCGGTTGGTAGTCCGGGAGCGGCTGCTGGCCGTCAGTAACCTGCCTCCTTGGTTGTCCGTTCTTTGTGAGAGTCATTCAAAGGAGGGCACCATATGGGCATCAGCAAGCTCACCATCCTGTTCGACGATCCCTTCTGGATCGGCCTGTACGAGCGGGAGGACGACGCGGGGTACTCTGTCTGCCGGATCGTCTTCGGCGGAGAGCCCCGGGACCAGGAGATCTACGCCTATCTCCTGGAACACTGGCGGACGCTGCGATTCAGCCCGCCCCGGCCGGGGACAGCCAGCCCGGACGCTCCCCAAAGCCCCAAGCGGCGCCAGCGGGAGGCCCGGCAGGCGACCCGGACCGGGGGCATCGGCACCAAGGCCCAGCAGGCCCTGAAGCTCCAGCAGGAGCAGGGGAAACAGGCCCGCCTCACCCGCACCCGTCAGCAGCGGGAGGCAGA
The DNA here is from genome assembly GCA_019118505.1 of Candidatus Oscillibacter excrementavium. Taxonomy (GTDB): domain Bacteria; phylum Bacillota; class Clostridia; order Oscillospirales; family Oscillospiraceae; genus Oscillibacter; species Oscillibacter excrementavium. The sequence continues at coordinate 18,713 of DWYU01000077.1, forward strand.
GGAAGCCCGGAAGTTCCAGCTGCGGCAGATGCGCCGAAAGGAAAAGCACAGAGGTCACTGACCTCTGTGCTTTTTTCATTGGCGGACTGGTGCGCTTGGGACTTGCGCCGGCGGCGGAGTCTGCTATAATAGCGGTGTTGAACACATCGCCGCCCCGCTGCGCCGGGGCGGTCTGGAAGGAGAACTGCGGGCATGAAGATCATCGACGCCCATCTGCATCTGTTTACCGAGGACTCCGCCGAGGAGATGGCCCGCCAGGTGGGCCACCACGGCACCGTCCGCCACCTGCGGGAGGTCTACGGCCAGCTGGACATCGTCCACGGCGTGGTCATGGGCAACTACGGCCTGGACGTCCAGGGCCGCTGCCCCGCCGACCTGTTCCACTACTGCGTGGGGCTGGACAGCGGCGTCACCCAGGGCGGCCGGGCGGTGGCGGACCTGCCGGACCGGGTGGAGGAGCACCTGCGGCGGGAGAGCTGCTGCGGCGTGAAGCTGTACCCCGGCTACAACAAGGTCTCCCTGTCTGACCCCATGTACGAGCCCATCTACTGCCTGGCGGCCCGGTATGGCAAGCCGGTGGCCGTCCACATGGGGCTGACGTCCTTTCCCCAGGCCCACCTGAAATACTGCCATCCCCTGGCCCTGGATGAGGTTGCGGCAGGCCACCCGGACACCCGGTTCGTCATGTGCCACTTCGGCAACCCCTTTCTGGAGTCCGCGGCGGCGGTGGTGGAGAAGAACCCCAACGTGGCCGCGGACCTGTCCGGCCTGCTGGAGGGCCGGGTGGACCTGGACGCGTACTTCCGGGAGCAGGCGGGCTACGTGTCCCTGCTGCGCACCTGGCTCACCGCCATCCAGTGCTGGGACAAAGTGATGTTTGGCACTGACTGGCCTATTGTCAATTTAGGCGAATATATTGGCTTTGTTGCCCGGCTGGTGCCGGAGCCGTACCACGAGGCGGTGTTCTTTGACAACGCCAACCGGATCTATGGACTGGGACTGTGAGACAGCAAAAGAGGAGGGGCCTTTCGGCTCCTCCTCTTTTCCGCTTCTCACGGGGAAAGTTCACTTGTTCAGGATCTCCATGAACTCGTCGCCGGTAATGGTCTCCTTTTCATACAGGTACTTGGCAAGTTCATCCAGCTTCTCCCGGTTCTCGGAGAGGATCTTGTCCGCCTTCTCGTGCTGGCGCTTCACCAGCTCCACCACCTGCTGGTCGATCTTGGCCGCCGTCTCGGCGGAGCAGGCCAGGGAGGTGTCCCCGCCCAGGTACTGGTTCTGCACGGTCTCCAGGGCCACCATGTCGAAGTCATCGCTCATGCCGTACCGGGTGATCATGGCCCGGGCCAGCTTGGTGGCCTGCTCGATGTCGTTGGAGGCGCCGGTGGAGGCGGAGTGGAACACCAGCTCTTCGGCGGCCCGGCCGCCGGTGAGGGTGGCGATCTTGTTCTCCAGCTCCTCCTTGCTCATCAGATAGTGGTTGCCCTCGTCCACCTGCATGGTGTAGCCCAGGGCGCCGGAGGTCCGGGGCACAATGGTGATCTTCTGCACCGGAGCGGAGTTGGTCTGCTTGGCCGCCACCAGGGCGTGGCCGATCTCGTGGTAGGCCACCACCTTCTTCTCCTGGTCCGTCAGGATGGCGTTCTTCTTCTGGTAGCCGGCGATGACCACCTCGATGCTCTCCTCCAGGTCCGCCTGGGTGGCGAAGCGCCGGCCGTCCCGCACCGCCCGCAGGGCGGCCTCGTTGACGATGTTGGCCAGCTCTGCGCCGCTGGCGCCGGAGGCCATCCGGGCCACCTTGCCCCAGTCCACGTCCTCCGCCACCTTGATCTTCTTGGCGTGGACCTTCAGGATGTCCTCCCGCCCCTTCAGGTCCGGCAGCTCCACAGGCACCCGCCGGTCAAACCGGCCGGGCCGGGTCAGGGCCGGGTCCAGGGACTCGGGCCGGTTGGTGGCCGCCAGGATGATGACGCCGGTGTTCTCCTCAAAGCCGTCCATCTCTGTCAGCAGCTGGTTCAGGGTCTGCTCCCGCTCGTCGTTGCCGCCGTAGGCGCCGGAGTTCCGCTTCTGGCCGATGGCGTCGATCTCGTCGATGAACACGATGCAGGGGGCCTTTTCCTTGGCCTGCTTGAACAGGTCCCGGACCTTGCTGGCGCCCATGCCCACGAACATCTCCACGAATTCCGAGCCGGACATGGAGAAGAAGGGCACGTTGGCCTCGCCGGCCACGGCCTTGGCCAGCATGGTCTTGCCGGTTCCGGGAGGGCCCACCAGCAGCACGCCCTTGGGCATGGTGGCACCGATCTCCCGGTATTTGCTGGGGTCATGGAGGTACTCCACGATCTCCTTCAGGTTGTCCTTGGCCTCATCCTCGCCGGCCACATCGGAGAACTTGATGCCCTCCGAGGACTTGACGTACATCTTGGCGTTGGACTTGCCGAAGGCCATGGCGTTAGGCCCGCCCATGCTCTTCATCATCCGTTTGGAGAGATACTGCCCCAGGACGATGAAGATGACAATGGGTAGCACCCAACTCAGCAGAAAGCTGAGAATGGGATCCGTCTGCTGGATGACCTCGCCGTTGAACTTTGCGCCGGAGTCCTTCAGCATCTGCGTCAGATTGGGATCCGGCATCATGCCGGTGGAGTAGACGGCGGTGTTGTCCTTGTTGGTAAAGACGATCTGGTTCTCCTCTTCCTGGACCTCCACCTGGCCCAGCTCGTGGTTTTCCGCCATATCCATGAAGGTGCTGTAGTCCACCTCCTGGACCTGCTGCTTCGCCATCCAGGGCATGGCCAGGAAGTTGAACAGCAGCAGGATCAGCATGACCACGCAGTAGTAAAAAATCAATGGCCGTTTCGGGGGTTTCACTTCTTTCATCAGATGTCTTCCTTTCCTTGTTGTTCTTCCTCGCAGTTCATCTGCTGGTCCATGGCCATCAGGGCCGCCACCAGGGCGCTCCGCATGGCCTGGCTGGCAAAGTCAATGGCGTACTCCGCGTAGAGGGCCGCTGCCTCCGCCTGCTCCTCCCGGGGGTCTTCCTCCCCGTGCATCAGCCGGGGCAGTTTGTCCCGCAGGATCTCCTCCATCCGGCGGGTGTAATCCCGCTGGGCGGAGGCCAGCTCCGCCACCGCCGGGGACCGGCATCCCTCCGCCCGTTTTTCCAGCATCAGGGCGTTCTCCCGGTAGTCGTTCATCGCATCCTGCAGGATCTGCCGGAGCCGGTCATGGTCCGCGCCCTGGCACAGCTCCAGGCGTGTCTGCAGCAGGCCGTACTGCCGCTCCAGCTCACAGAGCTTCACCGCGAAGATGCCCTCTCTCAGTTCCATTCCTGCGCTCCTTTCCGGCCCGCGGTATGGGCCGCCTCTCTGATGATTCTGTTATACCACACCTCTCCCGCCGCCGCCACTGGCAATGGCGGGACTCTGTCCTGACAAAAACGCCCCTGTGTCAAAAAACCTGACACAGGGGCGCATCTGTCAATCGCCATTCAGTTCTGGCCGGGGTGCAGCATCTCGCCGGACAGCAGCCGCGCCAGCTGGTTCGCCAGCCGCTCCCGGTCCTGGGGCGTGCGGCGGTCGCTGCCCAGCAGCAGGCCCGCCATGCCGCAGGCGTAGAAGTCCAGGGTCACCTGCCAGTCCGCCTGATTCAGCGGCGGCTCGATCCCCCACTCCCGGGCGCTGCCCTCCAGATAGGACCGCGCGGTCTCCACCATGATCCGCTCCATGGCCTCCCGCCGCTGGGAGTTCAGCAGCCGCCGGACCATGGGCTGGGACTCCGCCGCAAAGTTTACGAACAGCTTCAGCGCCTCCCGGGGGGAGGGCGCTTTCAGGCTCTGGGCCAGAAGCCGCTCCACGCCCTGGCGGGCCGTCCACTCCAGCACATCCACAATATCCCGGAAATGGTAGTAGAAGGTCTGTCGGGAGATCCCGCAGGCCTCCACCAGATCCTTCACGGTGATCTTGTCCACATCCTTCCGGGCGGCCATCTCCAAAAAGGCACTGGCCACGGCGCTCTTCACGTCCACCGGCATTCGCATCCCTCCCCTGTCCGTCCGTTCTATCATACCGGAAACCACGCCCTCATTGCAAGCCCCTGCCGGCAAAGTTTTCCCCGGCGCACAGAACGCGGGCCATCTGTTTTCCGAAAGCGGATTTTCCTCTTGATTTTTGCGGCGCTGTTCCATATACTAAGGAATATAGATATGATGTGACGGAATCCGGAGACCGTGTCATCCGGTCCGGCGGCCGGATGCGCCGGCGGTCCCCTGCCCGGCAGGGGAGACGAGAGAAAGGTTTGGAGAGACTGCTATGACACCCCAAAAAATCGCCCTGCTGACGGACTCCTGCGCGGACCTCTCCCCTCAGCTGGCGGCGGAAAATCAAGTCTTTGTCGTGCCCCTGCGGATTTTGTGCGCTGACGGTGAGTATCGGGACGGCGTGGACATCCACGCCGCAGACATTTACGCCCGCCTCCGGGCCGGGGAACTGCCCCAGACCTCCCTGCCCGCCGCCCAGGACATCACCGACGCCTTCGACGCCATCGCCGCGGCCGGGTACGACGGGGCCATCGCCCTGATGCTCTCCGGCGGCCTGTCCGGCACCTACAACATGGTGCGGCTGCTGGCGGAGGAGCGGAAGGACCTTCACATCCGGGTGTACGACTCCATCAGCGGGTCCCTGGGCACCGGCATGATGGTGCTGCAGCTGGCGGAGGACATCCGCCGGGGCATGGACTGGGAGACCCTGACGGAGCGCCGGGTGCCCTGGCTCATCCGGAACACCTTCCCCTTCTTCTCCGTGGACACCCTGGAGTATTTACAGAAGGGCGGCCGCATCGGCAAGGTGACGGCCATGGCGGGCACCATGCTGCAGATCAAGCCCCTCATCACCTTTGCCGCCGACGGGCAGCTCCAGTCCATCGCCAAGGTCCGGGGCCGGAACCTGGTGATCCGCAAGCTCATCGAGCTGGTGGAGGACCGCCACGCCGGCGCGGCCCGGTACAACCTGGCGGTGGCCAACGGCGGCGCCCCGGCGGAGATGGAGGTCCTGCGGGACAAGCTCACCGCCGCCCTGCCGGACTACGACCACATCTGGAGCGGCGAGCTGGACGGCACCCTCAGCGTCTACATCGGCGACGGCGTGCTGGGGGCCGCGGTGCAGAGGCTGGAGTAGGAATTAGGAATGAGGAATGAGGAGTTAGGAATTAGGAATTGAAACGGCAGCAGAGGTTTTCCTCCATGATCGCCTGCCAGACAACAAGGACCCGGCGGCCTGATGGCCCCGGGTCCTTGCTTACGCGCAGAATTCCTAATTCCTAACTCCTCATTCCTCATTATTCCGTTGGGGCGCTTCCCATTGCCTCGCCGGATCCAGTGGTGCAGAGCTTTCGGAGACAGTGCTCCGGCAGGGCGGCGGCCAGGGCGCCCGCCACGGCGGCGGTCTCCTCCCGGTCCAGCTCCAGCCCCAGGGCCGGCAGACGCCGCTCCAGGTCCCGGAGACCCGCCTGCAGCTGCCGGGCCAGGGCCGCGCCCGTCTCCGTCAGGGTGATCTTGCCGTACCGCTCCTTGGTCACCAGGTCCTTTTCCGCCAGGATGGTCAGCATCCGGGTGACGGAGGGCCGGGACACCTGGAGCGCCCGGGCCACCTGGGCGGAGCTGACCGCCGTCTGTTCCCGGGCCAACCGGCCGATGGCCAGCAGGTACCGCAGATGCGCTTGGCTCAATTCCATGGGGTGGAACGCCTCCTTCCGCCCGGCGGGCCCGGGCTGCCGTGGGTCAGGGATGGCGGGGCGTCTCGCCGCAGTGGCATCCGCCGCCGCAGGCCCCGCAGTTGCCGCCGCAGGAGCAGCCGCCCTTGCCGTGGCGCCGGTTGTAGATGCCCTTGCCCACGATGGCCACAAAGACCGCCAGGACGATGAGGGCCGCCATGATGGTGGGTGCGTTCATGGGCGCTTCCTTTCTTACTTCAGGGCGGCGCGGCGGCCGGCGGCATCCACGGCGCGGATGGTCAGCCGCTCGTCCTCGTACTTATTCTTGCGGAACAGCAGGTACACCAGGCCCACGATCAGGACCACGGCCACCACGGTGCCGATGCCGAAGGAGACCTCGCCGGTGATGAGACCGCCGATCTGATAGACGATCAGGGAGGTCACGTAGGCGAACACGCACATATAGCCGATGGCGAAGGCGGTCCACTTGCCGTTGTTCATCTCCCGCTTGATGGCGCCCATGGCCGCGAAGCAGGGGGCGCACAGCAGGTTGAAGATCATGAAGGAGTAGGCGGAGATGGCGGTGTAGTCCTGGGCCACCAGCGCCCAGATCTCGTCGCCGTTCTCACTGAGCTCCCCGGCGAAGTTGTACAGCACGCCGAAGGTGGCCACCACGTTCTCCTTGGCGATGAGGCCCGTGACCACGGCCACGGTGGCCCGCCAGTTGCCGAAGCCCAGGGGCGCGAAGATAAAGGCCACGGCGCTGCCGATGGCGGCCAGGACGGAGTTGTTCATGTCCTCCACCATGCCGAAGGCGCCGTTCTCCCAGCCGAAGCCCTGGAGGAACCACAGGATGATGGAGGAGGCCAGGATCACGGTTCCGGCCCGCTTGATGAAGGACCAGCCCCGCTCCCAGGTGGCCCGCAGCACGTTGCCCACGGAGGGGATGTGGTAGGCGGGCAGCTCCATGACGAAGGGCGCGGGATCGCCGGCGAACATCCTGGTCTTTTTCAGGATGATGCCGGAGATGACGATGGCCGCCACGCCGATGAAGTAGGCGGACGCGGCCACCAGGCCGGAGCCGCCGAACAGGGCGCCGGCGATCAGGCCGATGATGGGCATCTTGGCGCCGCAGGGGATGAAGCAGGTGGTCATGACCGTCATGCGGCGGTCCCGCTCGTTCTCGATGGTCCGGGAGGCCATGACGCCAGGGACGCCGCAGCCGGTGCCCACCAGCATGGGGATGAAGCTCTTGCCGGACAGGCCGAACTTCCGGAAGATCCGGTCCATGATGAAGGCGATGCGGGCCATGTAGCCGATGTCCTCCAGGATGGCCAGCATCAGGAACAGCACCAGCATCTGAGGCACGAAGCCCAGCACCGCGCCGACACCGGCCAGGGCGCCGTCGCAGATCAGGCCCACCACCACGCTGTTGACGCCCCAGCCCTCCAGGGCGGCCCGGGGGATCTCCACCAGCCAGGCGGTGCCCAGCACGTCGTTGGTCCAGTCGGTGAGGAAGGTGCCGAAGGGGCCCATGGCCACCCAGTACACCGCGAACATCACCACGGCGAAGATGGGCAGGGCCAGGATGCGGTTGGTGACGATCTGGTCGATCCTGTCGGAGGTGGAGAGCCGGTGCTTCTCCCCGTGCTTCTTGACGGCCTTGCTCACCAGGCCGTTGATGTACGCGTACCGCTGGTTGGTGATGATGCTCTCGGCGTCGTCGTCCAGCTCCTTCTCGCAGTCCACGATGTGGTCCTCCAGATGGGAGCGGAGGTCGGCGCTCAGGTCCAGGTCCGCCAGGACCTTCTCGTCCCGCTCAAAGACCTTCACCGCGTACCAGCGGAGGTAGCGGTCGTCCACCTTGCCCTGGATGGACTCCTCGATGTGGGCGATGGCGTGCTCCACGCTGCCGGTGAACACGTGGGGCAGCTCGCCGGAGCGCTTCTGCTGGGCCAGCTTGGCGGCCAGCTCCGCGGCGGCCACGCCGCCCTCGCCCTTGAGGGCGCTGATCTCCACCACCTGGCAGCCCAGGGCGTCGCTCAATTTCTTAGCGTCGATCTGGTCGCCGTTCTTACGGACCAGGTCCATCATGTTGACGGCCACCACCACCGGCAGCCCCAGCTCGATCAGCTGGGTGGTCAGGTACAGGTTCCGTTCGATGTTGGTGCCGTCCACGATGTTCAAAATGGCGTCGGGCTTCTCCTTCACCAGGTAATCCCGGGCCACCACCTCCTCCAGCGTGTAGGGGGACAGGGAGTAGATACCGGGCAGGTCCTGGATGATGACATCCTTATGGCCCTTCAGGCGGCCCTCCTTCTTTTCCACCGTGACGCCGGGCCAGTTGCCCACGTACTGGTTGGAGCCGGTCAAGTCGTTGAACAGCGTGGTCTTGCCGCAGTTCGGGTTGCCGGCCAGTGCGATCTTAATGTCCATCGTTCTCTCCTTCCAAAATGTTAGTTTATGCTAACTCTTTTTCTGAAAAACAGCGGCCCCCGCCGCCATTGGTATCATGCTCCCTCCCCACATCCTCTGGGAAAAAGGGCCAGGAAAAAACCTCCGGTTTTTTCCGTTTGATCTGCCGAAGGCAGATCAAGCAAATGAGATCATTTTCGCCGCGGCGTGTACGTGGCGAAAATTCCCCGACCCGTGCGCCTTGGGCGCACACACCAGTGACCGACGTCACTGGTGGGGGGAATCTAAAAGGGGGACGCAGTCCCCTCTTTAAGAGACCTCGATCATCTCCGCATCCGCCTTCCGCACGGACAGCTCATAGCCCCGCACGTTCAATTCCATGGGGTCGCCCAGGGGCGCCACCTTGCGGACGTGGACCTCCACGCCTTTTGTGATGCCCATATCCATGATCCGGCGCTTGGTGGCGCCCTCTCCGTGGAGCTTGACCACGGTTGCGGTCTCCCCCACTTTCACATCCTTCAGGGTTTTCATACATCTTCCTCCTAACTCCAGCAAATGTTCAAATCATGATCCGATTCGCCATGGTCTTGTCCAAGGCCACCCGGCTGTCCTTCACCTGCAGGATCAGATTGCCGCCGATCTCGCTGACCACGGTGACATCACTGTCCACCACGAATCCCAGCTCCGCCAGGTGCTGGCGCACCTCGTCCTTGCCGGTGATCTTGCGGATGGTGACGGTCTCGCCCGGACGGGCCATCGTCAGAGGCATCATGGAACCTCCCTCCTCTTGCAAGACGCTTTCGCTTCTGTATGCTTCCGCAGGAGGTTAGCATTTGCTAACCTTCTACGTTTTGGTAGTTTAACACCACTAACCATACCTGTCAACCCCTTTTCCGGAAAAAATTTGCAAGCCTCTCCGGCAAGTGGAAAAAGGAGTCGGCCCCCGCGCGGCAGGCACACCGCGCGAGGGCCATGTTGAGGGGAAAAAAGGAGATAAGTATCAAAGAAAGATCTTTGATAAGCAAAGTTACCAGGCCGCCAGCTTGCGGCCCAACTCCCGGCAGGCCTCTCGGGCCTCTTCATTGGGAGATTCGTTGGCCATCAGGCCCTCTTCATCGTACAGGTTGGCGCCCGCCGCCTGACAGCGGCCGCACCACTCCCGCATCCACTGGCCGTCGCCCCAGCCGTAGGAGCCGAACAGGGCGATCTTTTTGCCGCCCAGGGAGCCCTCCAGCCCGGCGAACAGGGGCTCCATCTCGTCCTCCTCCAGCTGTTCCGCGCCCATGGCGGGGCAGCCGAAGGCCACTACCTGATACTCGGAGAATTTGTCGGCGGAGAATTCGGCGGGGCCCATCAGGGTCACGTCCGCCCCGGCCTCCCGGGCGCCCTCCGCGATGCAGTTGGCCATGGTTTCCGTGTTGCCGGTGCCGCTCCAGTAGACGATGGCGATTTTGTTCATATCCATGCTTCCTTTCCAAGCGATTCTGCGCTACGCCGCGATCAGCTGCGTGATGGCCGCTCCCCGCCGGAAGCGTTCCTTCCAGACGGCGGTGCAGCGGCGGTATCGATCAAAGCGTCTCCGGGCCGCCTCCGGGTCGCCGTAGGCCTTCCAGTACCCGCAGCAGGTGTAGTTCCTGCCGTGGTTCTCGATGAAGCCCACCACGTCCTCCAGGGGATAGCCCAGGAACACGCCGATCTCATGGGGGAATTCCCGCTCCAGGCACAGCCGCCTGGACAGCTGCCGCAGCAGGCCCTGGCAGTCCTGATCCGCCTCATACCCCTGCCGTGCCAGAAAGGCGCGGTTGGATGGCTCCGTGAGGATCGACCGGAGCCATCCGGCCCGGTACAGGTAGATCAGACAAGCACCCGTCTGCGGACAGTATTTCAGGACCCGGACGGTGATGCCGTAAGGGGCCAGCTCCTTGGCCCAGCGGGCCGCGGCCTCCCGGGACTGCTGTTTGTCAGCGCCCTGGTACCGGAACAGACTGGCCGGCTTCATACCCGCCAGTGTGGTTGCGCACTGTTCCACCAGCACCGCTTCAAAGCTCCGTTCCAAGGAAGTCCCTCCGTTCCTGCGGCAGAAGTTAGTCTTAGCAAACTCTGCCGTTGAAAGAATGGGCCGCTTCCGGCCCGCGCCATCGGTTAGTATTGACTAACCATGTACAGAATATACCATGGAAGTCCGTTCCTGTCAACCCCCTTTTCCAGATTTTTTTCCGCATGGTCTGGCGCTCCCGCCCTTTTCGCGGAACTCTGTCTCCCTGGCCGGGGAAAACCGGGAAAGCGCTCCCGATCAGGCGGGATTCCGGCACAAAATCCGGCGGTTGCAAAATCCGCCGTCCTGGGCTATACTGATACAAACATGGAAAAGGAGGCGCCTATGGACATTCTGGTACTCTCGGACTCCCACGGTGCCGTGGCGCCCATGGTCCGGGCGGTGGAACTGGCCAGACCGGATCTGATCCTGCACCTGGGGGACTGCTGGCGGGACGGAGAGCGGCTCCGGGACCGCTTTCCGGACATCCCTCTGGAACAGGTGCCGGGCAACTGTGACTTCCTCTCCGACGCCCCCACGGAACAGCTGCTGGTATTGGGCGGCAAGCGAATCCTGATGTGCCACGGCCATACCTACCGGGTCAAAACGTCTCTCCTGCTGGCGGGCTTCGCCGCGGAGGAGCAGCAGCTGGACCTGTTCCTCTTCGGCCACACCCACCGGCCCCTAGTGGACCGGCGGGGGCGGACGCTGTTCCTGAATCCCGGCTCCATCGGGGACGCCGTCCGGCCCTCCTACGCCACGGTGACCATCTGGGACGGACAACTGGATGGGCGCACGTGGTGGCTCACGTGAACACCCCTTGTCAAACCGTCATCTTTCCTGTATAATGAGGGGAGCAGACGGGTCATAAGAGGAGGGTCGGCATGGACGTCTTTGCAATCGCCATCCGCTTTCTGTGCGCGGCGGCGCTGGGATTCTGCATGATGAGCCTCTTCGGTGTCCAGGCACTGGTGGCGGTCTGTTCCTCCATCCCCCTGGCCAACCGGCGGAAAAAGCAGGAGCCGGACTTTGATCTGTCCATGGCCCTGCGGCGCATCGCCCGCTATGCAGTGATCGGCTTTCTCTGTATGGCGGTGATCTCCTCTCTGGTGATCTGGCTCACCGCGGCCCCCGGCACCTTCGGGTATCTGCTGGGCGCCATCCTGTCCTTTCTGCGGAATCTGAATCGGATGACCCCCAACAACCGCCGGAACCAGCGGCGATTCGAGAAGCTGTTCGCCGACTGCTATCCCGCCTATGAGGACGAGGACGACGACTTTTGAACAGAACAGACACAGCAAGGCCCCCGGAGACTGATCCGGGGGCCTTGTTTTAGTGTTCGTGGCCGTCTGGGTCCTCCCGGGGCGCCAGCTCCGGGCCGTAGGGGATGTGATTGCGGTCATAGTAATCCCGGATGGCGGCCCGCACCGCCTCCTCCGCCAGGACGGAGCAGTGGATTTTATGGGTGGGCAGGCCGTCCAGGGCCTCCACCACCGCCCGGTTGGTCAGCTTCAGCGCCTCGGAGATGGGCTTGCCCTTGATCATCTCCGTGGCCATGGAACTGGTGGCGATGGCGCTGCCGCAGCCGAAGGTGTTGAACTTCACGTCGGTGATCACCTGGGTCTCCGGGTCCACCTGGATGTACATCCGCATGATGTCCCCGCACTTGGCGTTGCCTACCTCCCCCACGCCGTCTGCGCCGGGGAGCTTTCCCACATTCCGGGGATGCCGGAAGTGGTCCATCACCTTTTCACTGTATAATGCCATGGTTTTTGTCTCCTTTCAGATCAGATGGGGCCGGCGGCCGGTCTCCAGTTCGTCCCACACCGGGGACATCTCCCGCAGGTAGGACACGATGCCCGGCAGGACCTCCAGGATGTAATCGATCTCCTCCGGACGGTTCTCCGGGCTCAGTGTCAGCCGCAGGGAGCCGTGGGCCACCTCGTGGGGCCGCCCCAGGGCCAGCAGCACGTGGCTGGGGTCCAGGGAGCCGGAGGTGCAGGCGCTGCCGGAGGATGCTGCGATGCCCTTTTCGTCCAGCAGCAACAGCAGGGACTCCCCCTCAATGCCCTCAAAGCACACATTCACGTTCCCCGGCAGACGCCGGACGGCATCCCCGTTGAGCACGGTGTGGGGAATGGCGGTGAGTCCGGCGATCAGCTTGTCCCGCAGAGGTGTGAGGTAGGCGGCATTCCGCTCCAAATCGGCGCAGGCCTCGTCAAAGGCCGCCGCGGCGCCGCAGATGCCGGGGAGGTCCTCCGTGCCGCCCCGCTTGCCCCGCTCCTGGGCGCCGCCGTGGATCAGGGGCGTCAGCGGCACGTTCCGCCGGGCGTACAGCGCCCCCACCCCCTTGGGGCCGTGGAACTTGTGGGCGGAGAGGGACAGCAGGTCCACCTGCAGGGCCTCCACATCGATGGGCACGTGGCCCGCCGCCTGGACCGCATCCGTGTGGAACAGGACCCCCGCCTGCCGGCAGACGGCGCCGATCTCGGCGATGGGCTGGATGGTGCCGATCTCGTTGTTGGCGAACATGACGCTCACCAGGCAGGTGTCCGGCCGGATGGCCTCCCGCACCTGCTCCGCCGTTACCACGCCGCCCGGCGGGATGTCCAGCAGCGTTACCTCAAACCCCTCCCGCTCCAGCGCCTGGAGGGTGTGGAGCACCGCGTGGTGCTCAAACTTGGTGGAGATGATGTGCCGCTTCCCCCGCCTGGCCCCCAGGGCCGCGGCGGAGCGGAGGGCCTGGTTATCCGCCTCGCTGCCGCCGGAGGTGAAGGTGAGTTCCCGGGGCGACGCATTCAGATTCCGGGCAAAGATCTCCCGGGCCGCCGCCAGCTTCTCCGCCGCCTGCTGGCCTGGCGTATGGAGACTGGAGGGGTTGCCGTAGACCTCCTGAAAGCAGGGGGTCATCGCCGCCAGAGCCGTGTCGCTGAGGCGGGTGGTCGCGGCGTTGTCCGCATAAATCTTCATCTGGTTCACTCCATTTCCCAGTTAATTACTGTGGTATAGTTATCTCATACAAATTCCTATTTGTCAAGTAGGAATTTTAGAAAAAACCAACGGCGGGTTTCCCCGCCGTTGGTTCGCTCCATAGTCAGGCGTTCAGAGGGGATTCCGAAGATGCCGCCCCCTCCGGCGCTTCCGCATTCTGGGCCGGTGTCAGCTCCGCCGCCGGCAGGACTGCCCTGCCCAGGTACTCCTCCAGGCAGACGCCGGTGCGGTGGATCTCCGCGGCCGCCGCTCTGCCCACATATCGGTAGTGCCAGGGCTCGTAGCCAATGCCGGTGATGGCGCTCTTCTCCGAGGGATACCGGAGGATGAAGCCATACTTCCAGCTGTTCTCCATCAGCCACTTCTGCTCCGCCGTGTCCTCCTGCCCCTCGTCCAGCAGCTGATAGCTGGCGGCCACGATGTCCAGGGCCAGACCGGTCTGATGCTCACTGGTGCCGGGCGGAGCCACCCATTTGGCGGCCTCCGCCTCCACCTGCTCCTCCGGTACGCCGGAGGCACGGACCCGGGCCACCTTATTCGTATAGAGCTGCCGCTGCTTGCCCTCTGTCCGATAGGCGGAGCAGACAATGGGCGAGAGCCCCTCCTCCCGGCAGGCGGTGAGCATGGCGCTCAAATCGTCATAGATCCGCGCGTCCACCTGGAGCCCATTGGCCAGGGTGGCCAGCTCCACTTCGTAGTCCTCCGGCAATTCGTTCCAGGGGTTCACCAGCAGGAGCCGCCAATCGGTCTCCGCCGCGGGCGTCAGTACCGCTGCCGGAATCTGCCGGGATACCGGGGCGTTCCAGACCGCCGGGAGGCCTTGGGAGATGTACGATGGCCCTGCCGCCAGAGCGGCGGGCGTCAGCGCCAGCGCCGCAGCCAGTGCCGCGCCGGTGCGGATCAGGTTCTTCCGGATGTTCATTGCTCGTTCCTTTCCGGCCAGAGGCCGTTGCTTGTCCTGGATTCTGTCTCCATGGTACCCCGCCCCCCGCGCGAAAACAAGGGAGATTTTGTGAACGTTTGGAAACAAAAAGAAACAAGACGGGCGGAGATAAAAGGGATGGATAAAGGATCAGAGATAAGCGTTCCTCACGGCCAAGATGCTCTTTTATCGCAGCGCTCTCCCCCTCCCGCGCAAAAAGGCCGCCCTCCGGGCGGCCTTTTTGCGCTTGAACCAGCTCTTTACTTGTACATCTCCGGCTTTTCCATGGTCTCCACCTTCAGGAACTGAGAGGTGCCGCGGGAGGCGTTCAAAGCGTCGCCAGCCACGCAGGCCACATAGCCGTCCCAGGCGGAGGGGCCGGTGAGCTTGCCGTTGTGGATGGACTCCACCCACTTGCAGAACTCGATGTCGTAGGCCTCGATGAAGCGCTCCTTCCAGTCGGTCATGATGGGCATGGACTCGGCGGGCTTCACGGTGTCCCAGCCGGCGGGGCGGGAGCGGCACACCACGGCGTAGGGGTCAGGCAGCTTGACAGTGCCGTTCTCGCAGACCACCTCGCACTGGATGTCATAGCCGTAGCCGTCGGCCACCTGGACCTCCACGTCGATGAAGCAGCCCTTCTTGGTGCGCATCAGCATCACCTGGGGGTTGTCATAGCCCTTGTTGGAGTTGGCGCTCTGGCGGACCTTCACGCACTGCACGTCCTCATACTCGTCGTCCAGCAGCCAGCGGCAGATGTCCAGCTCGTGGATGGCCACGTTGGTGACGCCGTTCTCGGTCTTGAAGCCCGGGCCCTGGGAGACGTTGCGGTGGCAGGCCTTGATCAGCAGGGGAGCGCCCAGCTCGCCGGAGGAGATGATGCGCTTCATCTCAGCGTAGCCCCGGTCATAGTGGCGCATGAAGCCCACCTGCACCAGCCGCTTGCCGATCTCCTGCTCCCGGTTGATGATCTCCTCGCAGTCCTTGGCATTCTGGCTCAGGGGCTTCTCGCAGAAGCACCACTTCTCCTCCGCCAGGGTCTTCATGACGTAGTCGTGGTGGGTGGGGTCGATGGAGGTGATGACCACAGCCTCCACCTCGGGGTCCTTGATCATGCCGTCGCAGTCGTTGCCGTAGGACTTGATGCCGTACTTGGCGGCAGTCTCGTCGGCGGCGGCAGCCACATAGTCGCTGACGGCCACGACAGTGGCGCCGGGGACCGTCTCGATGATGCGGCGGCAGTGATCCTTGCCGATGGCGCCGCAGCCAACAATGCCGATTTTCAGAACCTTATCCATGATTGTTTACCTTCCTTTATTTGAAAAATGAGGAAATGCAGTTGTAAGGCCGCCCGTTTGAGCGGGGAAAGGCAGCCATGATGATGGCTGGCAGATGCGCCCCCCATTTTCTTTTTGAGACATCAAAAAGAAAATGCGCCGCGCCCGGTGGAAAAGAAAAAATGTTTGAACGCGCTCCGGTGCAGTGGCCCTCCGCGCTGACGGGAGTCGGCGTACTGGTGCAGGCGCCGATTTGGCCCTGCCTTCGGGCACGCTATAATCTTCTGCCAGATCGATACTGCCGTCCCGTGGCGGATGGTGCCGACGGCGTCGGGGCGGTTATCGCATGGAATTGCGTCTCTTTTCGCTGCCGCTCTTCTGGCAGTTGTGGAAGCAATTACAGAACAGCCGGAAAATTCAGTAGTCGAGAATGATCTTCCGGCACTTAGTGCAGCGGTGGGCGGGAACTGACGGGCGGAAAAAATCGCCGTCTGTGATGATCTCCTCCTTCAGCCGTGAAAAGGCGCGGGGCTTTTCACGCCAGCAGATCGCATGACCGCCCCCGCCCTGGAGAACGCCGCTCTCCATTTCCGCGCCGCAGAAAGGGCAATTCAAACGACTCTCCTCCTCTTTCGATACCTGCAGGAAAGGGGCCCGGGAAAACCAAGGGGTTTCCCAGTTCTTTCGCCAGCGGCGAAAGAAGATATTCCAATCATTTTCGGCAGGACATGCGCCTGCCGAAAATCCCCTGACCCAGGCGCCTTGGGCGCCGCTCACCAGTGACCGATGTCACTGGTGGTGGGGGAGGTCGAGGGGGAGCCTGCTCCCC
>DWYU01000078.1 GCA_019118505.1 Candidatus Oscillibacter excrementavium
GACATAGAGTTGGTGCTGATTAGGGCGAGGGTCCACCCGTTCCCATTCCGAACACGGCAGTTAAGCTCGTTCCTGCTGACAATACTTGGCTGGCGACGGCCCGGGAAGATAGGTAGCGCCAACACCGAAAGGCCACATCTTTTGATGTGGCCTTTTTCTTCGCGTAGGAGGCGATGACTTGCAATATTATGAGGTAGTGAAGGGGCATTTTCTTCGGCGGCCCAACCGGTTCATCGCCCACGTGGAGACCGCAGACGGCTTGCAGGTCTGCCATGTCAAAAACACGGGACGCTGCCGGGAGCTGCTGGTGCCAGGGGCCGTGGTCTACCTGGAAAAGGCGACCAATCCGGCACGCAAGACGGCGTATGACCTGATTGCGGTGGAGAAGGGAGGCCTCCTGATCAATATGGATGCCCAGGCCCCCAACCACGTCTTTCAGGAGTGGGCGGCGCAGGGCGGCTTTCTGCCGGATGTGCAGTCGATCCAGCCGGAGTACCGATATGGGGACTCCCGCCTGGATTTCGCCCTGACGACGCCCGTCGGCCTGCATCTGGTGGAAGTGAAGGGTGTCACCCTGGAGGAGAACGGCGTAGTCCGCTTTCCGGACGCCCCCACAGAGCGCGGCGTCAAGCATATCCGGGAATTGGAACGGGCAGTCCGGGAGGGGACGGAAGCCACTTTATTTTTCGTCATCCAGATGTGCGGTGTCGACCATTTTTCCCCCAATGACATTACCCATCCGGCCTTTGGCGCGGCGCTGCGGGAGGCTGCGGCTGCCGGGGTTCATATCCGGGCTTACGACTGCGTGGTAGCGCCGGATTCCATTGCCATCCACCGTCCGGTGCCGGTGATACTGTAAAGGAGCGCCCGTCTATGGGATTTTTGGAATTGTTTTTGATCGGCGTGGGCCTCTCCATGGACGCCTTTGCGGTTGCCGTGTGCCAGGGCCTCTGTATGCCCAGGCTGAATCTGCGCTTCGCATTGGTCATCGCCCTGTTTTTCGGGGGCTTCCAGGCCCTGATGCCCTTTGCCGGCTGGCTTCTGGGAGCTCAGTTTGCCGGGTACATCCAGCAGATTGACCACTGGCTGGCGTTTGGCCTGCTGGCGGTGATCGGCGGCAAGATGCTGTGGGAGTCCTTTTTCGGTCAGGAGGAGGAGACCGCCTGTGCCGCCGGCGTGGTGCTGGATTACCGGCAGCTCTTTTTGATGGCGGTGGCCACCAGCATTGACGCGCTGGCTGTGGGCGTCACCTTTGCCTTTCTGGAGGTTCAGATCCTCCCGGCCATCACCATCATCGGCTGCACCACCTTTGGCATCTCTCTGGCGGGAGTGGCCATCGGCGCCCTCTGCGGCGGGCGGCTCCACCGGTGGGCGGAGGCTGCGGGCGGGGCCATCCTGGTGCTTCTGGGCTGCAAGATCCTGCTGGAACACCTGGGCGTGCTCCCCTGATGCGCCGGGGAACGGCGGGCGTCCATCTACAGAAAAGGGAACAAACGGAAAGAAGGCGCCCCGGGCCAGCTGGCCCGGGGCATCTGTTCTCCTATGAAAGCTCAGCAGCAGGGATTGGGATTGCAGCCGCAGTTGTTGTTGCAGCCGCAGCCGCTGCCGCCCCAGCTGCCATTGCCGCAGCAGCACCAAATGATGATCAGCAGGATGATGATCCAGCAGCAGTTGCCGCCGCCAAAGCCGTTATTGCACATACCGGAACCTCCTATGAAGTCGTAGACCGGCCGAACCGGCCTCAATCCATAGTATGCTGAGGCCCGGAGGAGGTTCCGGTTTTATTTCCGCTGGCTGGTGACCATGGCCGCCGCCTGACGCGCCTCGCCGGCGGTAAAGATCCCCTTGTCCAGCAGTGTCTCCCGCAGGGTGCTGCCGCTGCCCGCCACCACGGCATCCAGGGCGTAATAGGAGACATACACCAGATCGGCCCGGAGGAAGGAGCCGCTCTGCAGGGCCGCCAGTTCGCCCTGGGTGATCACGCCGTTGTCCAGCGCTTTGGACAGGGTCTGGGAGAGATTGGAGGTCTCCACGGAGCTGTAGCCCAGCGCCCGGAGGATGAATTCCACAAACTGGCTGGCCGTCACCGTCTGGCTGGGCCGGAAAGTGTCGGCGGAGTAGCCGTTGGTATAGCCTTTGCTATAGGCGTAGCCCGCGTATTTTGCGCTCTGGCTGCCGGCCGCCACGTCTTTGAAGGGGCAGGTGCCGGTATAGGCCAGCGCCTCATCTTCCTCACCCAGGACCCGGATAAACATGATCAGGGCCTGCATACGGGTGGGAGCCACCTCCAGATCATAGCCCTGTCCGTAGCCGGTGAAGCTGCCCTGGAACAGGTGCATGGTCTTGAGGGCGGCGGCCATGGCGTTGTAGTCCGTGGTCCCGGAATAGCGGAAGCCATAGGGGCCCTGGTAATCCACCACCGCTGTTTTGGATGTAACTGTAAATGCGGCAGTCGTGTCCTCCGCCACCAGATAGCGGTGGTTAACGGACAGGCTGGCGCCGCTGGAAACCGTGGTCCCCGTGGTGACGTCCACCACGGCGCCTCCGGTAAAGGTCACGCGGCCACTGCCGGCCAGTACCAGCACACCAGTGCCGGTGGAGCCGGTCAGGACATCGCCCTCCTTCAGCCGTGTCTCCGTCCAGGTGGACACGGCACCGCCGGCAGTGCCGGACGTCCCGGTGCGGATCGCCTGGTCAGAGGCGTCCAGCTTCTCCTCCACCTGCCGGTCCACGGCGTCGGTAAAGGTGCCGGTGAGATAGGAGAGGGAGGCCAGGGGGTCAGAGGTGCCACCCGCCGCAGCAAAGGCGGATACGACGGATGCCGTCAGCAGGAGGCAAACCGTAATCAGCGCGGTCTTGGTATTCCTTTTCATAGAGTTTCCCTTTCAGGCCGGTGTCACCGGTTGGCAATGCGGTAGCTGAGGGTCAGCAGACTGTCTGCAAAGTGGATGTTCTCGAACTGAACATCCGGCAGCTGGCTGCTCAATTCGATGTTGGTGAAGTTCCAGAAGCCCTTCACACCCAGATTGATCAGGTGGTTGGCGGTGTCCTGGGCCACAGACTGGGGAATGGTCAGCACCACCACGTCCACAGCGTGCTCCTGGAGAAAGTGGTCCAGCTCGGACATGGCGTAGACCGGCACATGGTTGACCACCGTGCCCACCACAGTGGGGGAGACATCAAAGGCCGCGTCCACAGTGAAGCCGCTCTGGGAGAACGGGAAGTTCTGCAGCAGCGCATGACCCAGGTTGCCCACGCCGATCATAATCAGGTGGTGGTCGTTGTCCACCCCCAGGATGTGGCCAATCTCGGCCTTCAGCTCTTCCACGTTATAACCGTACCCCTGCTGGCCAAACTCACCGAAGCAGCTGAAGTCCTGTCGGATCTGGGAGGCGGTGATATTCATCTCCTGCCCCAGGGAGTGGGAGGAGATCCGCACCACGCCGCGGTTGCAGAGATCGGTCAGCTGCCGGTAATATCTGGGCAGGCGCCGTATCACGGCGTCGGAGATATTTTCCTTTTTCATATGAATCACTCCTAGCTGTTTTGTTAAATCATTCTCAATAATTAAGTTTAGACCAAAAGCGGGTACTTGTCAATTTTTTTAACAATCTTTTTTCAAAAATTTTTTCAAAGAAATGCTTTACAAAACGGAAAAAAATTGGTATACTAATTAAGCTGTTTCAGACAGGAAATATGCGCCCGTAGCTCAGTTGGATAGAGTGACAGACTCCGACGTTTCAGGCTCGTTCAGTTGATAGATGGCGCAAAGCGTTGGGAGTCCTTGGTTTTAACGGGTAAAGAGAAAAATTTCTGTTTCCGTTGACTACTATTTGACTACCAATTTTGAAAATCCCGTGTTATAATAGAACACAGTTTTGGTATGCGCCCGTGGCGCAGTTGGATAGCGCGTCAGACTCCGACTCTGAAGGCCGCTGGTTCGAATCCAGTCGGGCGTACCACGTGCAAAGAGGCACTCGAAATTCGAGTGCCTCTTTCCTTTTATCAATCAGAGGTGATGAACCATGGAGAAACCGATCATCGGGGTGACGCCCCTGTGGGACGAGGAGAAGAACTCCTACTGGATGCTGCCGGGGTATCTGGAGGGACTGGAAGAGGCTGGTGCCGTTCCGATTATTCTGCCACTGACGGCAGACGGAGCGGATATCGCCCGGCTGGTGGATCTCTGCAACGGTTTTCTCTTTACTGGTGGGCAAGATGTCGATCCCCAGCTGTACGGGGAGACCATGAAGCCCTTCTGCGGCGAGCTGTGCCCTGCCCGGGACGCGATGGAGCAGAAGCTGCTGCGCCGGGCCCTGGAGCAGGACAAGCCCATCCTGGGCATTTGCCGGGGCATCCAGTTTCTGAATGCGGCCCTGGGGGGCACTCTCTACCAGGACCTGCCCACGGAGCACCCGTCAGAGATCGGGCATTCCATGAAGCCGCCCTACGACCGGACGGCCCACACGGTGCATATATGGCCGATGACGCCTCTGGCCTCTCTGCTGGAAAAGACGGAGCTGGAGGTGAACAGCTGCCACCACCAGGCAATCAGGAGTTTAGCCCCCAGTCTCGTAGAAATGGCCCGCAGCACAGATGATCTCATCGAAGCGGTGTACCTGCCCGGCAAGACCTTCGTCTGGGCGGTCCAGTGGCATCCAGAGATGTCCCTGCAGGAAGAATCCAGCAGGAAAATTTTTGAGGCGTTTGTCAGGGCCGCTGAATGAAAAAGTAGCCGAATGAGCTTGTATATCGAAAAGAAGTCCGCCCCAGTTGGGG
>DWYU01000079.1 GCA_019118505.1 Candidatus Oscillibacter excrementavium
CGGGGGCCCCGCCCCCCATCCAAATCTATTTGAGGATTTCAAAATGAAAACAGTCACCATTTACACCGACGGCGCCTGCTCCGGCAACCCCGGGCCCGGCGGCTGGGGGGCCATTCTGATGTACGGCACCCATAAGCGGGAGCTCTCCGGCGGTGAGGCCGACACCACTAACAACCGGATGGAGCTCACCGCCGTGATCGAGGCCCTGTCCCTTTTGAAGGAGCCCTGTACCGTGGATCTGTGGTCGGACTCCAAATACGTCATTGACGGCCTGGAAAAGGGCTGGGCCAAGGGCTGGAAGGCCCGGGGCTGGAAGAAGGCGGACAAGAAGCCGGCCCTGAACCCGGATCTCTGGGATCGTCTGCTGGCCCTGACCGACATCCACTCCCTCCGCTACCACTGGGTCAAGGGCCACGCGGAAAATGAGTACAACAACCGCTGCGACCAGCTGGCGGTTGCGGAGAGCCAGAAGTTCAAACCGTAAATCGGAGAGACGGAACCGAGTTTCAAAATGAAACTCGTTTTCCTGAAATTTTCCGAAATTTTCGCAAACGGGAGAAATCATTTACAATCTGTTCATAAGAAAAACATAATTTAGAAAAAAATATCGGGTATCTTAATAATCAAGCAAAGGGTCCTCCCAAACCCGATGCGTTTTCTCCCTCCTAAAAACACACACAGCACAAAGGACCGCCGTTCGGCGGTCCTTTGTGTGTTTTCCGGACCAGATCTCCCCGCCTATAAAAAACAGGCCCTTTTCTTGTAAATCCGGGCTGCGGGGTGTAGAATAGAAACACAGGTTTTTCCATCAAGGAGGCGTTTCAAAATGAGAGACGGTTTTATCTCCGTGGCCGCCGGCACCCCCAAAATCCGGGTGGCGGACTGCCGCTATAACGCGGAGCAGACCTTCCAGATGATGCGGGCCGCGGAAAAGGCAGGCATCAAAGTGCTGGTACTGCCGGAATTGGGCCTGACCGGCTATACCTGCGGGGATCTGTTCTATCAGGATACCCTGCTGAAAAGCGCTGAGGAGGCTTTGGCCACGGTTCTGGAAGCGACCCGGAACCTGGAGGTTGTGACAGCAGTGGGTCTGCCGGTGCGGGTGAGAGACAGATTGTATAATTGTGCCGCAATTATACAAAAAGGAATTATCCTGGGCCTAGTTCCCAAGGTGCATCTGCCCAATTATGGAGAATTTTATGAGAAGCGGCAGTTCACGCCGGGACCAGAGGACTGGGGGATCTATGTGCCTCTGTGTGGACAGGGCGATGAGATTTACTTCAAGGCCGGACAGATTTTCCGGTGTGAAAACATCCCAGAATTGATACTGGGCTTTGAGATCTGCGAGGACCTGTGGTCCCCGGAGGCTCCCTCCCTCCAGATGGCCCAGGCGGGGGCCACGATCATTGGCAATCTCTCCGCCAGCAATGACCTGATCGGCAAGGACGCCTACCGCCGCCAGCTGGTCACCATGCAGAGCGCGAAGCTACTGTGCGGCTATGTGTACGCCAGCGCCGGAGAGGGAGAATCCACCACAGACGTGGTGTTTGGCTCCCATCAGATCGTGGCGGAGAATGGCGCGCTGCTGGGTGAAAAGCGGTTTGAAAACGGACTTTTGATCTCTGAGATCGACGTGCAGAAGCTGGCCTACGAGCGCCGGCGGACCCAGATGCTGGAACAGCGCTCGGCCCCCGGCGGGATCGTGTTCTCCCTGATGTCCTCTGAAACCAAGCTGACCCGCTATGTGGCGCCCCAGCCCTTTGTCCCTGAGGGAAAGGAGGACCGGGACGAGAGGTGCCGGGAGATTCTGATGATCGCCTCCCTGGGCCTCAAAAAGCGGCTGGAGCACACCGGCGCCAAGACGGCGGTAGTGGGCCTCTCCGGCGGCCTGGACTCCACCCTGGCCCTGCTGATCACCGCCCTGGCCATGGGGATGCTGAACCGGCCCGCCAGCGACATCATCGCCGTCACCATGCCCTGCTTCGGCACCACCGCCCGGACTCGCTCCAACGCGGAGCTGCTGGCGGAGCGGATGGGCGCCACGCTGAAGGTGGTGGACATCTCCCAGGCGGTGCGCCGCCACTTTGCCGACATCGGCCAGAGCATGGAGAACCACGACGTTACCTTTGAAAACGGTCAGGCCCGGGAGCGGACCCAGGTGCTGATGGACATTGCAAACCAGACCGGCGGTCTGGTGATCGGCACTGGAGACTTGAGTGAGCTGGCCCTGGGCTGGTGCACCTACAACGGCGACCACATGAGCAACTACGCCGTCAACGCCTCCATCCCCAAGACCCTGGTGCGGCACCTGGTGGCCTATCTGGCCCGGGACAATGCAAAGAAGGATCAGGCCCTCCACGATGTGCTGGAGGATATTCTGGATACCCCCGTGTCCCCGGAGCTGTTGCCCGCCGTCCAGGGGGAGATCTCCCAGCGGACGGAGGATCTGGTGGGCCCCTATGAGCTCCACGACTTCTTCCTGTATTACATGCTTCGCTGGGGCTTTCCGCCCCGGAAGATCTACCGCCTGGCAGTGTACGCCCTGGGCAAGACCTACAGCCGGGACGTGATCCTCAAGTGGCTCAAGACCTTTTACCGCCGGTTCTTCTCCCAGCAGTTCAAGCGCAGCTGCCTGCCGGACGGCCCAAAGGTTGGTACTGTGGCCCTCTCCCCCCGCGGCGACTGGCGGATGCCGTCGGATGCAAGCGCCGCCCTGTGGATGGCGGAGCTGGAGACACTGCAATAAAGAAGAGGCGCGCAAGCGCCTCTTCTTTATTCATTCCCCGCTCTCTTGACAAATTTCCGCCATCCGATAAAATAGAGACAACTTGTGAAAAATGGAAAGGAACGGAATCATGGAAGAATCAAAGGAGCAGATTCGCCGGAACACGGAAAACCGGATGCGGAAAAACGCCTTTATGCTCCACAACTACATTGAGCTGGAGTCTGTGGAAAAGGACCGGGCGGTGTTCAAGCTGGACATCCGGCCGGAGAGCTGCAACCCCTATGGCATGGTGCACGGCGGCGCCATTTACACCCTGGCGGACAACGCCACCGGAACGGCGGCCCACAGCGATGGGCGGTATTATGTCACGCAGACCAGCGCCCTCCACTTTCTGCGGAACCAGTCCCGGGGAACGGTCCGGGCCACCGCCTGGGTCCGCCACCGGGGAAAGTCCACAGTCCTCACCGCCGTGGACATCACCGGTGAGGACGGCCGGCTGCTGGCCACGGGGGAGTTCACCTTCTTCTGTGTGGACAAGGCCCTGATGGACCAGAAGGTGGCAAAACCGGAGAAATAAGGCATTCCAGCGCGGGCGTTATCGCCCGCGCTGTACTGTGTCCGGGCATATCTCTCCTCCTGGCCGCATAAGGTTGTCCCAGAGGTGAGCGATATGAGGAAACCATCATCCGGGCGCCTGGGGCGGCTGGTCCGGCGGCTGGGGGCGGTCTGTCTCGCGGCCGGGACCCTCTGGGCCGCCGTGGTCACCGCCGGCAGCGACAGCGCGGCGGCCGCCTGGGCCGCCCTGCGGGAGGCCTCGCCCCTGGCCGCGCTGAAATGGGAGCTGGGGGATCTGTGGGCGAAGGACACTCTCTCCCCCGCTGCGGTGATGACGCTGGGGGAGTCTCCCCTGCTGCTGTCGGCCCGGGCGGCGGTGGCGGAGCTGTGGTCCACCGAGCGGACAGAGGAGTCCGGCCAGGACGGCCAGGAGGAGACCGTCACGGAGCCGGTGGAGGAGACGCCCCTGGAGACCACGGATGAGACGGACAACGGCGTCCCGGCCCGGACGCTGGTGCCCACAGACCCCAGCGGCTACACCGTCTGCGGGCGGGTGTACATCTCCAACTCCACGGACCACGCCCTGTCCGTGTCAGACCTGACGGCCCCCTTTGACGCGCGGCTGACGGACGGCGAACCCCAGATCCTGATCCTCCATACCCACGGCAGCGAGGCCTATACCCCGCCCGCCGGCACCGACGTGGTCTGGTCCGGCAACTACCGCACCACAGACTCCCGCTATAACGTGGTGGGGGTGGGCGACGAGATGGCGGAGGTGTTCACGGAGGCCGGCATCTCTGTCCTCCACGACCGGACCCTGTACGACTATGCCTCTTATAATGACGCCTACAACAACGCCCTGGCGGCCATCGAGACGTATCTGGCGGAGTATCCCTCCATCCGGTTCATTCTGGACGTCCACCGGGACGCCATCGCGGACGCGGAGGGCAACCAGTACAAGGTGGTCTCCCAGATCGAGGGCGTGGGCACCGCCGCCCAGATGACCCTGGTGATGGGCAGCGACGGCAGCGGCCTGCCCCACGACCGCTGGATGGAGAACCTGAAGCTGGCGGTGGCCCTCCAGGACAACATCCTCCAGAGCTACCCCACCCTGATGCGGCCCCTGCTGCTGCGGAACTCCCGGTACAACCAGCACGCCACCACCGGCTCCCTGCTGGTGGAGGTGGGCGCCGCCGGCAACTCCCCGGAGGAGGCCGCCCTGGCGGGCCGCCTCTTTGCCCGGAGCATGGCGGAGTACCTCATCGACCTGGGGAAGTAACAATTTGTTAATAACTTGACAATATTGACAACAGCGGAGAAAAATTTGCGGAAAATCTTATGGACCCTCCTGCTTGATGGCTGTGAAAGGTTCTGGTATGCTAAAGATAAGGAGATCGTCCCCCACTTTTTTCCGCGGAAGCATGGCAGGAAGGGGCGGCTCTCCTGTTCCCCGGCCGTCAGTGCGCCCCTTCGGCCTGATGTCTGGGGAGACGACCGGGCGTTGCCTCCTGATCGTGAATCAAAATCCCCCGTCCATCGGACGGGGGATTTTTTGCAATCAGGCCCTATTCCCCATCTGCCAGGGGGAAGGACACCACGGCGGTAAACAGGTCCGCCACCGTCTCTACCCGGAACGCTCCGCCGCAGGCCTCGGTGAAGGAGCTGGCGATGGAGAGCCCCAGGCCGCTGCCGCCGTCGGTGCGGCTGGCGTCCCCCCGGACGAACCGGGCGGTCAGGTCCACGCCGTCGGGTAGCTCCTCCCGGGAGGTGTTCCGGAGGCTGGCCTCCGCCCGGCCCTCCCCGGTTTTCAGGGAGAGGTAGACCCGGCTGCCGGTCAGGGCGTATTTCAGGGCGTTGTCGATGAGGTTCTGGAACACCCGGTACAGCCGCCGGCCATCCGCCGTGATCATCACTGTCTGCTCCGGCAGATCCACCTTGAAAATCAGGCCGCTCCGGGCGATGGGTACCTCCAGATCCGCCAGGGTCTGCCGCAGCAGCTTGGCAAAGTCCAGCCGCTCCAGATGCACCGGCAGCTGGCCGGAGGCGGCCTTGCTGACCTCGAACACGTCCTGGACCATGGCGGAGAGGCGATGGGCCTTCTCGTCGATGATCCGGGCGTAGTCCGCCGCCGCTCCCTCCAGGGGCTCCTGCCGCAACAGCTCCGCGTAGGAGAGCACGGAGGTCAGGGGCGTTTTCAGGTCGTGGGACACATTGGAGATCAGCTCCACCTTCATCCGTTCGCTGCGGGTCTGCTCCGCCAGGGCCCGGTGGAGGCCCGCCTGGATGTCGTTCAGCTGCTCCGCCGTCTGGCGCAGGTCCGCGTCTGCCGGCAGGTCCAGAGGCGTCTCCAGATCTCCGTCCCGGATGGCCGTCACCTGGTCCGCCAGCAGGCCGATGTCCCGGGCGGTCCCTGTGATGTGCCGATAGGAAAAAACGGTCCAGAAGAAGAGCAGAACATAAAGTAGAAGAAAGAAAAACAGTAGAAAATACCAGGATGCATCATATCCGCCATAAAATACACGATCCAAAATCGTGAGGATTGCCGGAGATGCGCCAAGGGGAATCAGAATGAGAGAAAAGATTCCAACCGCCGCGCAGCGCCGGAGCCGCTTCTGCACCGGCAGCTTCAGATCTCCTGCAAGGAGCGCCTTTTTCAGTGCCCCCAGCAGGCTCCGCCGCTGGTCCGGCTCTGTGTTTTTCCGGATAATGTGCCGCAGCCACAGGGCCCACACCAGCACCAGCAGCGCCGGGGCATTGGCGGGCAGCAGCGCCAGCATCCGCAAAACGTCTGTCAGAGAGGACCCCACCCAGCCGTAGTACCAGAGGTCAAAGGGGGAGTCGCCGTTGTATCCCCCGAAAAACACCATGGCAAGGACTGCCAGGACCGCCGCCAGCCACCACACCTCCCCGGGTACCTGCCGGGTGAGGGCGGCCAGCCGGGCCTCCGCCCGCCGCCGGTCCGCCCGGAGGTGCCGGGCGGCAATCAGGCACACGAGCCCCAGGATCGTCAGCGCCGCCCGCAGGAAATAGAAGGTCTGCATCTCCCGGATGCGCTGGTACAGGCCGTAGAGATCGTTGGCAGGGCGGGACGTTCCGCTGCCATCCAGCTGGATATAGGGCACCGGATTCTCCCGGACGGCCATGTAGACGGTCACGCCGGCCACGTCCTCCCCGGCGGTGAAGTTCTCATACCCGGGGACATCCCACAGGGAATCCTCTGTGTAGAACCCGCCGCCGTACACATCCACCGGCTCCCCATCCTTGGTGATGGAGACGGTGCCGTTCTGGAAGGTCAGCAGGAAGTTGTAGCCCTCCGGAAGTGAGACGGTGGGCCGAATACTCCCATCTATTACTGTGGAAGAGAAGATCTTACTGTCACCGTTGGTATAGAGGATGTCGTAAGTGGAATACCCCTGTGTGGGCCGCTCCTTTTGCTGCCAGACACAATAGAGCAGATTCCTGTCTGCCGCGTAGTCCGCGTCCGGCGCCTCCTCTTCCGGGGTTCCGAGATCTTCCGTGGCACCATCTGTGAATCCAAAGTCGTACCAGGTACCGTCAAATCCGGAGATGACATAGGAATCCCCGGAAGCGGTGTCCCACCAGTCCAGCTCGCCGCCGGTGGCCATGACCAGGAAGTCCCGCAGCCGCTGGGAGATCTCCCGCCGGAAGGCGGGGGTCTCCTGCCAGTCGGCGCTCCACCACCCGGTGCCAAAAGAGGCACCGTCCGCCCCGCTGGCCAGGCGGCCCGCCGTCTGCCCCAGGCTCCCCAGTACCAGGCTGACGCCCAGCACCAGGGCCAGCAGCCCGGCCGCCGCCCGCAGTCTCCCGGCGGTCTTTCCCGGGACCCGGACCTTCACCACGCCGGGGGCGTCCTCCGTGCCGGCCAGGGCCTCCTGGACCTGGCCGGCCACCATCTGTTCCAGGCCGTCGTCAGGACCCGTGCTGTTCCATTTTGTATCCAATTCCCCACACCACCTTGATGTAATCTGGCTCCCTGGGATTGAGTTCGAGCTTTTCCCGGATGCGCCGGATGTGGACCATCACCGTGTTCTCACAGGCGTAGGCCGCCTCCTCGTCCCACACCCGGCGGTAGATCTCCTCCGCCGGAAAGATGCGGCCGGGGTTGCGCATCAGCAGGTCCACGATCTTCGTCTCCGTGGCAGTAAGCTTCACCGCTTCCCCGTCCGCCCGCAGCTCCCGGCGGTCCGGGTCATAGGTGAGGCGGCCGTTGACGATAAGGCCCCGCCGCTCCTCCGCGTGGACGTCCCCCAGCAGGGTGTACCGCCGCAGCTGGCTCCGGACCCGGGCCGTCAGCTCCTGGGGGTTGAAGGGCTTGGTGATGTAGTCGTCGGCCCCCATGGACAGGCCCAGGATCTTGTCCGAGTCCTCGCTTTTGGCGGAGAGGACGATCACCGGCAGGTTCCGCTTCTCCCGGATCCGCAGCAGGGCGGACAGGCCGTCCAGCTTGGGCATCATCACGTCGATGAGGATCAGCCGCACCGCCGGGTCCAGCGCCAGGTCCAGGGCCTCCATGCCGTTGTAGGCCCGCAGGACCCGATAGCCCTCCCGCTCCAGAGTGATGGCGATGGCCCCCACGATCTCCGGATCGTCGTCCACCACCAGAATGCTCTCGTTCATCTCGATCCCTCCTTGAGCTGCTCTCAGCATACCGGGACTTTCTTACAAACACCCGGACAAATTTCTTACAGATTTCTTACGATTTCAGATGGCAGAAAACAGGGCCTTCCTCTGCGGAAGGCCCTGTTTCATTTTTTCAGCGGCATGGTGAAGAGAAACCGGGTGGAGACCTGGTCGCTCTCCGCCTTCAGCGTCCCCTTGTGCTCCGATGCGATGGCGGCGGCGATGGGCAGCCCCAGGCCGAAGCCGGACTGCTCCCCCCGGGAGGCGTCCGCCCGGTAGAACCGCTCAAACAGGCGGCTCAGCTGCTCCGGCGGGATGGGCTCTCCCGGGTTGGACACTGTCAGCCGGGCCTGCCGGTCCGTCCGCCGCAGGGACAGGGTGATGGTCCCCCCTGCCTGTCCGTATTTGATGGCGTTGTCCAGCAGGACGCCGATCAGCTGGCGGAGCTTGTCCCCGTCGCCGGTGACGGTTACGTCCGGGGCGATGTCGCTCTCCAGGGGCTTCCCCGCCTCAAAGGCCACCGGCTCAAAGGCCAGGGCGCAGTCTGTGGCCAGATCCGAGAGGGAGACCTCCGCCATCACGGCTGTGGGCACGGCGTTGTCCGCCCGGGCCAGGGTCAGCATCTCCTCCACCAGGGATTTCATCCGCTTGGCCTCGGAGTGGATGTTGTCCGCCCACCGGGCCGGGCGGGGATCCATCGGAGCCGCCTCCAGCAGCTCCGCGTTGGAGAGGATGACGGTCAGCGGTGTCTTCAGCTCGTGGGAGGCGTCGGAGAGGAACTGCCGCTGCTGCCGCCAGGCCCGGGCCACCGGACGGGTGGCCCACCGGGCCAGCAGAATGGAGACCCCCAGCAGCAGGATCAGGGCCGCCAGGCCGATCTGGAGATAGGAGCCCATCAGCTCCTGCAGGGTGGCCTGCTCCATGGACATGTCCACGAAGGCGATGCGCTGGTACAGGCCGTAGTCCTGGCGCATATACCGCAGGCCGTAGCTGCCGATAGTGCCCTCCGGCTGGCCCTGCCGGAGGCAGTCGGAGAGGATGTCCTCCAGTTCCGCCGTGTCCTGGAGGTTGGCGTAGGTCCCGCTGGTGACGAAAGCCTGATACACACCGTTGCTGTCCCAGAGATTCACCGTGAAATAGGGCAGCAGGACCTCCTCCCCGTTTTGGTTCGGCCCCAGGGCCGGCCGGCTGTTGGGCGCGTCGTCCTGGATGACCCGCTCCAGCACCTGATGGCTGATGACCTCGATGTTCTGCTTGGCGGAGACGAGCACCGCCGCGAACACCACCCCCAGCACGGCGGTCACCAGCACCATGCACATGGCCACGAATTTGATCTGTAATTTTCGAATCATGGGAGAGCACCTCCCCTCCTGTCGAAAACTCTGTGGAAAAGTGGAAAAATGTGAAGTTTGTGGAAAACTACTGGTCCTCCGGCGCCTCCAGACAGTAGCCCACCATGCGGATGGTCCGGATCTTCACCTGGGAGTGGAGATGCTCCAGCTTCTTCCGCAGGAAGGAGATGTACACCTCCACGTTGTTGTCCTCCGCGTCAGACTCATAGCCCCAGACCTTCAGCAGCAGCTTCTCCTTGGTGATGACCATTTTCCGGTTCATCATCAGCATCTCCATCATGTCGTACTCCTTCCGGCTCAGCCGCACGGAGCGGTCGCCGCAGAAGAGGGTGAAGGAGCTCTTCTCCAGCCGCAGATCCCCGTATTCCAGGGAGTCGGTCTGCCGCAGCTCCGGCTGGCGGCGGGTCAGGGCCCGGATGCAGGCCAGCAGCTCCTTGGGCTCAAAGGGCTTGGTGAGATAGTAGTCCGCGCCGGCGTCCAGCCCCTGCACCCGGTCGGACAGGTCGGACCGGGCGGTGAGCATCAGCACCGGCGTGGTATTCCCCTCCGCCCGCAGGCGGCGCAGCACGGTAAAGCCGTCCAGCTTGGGCAGCATCACATCCAGCAGAATCACGTCGTAGATGGAGGTCAGGGCGTTGTCCAGCCCGGACTCCCCGTCATGGCACACGTCCACCGTGTAGCCGTTCAGCTCCAGCAGGTCCTGGAGGGTGGCCGCCAGGCGGACCTCGTCCTCCACCACCAGTACGCGCATCAAATCACCTCCGGGAAAAATCCGCCGGCCGCCGCCGGCATCGGCGATACAATCAGGGGGGAGCCTCGGGGGCTCCCCCCTGATTGTATCACACGGGAAGGAAATTCGGCAATCCTTTATGTGTCCGCGCCGGTGTCCGACGCGGTCAGACCGCTCTCCGCCACGGAGAGGATGGTGTCCACGGAGGAGGTGTCCATCTGATAGATGGTGGAGTCCTCCCCCAGCTGGACATAGTAGCCGGTCTGGTCCAGATTCTCACTGCCGAAGGTCAGGACCAGCGTCTGCTCCTGGCCGGTCTCGTCCAGATAGAGGACCGTGACCGTGGCCAGGGGGTCGTCGAAGCCGCACAGCTCCGCCGCCTCGTCCGTGGGCTTGTAGTCCACGCACTTGGTGAGGGTCAGGGCCCCCAGTTCCGCCAGAAGAGAGGCGGTGTCCGCATTGCCGGTGACATCCTCGCCGCCGGCGGCCCAGGTGACGGAGACGGTCTCCTCCCCGGTCTCCTCATCGGTGGAAGTCTCTCTGTTGATGGGCCGCAGCAGAGTGCTGGCGGCGCCCTCAATGGTGACGGACTGGATGTTCTCCTCCGTCAGGTCCGGCAGATCCGGCAGATCGCACATGTCGTAGATGGTCTTTGTCATCTCCGTGTACAGAGAGTTGGAGATGATATACACCGGACTCTCCTGGCCGTTCATCAGCATGTAGTAGCTGTTGCCGTCGGTGGTGGTGTTGCCCAGGGCGATGGTCAGGGTGCCGCCGTCCGGTTTCGTGGCCGTCAGGGTGGCAACGGGCTGGTCCAGGCCATAGGCCTCCAGGGTGTCGCCGTCCGTGATGGTCTGCTGGGGCTTGAGATTGGTGAGAAGCGTCAGGATGGACTGGATGGTGCTGTCGTCCAGGGGGAATTCCGGGTCATCGGCCCACACCCACTTCCCGGACTCATCCAGCTGGAAGGACAACGTGGCGGTGCCGTTGTCATAGGACAGGGCGGAGTAGGAGGCCTCGGTCTCCGTGATGACGCTGGCGGCGTCCTGGGCGGCCTCCTCCTCTGCGGCCCGCTCCTCATTGGAGCGGCGGACGGCGGTGACCACCGCCAGAATGACGGCCAGCACCACGATGATCCCCACCAGGAGGAACAGCGTCTTTTTCTGCGAACGATTCATGCTTGTGTGCTCCTTCTTACAGTTTCCGGCGGTGCATCCAGCGGACAAAGCCGTAGATCAGCAGGGCCGCGGGGATCGCCAGGATGAATAGCAGGCCCCAGATGCCGCCGGAGGTGATGGTGTTGGTGGGCGTCAGCAGGCTCACCGGCTCGATGGAGATGGCGGACACATCGTCAAAGCCCACGGTGGCGGAGTGGATGAAGAGGTCCACGTTGTCCACATTGGTAAAGCTGTTGTAGATATCGGAGTTGATGAGGGAGTCGGCGCCGTACACGGTCAGCCGGGCGGTGGTGTCCTCGTCGATCTCCTCCGTGGCCACGGCGCCCACCGTATAGGTCCCCTGGGTCATGTGGTCCTCGTCCACCACGGCGTAGCCGCTCTCCGTGGTGGTCAGGAAGGACTGGACCGTGATGGTGTCCCGGGCGGGCTCTGTCAGGGTGAAGCCCCGGGAGGCGAAGAACAGGATCATGGCGTCGCTGGTCAGGTTGTTGGCGGCGTCCACAGAGTTGTCCACCTCCGGGAAGAACAGATAGGGGTTGTTCTGGTGGCCCCGGGAGGTGTCGCCGATCATGCCGTCCACCACGGACATCCCGTACGTCTCACAGAGGGTGTTGAAGTTGGGCAGATCCACCAGCTCCCCGGCCATGTTGTAGATGACCTGGCCGCCCTGGGCCAGATAGTCCAGGATCATGTCCAGCTCGTCATCCGCCAGGTCCCGGTCCGGCTCGTTGATGATCAGCAGGGAACAGTCGTCGGGGATGCCGCTGTCTGTCAGCAGATTGACCCGCTCCAGAGAGATGTGGAGCCGGGTGAACCGCTCGCCCACGCTGATGGGGACGGCGGTCTCGTTGTGGCCGGTGGTCTCATAGATGGTCCGGGTGGTGCCGGTGAGGACCCCGTCGATGGCGGAGGTCAGCAGGCTCTCCCCGTCGAAGTCCGTCTCCCGATAGGTGCCGTAGTAGTAATAGGACATCATGTCGAACCCAATGATGTCGTCGATGTCAAAGGACTCCTGCCGGCCGGTGGCCTCGCAGGTGACCACGATGGTGTCAGCCTCCACGCCGTACTCCGACAGCACGGAGGGATACACCGTGGGATCGGTGTACTCCAGGGACAGGTGGTCGCTGAGATCCGTGTAAATGCTCAGGAAGCGGACGATCCGGGAGTCCAGAGTCTCCTCGTTGGTGAGCACGTGGATCTCCACGTCGTCCTCCAGCCCGGCCAGATAGTCCCGGGAGGTCTCGGAAATGTCGTAGATGCCGCTGCCCGTCAGGTCGATCTGGGCCCACTGCTCCGGAATCTGGGCCAGCAGCAGGTTGAACACCAGCACCGCCACCACCGCCAGAGCCGTCAGCCCGGCAGAAAAGGCGCCCCGGCGGGAGGCGTGGCGCCCTGCGGCCTCCCGCAGGCTGCGCTTCCAATCGATACGTTCCATGTTCATACGCCTCCTCTCAGTTCCACCGGCGCTTCTGGATGACCTGAACCGTCAGGAACACCAGCAGCGCGCTGATGGACACGTACAGCAGGATCCCCGGCACGTCAAAGACGTGGTCGGTGGAAAAGCTGTCAAAGGCCGACAGCAGGGAGAATTTGCCCAGCACATCCGGCAGGAGATTGGCAAAGGCGCTGGAATCCCGCAGGTAGAAGGCCAGCAGCGCCGCGGCGCCGATCACCAGCACGCCGGCGGTAACCTTCCAGTTGTCGGACAGGGCGTTGATGAGGAAGCACAGCAGGATCAGCACCACAAGGAGACCGATCAGGGACCCCTGGGCGGTGGAGGGCAGGAAGCCCACCAGGCCGTCCCACAGGTACAGCAGCAGCAGGATGCCGAAGGTGCCCACGGCGGCGATGATCTGGCTCTCCGTCAGAGAGGAGATCAGCAGGCCCACGGCGATCTCCACCGCCCCCAGCAGGAAGAAGGCCAGGATGGCGCCGTAGTCCGCCAGCAGAAAGGCTGTGCCGTTCAGGGCGATGATCAGGGGGCACAGGCAGGCGATGGCCACCGGCACGGCGAACACCGTCAGCATGGCCAAATACTTCCCCATCACCACGGCGGTGACGGACACCGGCGCGGTCAGCAGCAGCTGGTCTGTCTTGGTGTGGCGCTCATCCGCCATGGAGCGCATGGTGAGAATGGGGATTACCACCATGAAGATGAACAGGGAGGATCCCAGCGCCATGGAGAAATAGGGATACCCCTGGAACAGGTTGTAGGCAAAGAAATAGATGCCGATAAAGACCGTCAGGACCGCCACGAAGATCCAGCCGATCATGGAGTTGAAATAGGAGCTGACCTCCCGTTTATAGATCGCCTTCATCGCCGGTTCCCTCCTTTTCCACAGGCGCGGCAGGCGCCTGGAGCAGCGCGGCCGCCTGGGCCGCCACTGTGTCGTCGTCATCGGTCAGATCCAAAAAGACCTCCTCCAGAGAGGCCATCCGGGGCCGCAGCTCCACCAGGGGGCACCTGGCCTCCGCGAAGGCGTAGAACAGCGCCTCCCGGGCATCGCCCTCCATCCGGACCTCAAAGCGGGCCGTGTCGGGGGTCTGCCCCAGCAGCGTATAGCCGCTGACGGCGGGCACCTGGCGCAGCACGGCCTCCGCTTGCTCCGGCGCGGCCTTGGCGGTCACCTCCAGGGAGCTGCCGGAGGACAGCTTCTCCTCCAGGTCCTCCGGGGTGTCGCACACCACGAACCGGCCCTTGCGGATGATCAGCACGTGGTCGCACACCGCCCGGATCTCCGAGAGGATGTGGGAGCTGAGGATAACGGTGTGGTCCTTGGCCAGGTGCCGGACCAGATCCCGGATCTCCACCACCTGCTTGGGGTCCAGGCCCACGGTGGGCTCATCCAGAATGATGATCTTGGGAAAGCCCAGGATGGCCTGGGCCAGGCCCACCCGCTGCCGGTAGCCCTTGGACAGGTTCCGGATCAGCCGGGCGCTCATGTCCTCCAGATGGGTCAGGGCCAGGACCTGATTCAGCTGGTCCTCCCGCTGGTCCTTGGGGATCTTCTTCAGCTCCGCGCAGAAGCGGAGATACTCCTCCACCGTCATGTCGGGATACAGGGGCGGGATCTCCGGCAGGTACCCGATGCAGGCCCGGGCGGCCTCCGGCTCCTCCAGAATATCGTGGCCCTCCACCAGCACCTGGCCCTCCGTGGCGGCCAGATAGCCGGTCATGATATTCATCGTGGTGGATTTTCCGGCGCCGTTCGGCCCCAGAAAGCCGAAGATCTGGCCGTCCTCCACCGTGAAGCTCAGGTGGTCCACCGCGTAGTGGTCCCCGTATCGCTTCACCAGATTTTTGACCTCGATCACACAAACAACCTCCTTCAAGGATGGAAGCAGGCAGGGCCTGCTCTTGTCAGCCTCCCCAGTATAAAAAAGGAAACTGAAAACTATCTGAAAGAATGAACAGAACTTAACAAATTGTTCAAAACTTTTCAAGGTTCTTTTTAGATTTTCGGGGTATGATACCATCATCCTCCAAAAAAGGATTGCTGATACCCCTCTCTTTTCATTTTTCATTTCCTTTCTCTCTGTGTGCGGCGGAGAGTGCCCCTGACCAGGGCGCTCTCCGCCGCATGCTGTCCGCATCTGCGTGAAAACGGCGTAAAAAAACACATTTTCCAGGAGGTCCCAGCGGGTTTTCCTTGCAAATCAGCACAAGTTCCGATATAATATTTCAGCAAATCTAAGTAACCGGGGCCAGAATGCGACTGCCCGGTGAACTAGGGAGGAAAAAAGAATGAGAGGCGTACACAGTGCTGTGGACGAGATCCGCCGCAATGTCTTTACCGAGGTGGCCCGTCTGGCCTATGAGGGCGGAGACCTGAACCGGG
>DWYU01000080.1 GCA_019118505.1 Candidatus Oscillibacter excrementavium
TTCGCTCTCCGGGGCGCTCCTGTTTTTCTCAGCTCACTCCGCCGGGAACTCATACCATTCCCCACCCAGCTCCAGGCCGGTGATCTGCTCCGGGTCCAACAGGATGGGAGCCAGCAGGTACAGATTGCAGCGGATCTGCCGGGTGCTGTCCAGATCCGTGGGATCCCCCAGGTCCGTAAAGCTCAGTCTCGGGCCGTGGGTCCCCCGCTGGATCTCCTCCATCAGCACATCCTCCGGGCCGAAGGTCTCCCCGTCCGCGAAGCGGAACGTGGGGTCCAGTTCTGCCAGGATGTGCTCGTTCCAGTCCTCATAGGCCCCGGCGTCCGCAAACGACGGCCAGGCATCCACTTCTGTGGTGAAGGTGACCTCCGCCCGCAGCGGCGTCACCTCTGCCCGGGTGCCATCGGACCAGGCGGCCTCCCGGCTTGGGATCGTATCATTCATCCGGACGGTGAAATCGTAGATCTCGATGGGCGCCATGACGCCGGTGGCCCCATCATCCAGGATCTGCACTCGCAGTTCCACCTCCCGGCCCAGGTAGCTCTCCTCCCGGTCCTCCGGGGCGGTTTCCGACACCTGCCCGGTGGCCAGGATGAATCGGGCCGTGTTGGGCTCCTCCCCCTGGTCCACCCGCCAGCAGCTGACGACGTCCGCCCAGCTGCCCGCCATCAAAAGGGTGTCCTCCATCACCTCGTCGATATCCGGGAACGTCTCGTCATACCGGGCCGTCACCAGGCAGTAGATCACCCGGCCGTCGGTGATGGCGTTCTCCAGTGTCAGATCGCAGTGGTTCCCCTCCACGGTCTGATTCACCTGGACGGAATTGGCCGCCATCAAATCGCCGTTGCCGCCGTCGTCCACCACTGGGCTCAGCCAGTTCAAGTGTGCCGCCCCTACAGCAAAGCCGCAGGCCAGCACGGCCAGCGCCGCCGCCAAAATCAGCACCCGCTTCCCCAGCCGCCGCTTTCCGGTCCGGGGCAGGGTGCCCCGGCGGACTTGCTCCTCCAGGCTGTCCATGGTCGTCTCATAAGCCGTGGGCAGCGTCAAATGCTCCCGTTTTGCCATTGCCCGCAGGCGGGCGTCCAGCTCATCCATGGTCTCCCTCCTTCAAGATGCTCCGCAGCTTCTCCCGGGCCCGGCTCAGCCGGACCCGTACCGCCCCCGGTGTCGTCCCCAGCACCCGGGCGATCTCCTCCGTGGGCAGGTCCTCGTAGTAGAACAGCACCACCGCCTCCCGCTGGTCCCGGGGCAGGCTCTGGACGGCCTGCCACAGGGCGCCGTCCCCCATCTCCTGTTCCGGGGCCGCCGGCTCTCCGGGCAGATCCTCCAAGGGCACGGTCCGGCTCCGCCGCTGGCAGAGGCGGCGGGCCTCGTTGGCGGTGATCCTCAGCAGCCACTGGGGCAGCTTCTCCCTCTCCCTCAGCTGTGGATACCGCTCATAGGCCCGGCAGACCGCCTCTGCCACCGCCTCCTGGGCGTCCGCGCTGTTCCGGGTGATGCTGAGTGCCAGCCGGTACAGGCTGGTCCGTCCCTCATGCAGCACCCGGCAGAACCGGTCCCGCTCCTGTTCCGGCACCGCCATGTCCTCCCCCCTCTCTTGCTTCTGCCTGTATGACCCGCCAGCGGGCCCAAATGTTACGGCTCGACCGAAAAAAATCGGCCGCCTCTTCAAGAGACGGCCGTTGTGTTCTTCACAGCGGGATGCCGAAGCCCAGCCACAGTACGTTCCGCACCAGGCAGTTCACCAGGAACAGCCCCACCAGGAGGACCGGCCAGCTGGGGCGATAGTGCAGGGCCCAGCCCCGCTTTCCCCGGAGCCGCCACACCGTCTGTGTCAGCAGATAGGCCGCCGCCAGGACCAGCGTGACCACCACCGGCAGGTGGCACCAGAGGGCCTCCCCGATCTGCCCGTGGGCCAGGGCGATCAGCGCCCGGGTGCCGCCGCAGCCGGGGCAGTAGACGTGCCAATGCTCCCAGATCCAGCAGCGGCTGACGGTGGGCGCTCCCAGCGCGAAGCGCCACAGAAGAAAGGCCCCGGCCAGCGCCGCCAGGGTGATCCAGGCCGCCGGGTAAGCCTCCCGGTCCGTGATGGGGGTCCCCCGCATATCCGTTCCCTCCCGAAAGCAGAGGGCCGCGCTGCGCGCGGCCCCAGGTCGTCTCACTTCAGCAGATGGATCTGCCCCAGCAGGGGCACCGCCTTCTCCTCCCCGTTGACGGCGGAGATGAAGCCCATCACCGCGCAGATGAAGCAGAAGATGCCCCATAGCCAGCCGATGCAGGGGATGAAGCTCAGCAGCCCCGCCAGCCAGATGACCAGGGCCTGGTTCAGGTGGAACTTGGCGCCCTCCCGGTCGCCCAGCACGAAGGCGATCACCAGGCCGATCCAGGTGAGATAGGCCACAATGCCCGTTGTTTTCGCATCCATAAAAAGCACCTCTCATTCGTCGAAATGCGCTGTCCTTAGTGTACCACGAATCGACGCGGAATACAAGTCAGGACTCCTCCGGCAGCAGGGGGCTGTACATCATGATGGCGTCGTTGGCAAAGAGGAACGACTCGTCCAGCAGCCAGCCATCCAAGTCGTAGGTCCTGCGGTACAGCTCGTTGTGCCGGATGTAGCCGCCCCAGGAGGCCTGGTCCATCCGGTGGTTCCGCTCCACGATCTCGTAGCGGTACTTCGGCGGCACCAGGGCCCGCCACTCCCCCTCCAGCTCCCGCTCCCCCACCCGGACACAGAGCTGGAAGGGCTGGTCCGTGTCGTTGCGGATCATCAAATCCCGGTGGGGGTAGGCGCAGGTGGCGCCGCTGCCGAAGGGCTGGGTCCGGTTGGCGTCCGGGAACACGTCGTGGGAATGGCGGTACCGCTCCACCACCGTCAGCGGCGTGTGAAGCGTCATCCAGAAGATCAGGTTGGACATCTGGCAGAGACCGCCCCCCACATCGCTGCCGATCCGGCCCAGAAACAGCACCATGCCGTCCCGGTATCCCTTCCGGCGGGTGGGCTTTCCGATCAGCCGCCAATAGCTGAAAGTCTCCCCGGGATACAGAACCACGCCATCCAGCCGGGCCGCCGCCAGCCGGAGGTTCACCACCTTGTTCTCCTGGAGGATCTGGTCCTCCCCACGCAGGTGGCGGTACAGCGGCGTGGCGTGGGAGAACTGCACGCAGGGCAGGCGCTCCGTCTGCCGTCTCTTGGCCCAGTGGAACCGGGGAGACATCCACAGCAGATGCCGTTTGCCGCTGTAATAGGCCTTCCCCAGCCGGAGCCGCAGCCAGCTGCGGTGAATGGGCGGCCGGAGCTGTTTGATATTGGGGTTTGTCTGCATTCGCACTACGCCTCCCCGTTGGAAAACATCGACACGGTGATGGGCCCGGAGAGGACGATGGCGTTTTCCTCCGCGTCATAGGCCATCGTTGCCTTGAGCTCCCCCATATAAACGCCATAAATGTGGGGGCCTTCCAGGCCAAATAACATCGTGACCTGCAGTTCCGCTGTCTCCGCAAGGATCTCGATGGTGGTATAGCCGCTCTTTCCCGGGACATATGCGCACTCCCGCCAGGTCTCCTCATTGGCCAGTTGGAATCCCGAATAGACCTGCTCGTCGCTGTCCGTCACCCGGCAGAGGATGTTGCCGTCCTTCCACTCCACCGGCTCCACTGAGATGGACGACGCCATCTCCTCCCACGGCTCCACGATGGGGATCTCCGTCATCGTGGCCATGTCGTAGGCGACGCACCAGTCCGTGTGAAATCCTGTCCCGCCCCCGCCCTGCAGATACAGCAGATCCGGCTGGCCGTCCCCGGTCATGTCCACCCAGAAGGGCATCCCATAGCCGGACACCAGGCCGCCGAAGCCAGCGGAGATATGCCACCCCAAAAGGGAGCCGTTAGGGGCCGTCCGGTCATGCAGTCTCATGGTCTGTCCGTGATAGCGCACAATGGCCGTCTCCTCGTCCTCGCTGATCCGCAGGGAGAAGTCCGGCTCCTCCGGGCGGGTGAACTCATAGAAAAAGGTGCCGCCCACCTCCACCCCGCCGAAGTCGAATCCATTGGGTCGTCCGTCCTGGTACATATACGCCAGCGCCTCTTCTGTCAGCAGCATCGGAGTCGGTCCCGAAGGTAGCTCATCAGCCTGCTCCTTAGGCACTTCTGCTGGCTCTGACTTGCCTTCTGACGATTCCGCGCCGCATCCGGCCAGCAGCGCCACTGCCAGAATGCCAGTGATCCACATCTGCCTTTTCACAAGTTCACCCCCGCTTTTCCATATGTTTTTCTCAACTATATCATGGGACTGGCGGAAAAGAATTACAAAGCCGTATCAAAACAAAAACAAAAAACGATGGTTCTTTGAACCATCGTCTTTCGGTGTTGGCGCTACCTATCTTCCCGGGCCGTCGCCAGCCAAGTATTGTCAGCAGGAACGAGCTTAACTGCCGTGTTCGGAATGGGAACGGGTGGACCCTCGCCCTAATCAGCACCAACTCTATGTC
>DWYU01000081.1 GCA_019118505.1 Candidatus Oscillibacter excrementavium
CGCTCGAAATCAGGCGGGACGCCGGGGCTTTTTGCAGATGGACGCGAAAACCTTTGCGCGGCACGGACGGACTCGGACAGGGGAGGCGGGCCGGAATTGCCAAAATTTTCACTGTCGCTTTGGGCAATCAGCCGAACATTTTTCGGGGGACGGCGGATGTATTGACTTCCCACCCGGGTTGTGGTAAACATAAAGGAAACAAGAAAGTGGGATTCTGCGCACAAAATATAGCAAATTTTGCGCAAAAACTAGAAAGAATTCCGGTTTTCAGCTATGCAACCGTTTACGTTAAAAATTCGTAAATGAAAGCGGAAACCACGCGGAAATTCCGGAGGAGAGGAGGAGCTGTCCATGTGGGGAGGCCTGGAATATCTGCGGGAGATGAATGTGATCTCCATCCTGCTGCGCCTGGTCCTGGCCATGCTCTTCGGCGGCTTCATCGGGCTGGAGCGGGAGCGGAAACGCCGGCCCGCCGGCTTCCGGACCTACATGCTGGTGTGCCTGGGGGCGGCGCTGACCATGCTGCTCAGCCAGTATGAGAGCTTCATGGTGACCACCGCCTGGCGGGAGACGGCGGCGGAGATCGGCCTGCGGACAGACGTGTCCCGCTTCGGGGCCCAGGTCATCAACGGCATCGGCTTCCTGGGCGCGGGCACCATCATCGTCACCGGCAAGCAGGAGGTGAAGGGCCTCACCACGGCGGCGGGCCTGTGGGCCTCTGCCTGCATGGGCCTGGCCATCGGCGCGGGATTTTACGAGTGCGTGCTGCTGGGCTTTGTCCTGATCTTCCTGACCAACCGCCTGCTGCCCTTTGTGGAGGAGGCCATCATCGAAAACGCCCGGAACATGAACATCTATGTGGAGTTCCAGACCCTGGACGACCTGGGGGACATCATCGGCCGGATCAAGTCCCAGGGGGTGCAGATCTATGAGATCGACCTGGACCGGGGCCGGGAGGAGCGGTCCAAGAACCCCAGCGCGGTGTTCTCCATCCGGCTGCCCAGCCGGCATCTCCACGTGCGGGTCCTGGCGGCCATCTCCGAGCTGGAGAGCGTGTATGCCATTGACGAGATTTGAGGGAGGTGAGCGCGTTGCTGCCGATTTTTGACGGTGTGCGGGATGTGACCATGCTGTCCACCGCGCTGCGGATGCTGCTGGCGGTGATCTGCGGCGGCCTCATCGGTTTGGAGCGGGAGTACAAGCGGCGCCCGGCGGGCTTCCGCACCCATATCCTGATCTGCCTGGGGGCGGCCATGACCACCCTCACCAGCCAGTTCCTGTACTTGAATCTGCACTACTACACCGATATGGCCCGGCTGGGGGCCCAGGTGGTGGCGGGCATTGGCTTCATCGGCGCCGGCGCCATCATCGTCACCCGCCGCCGCCGGGTGAAGGGCCTCACCACAGCGGCGGGCCTGTGGGCGGCGGCCATTGTGGGGTTGTGCCTGGGCGGCGGGTTCTACGAGGGCGGCATCTTTGCCACCATCCTGATCCTGGCGGCGGAGATGTTTCTGTCCAAGCTGGAGTACCGGATGCTGGACAACGCCCCGGAGGTGAACCTCTACATGGAGTACAGCAACAAGAGCTGTCTGGACAACGTGCTGAAGCTGTTCCGGGAGCTGAATCTGAAGGTTTTGAACATGGAGATCACCCGCTCCACGGAGACGGAGACCCACAACGCCTGCGCCCTGTTCACCCTGCGGCTGAACAAGCGGTGCCGGGTGGAGCAGCTGATCCCCAAGATGAACGCCACCGAGGGCGTGGTATCCGTGGAGGAACTGTAACAACGGCGTGAGCCGGAAGGAAGAGGAGAGAGAAGATGAAAAAAGCATATGACGTGCTGGTGATCGGCCCGGTGTCCCTGGACCACAACATCGACTATCAGGGCAATGAGCGGAAAGAGGTGGGGGGCGCCGTGGTGGCCTCCGGCTTCGCGGCGGCCAGGAGCGGCAACCGCACCGCCGTGTTTACCAAGCTGAACCCGGCGGACGCGGATGTGGAGGAGCGGTTCGCCGGCTCCGGCGCAGATGTGTACTGGAAGCCCTCCAAGGCCACCTGCTCCATCCGCAACCAATATTTCACCGCCGACAAGGAGAAGCGGGCCTGCACCTCCATGGGGGTGTGCGATCCCTTCCGGTTCGAGGAGCTGCCGGACATCGAGACGAAGATCTACCACTTTGCCGGGCTGGTGTACGGCGACTTTGACGGCGCCCTCTTCGCGGAGGCGGCAAAGCACGGCAAGGTGGCGGTGGACGTCCAGTGCCTGCTGCGCCACGTGGAGGCGGACAAGACCATGGCCTTCCACGACTGGGCGGAGAAGAGGGAATACCTGCCGGTGATCGACTATCTCAAGACCGACGCGGCGGAGGCGGAGATCCTGACGGGCCTGACGGACCGGGCGGAGGCCGCCAAGCTCCTGTACAGCTGGGGCGCCAAGGAGGTCCTCATCACCCACAACACCGAGGTGCTGGCCTATGACGGACAGCGGATCTACACCTGTCCCATCAAGGCCCGGAACCTCTCCGGCCGCACGGGCCGGGGGGACACCACCTTCGCCGGCTATATCACCGAGCGCCAGCGGGCCGGAGTGGAGGGGGCCCTGCGGTACTGCACCGCCCTGGTGTCCCTGAAGATGGAGACGCCGGGCCCCTTCCAGGGCACCCGGCAGGATGTGCTGGACTATCTGCGGGAATTTTATTGAGAAGCCACAGGAGCCGTCCGCTGCCAGCGGACGGCTTCCGTGTAAAAACTCCATTGACAACGGGCACTGTCCGTGATAAGCTAACAAGTGTCAATTACATAAAGGCAAACGAAGTCCCTAGAGAAATGGCGCAGGCCTGCCGAAGGAGTAAAACTCTCAGGCGTCCCGGCATGGGATGAGGACTAGGGATGGATGTGGCTCTGGAGAAGCTCAAAGACGAGTACCGAAGGTGCAAGGCGGGGAGACCCGCTGAATCTCTCAGGTAAAAGGACAGAGTAAGAGGGTGGCCTTTCCGCCGCGGGCGGAGGGGGCCGTCTCTTTGTTGGGCTGGACAGAGACTGTCCAGCCCATTTCGTTTGCGGACAAGGAGAGAGAACGAATGAACATGGATCTGTTGGCCGATAAGGTCAGCCAGCTGGCCGGCTTCGTGTGGAACGGGCTGCTGCTGTATCTGCTGGTGGGCACCGGCATCATCTTCACCATCCGCACACGGTTTATCCAGGTGCGAAAGTTCGGCACCGGCTTCCGGCGGCTGTTCGGCAGCGTCAACCTCAATGGCGAGAA
Source organism: Candidatus Oscillibacter excrementavium (assembly GCA_019118505.1). Classification (GTDB taxonomy): domain Bacteria; phylum Bacillota; class Clostridia; order Oscillospirales; family Oscillospiraceae; genus Oscillibacter; species Oscillibacter excrementavium. Next base: position 3,266 of record DWYU01000081.1, read on the forward strand.
GGCCGGCAAGGAGGGCATGAGCTCCTTCCAGGCGGTGGCCACCTCCATCGCCGCCCAGGTGGGCACCGGCAACATCACCGGCTGCGCCACCGCCATGATCTCCGGCGGTCCCGGCGCCATCTTCTGGATGTGGGTGGCGGCCTTCTTCGGCATGGCCACCATCTACGGCGAGGCGGTGCTGGCCCAGACCTACAAGACCAAAGACGAGACGGGCCACGTCATCGGCGGCCCGGTCTACTACATCCGGCAGGCCTTCAAGGGGACCTTCGGCAGGATCCTGGCAGGCTTCTTCGCCCTGGCCATCATCTTCGCCCTGGGCTTCACCGGCAACATGGTCCAGTCCAACGCCATCAGCAACGCCTTCAAAGAGGCGCTGGGCGTCCCCACCTGGGTGGTGGGCGTGATCCTGGCGGTGGTGGCGGCCTTCATCTTCCTGGGAGGCGTCACCCGCATCGCCTCCGTCACGGAGAAGCTGGTGCCCATCATGGCGGTGTTCTACCTGGCGGGCGGCCTCATCATGCTGGTCGCCAACATCACCAACCTGCCCCACGCCTTTGTCCTGATCTTCGAGGGCGCCTTCAATCCCCAGGCCATCCTGGGCGGCGCCGCCGGCATCGGCGTCCGGGAGGCCATGCGCTACGGCGTGGCCCGGGGCCTGTTCTCCAACGAGGCGGGCATGGGCTCCACCCCCCACGCCCACGCCATGGCCAAGGTGGCAAAGCCCCAGGACCAGGGCATCGTGGCCATGATCTGCGTGTTCATCGATACCTTCGTGGTCCTGACCATGACGGCCCTGGTGATGATCACCAGCGGCGCCCTGAATGTGGCGGACATGTCCGCCAACCCGGCGGCGGAGAACATGGCCCAGGCGGCGTTCACCACGGTGTTCGGCAGCTTCGGCAACCTGTATGTGGCCATCTGCCTGCTGTTCTTCGCCTTCTCCACCATCATCGGCTGGTATTTCTTCGGCCAGCAGAATGTGAAGTACCTCTTCGGCGTCAAGGCGGTCAAGGTCTACGCCTGCATCGCCGTGGTGTGCGTGGCGCTGGGCTCTGTGCTGGAGGCGCCCCTGGTCTGGAACCTCTCCGACCTGTTCAACGCCCTGATGGTGTTCCCCAACCTGCTGGCGCTGCTGGCCCTCAGCGGTCTGGTGGCCAAGGCGGCCCGGGAGCCGGAGACCCTGCGGAAATAATCAGCGCACCCCTCCGCCCTGACACCGGGCGGAGGGCGTTTTCATGTCTCCGGGGCCGGCAGGGCGGGCCCGCCGCGGCCATAGGGGATGGTAAAGACCGGGATCCCCTCCATGGCCGGGGCGATGGCGTACATGGGATAGAACACTGCCAGCCCCTCCCCGGTCAGATAGAAGTTCTGGGGGTTGAAATACTGCCGCAGCCGGCGGCGGACGCCCTCGTGATACTGGGAGACACCGGCGGCCGTCCGCTGCGCCGCCTCCGCCTCCACCGCCTCCAGCAGCCGCCGCCTCCAGCCGCTGCGGCGGGGGAAGAGGGCGGACAGGGCCACCGGATAGCCGGAGGCCAGATCCCAGGTGTCCCCCCGGCGGAGGAGCGCCGTCTGGCCGCCGGGGCCCTGCTCTCGGGACTGGGTGTACAGGCTCCAGAGACCGCCCTCGTTGTAGGTGACCTGATAGGTCAGCTCCGCATGGAGCCGGGGCAGCGGCTGGCTGGCCGCCAGGGCGGCCCGGTACTCCGCCGCCGCCAGGGGCAGCAGATACGCCTCGCAGTAGCGGAGAAAGGAGCGGCACTGCAGCTGATAGTACCGCCGGATGCGGCGGGAGATCCGGTCCGCCGCCGGCACCGGCTCCGGCAGGGAGACGGCGGCGGTGAGCACCGGGATCTCCTCCACGGTCCACTCCCGCTCTGTGGTCATGGCCTCTGTAGACAGCTGGGTCAGGGATTCCTTCATGGGCGCCGCTCCTTCCGCAGAGAGATGGGTTTGCACCAGCCTATGCTGCCCGGGCGGGCGGGGTGACGCGGCACACTTTAAAGTGTGAAAAATTTTCCGGCTGAGCCCCTTTACTTTCACGCGGCAGAGTGCTAAAATACATCCTGGCGGCAGATGGCCGCTGATTTCGAAATGCCTCCCGGAGGAAAGGGTGCTGGATATGGTGAAAATCGGCAAGAAGGAAAAAAACGGTGAGCTGTATAAGGCCATCCTTCTCCTGAAGGATGAACAGGAGTGCTATGAGTTCTTTCAGGATCTGTGCACGGTGTCGGAGCTGCGGGCCATGGAGCAGCGGTTCGAGGTGGCCTCTCTGCTGGACGACGGCATGATCTACAACGAGATCCTGGAGCGCACCGGCGCCTCCAGTGCCACCATCAGCCGGGTGAACCGGTCCCTCAGCTACGGCACCGGCGCCTATGAGAAGATCTTCGCCCGGTATAAGAAGAGAGACAAATGAGCAGCTATGATGCCCTGGCCGCCAGCTATGACGAGCTGATGGCGGATGTGGAATACCGCCGGCGGGCGGACGCGCTGGCGCGGCAGTTCCGCAGGAGTCCGATCCCGGTGGAGACGGTGCTGGATCTGGCCTGCGGCACCGGCACCATCGCCTGCCTGCTGGCGGCGCGGGGGTACCGGGTGATCGCAGTGGACGGGTCGGAGGAGATGCTGACCCAGGCGGCCCGGAAGGCGGCGGCGCTGGAGCGGCCGCCGCTGTTCCTGCACCAGTCCATGCCGGGCCTGCGGCTGGGCGTGCCGGTGGACGCCGCCGTCTCCACGGTGGACGCCCTGAACTATCTCACCCGGCGGGCGGATCTGCGGGAGACGCTGCGGCGGGTGTACCGCTGGCTCCGGCCCGGCGGGCAGTTCCTCTTTGACGTGAATACCCCTTACAAGCTCCGGCGGATGGACGGCCAGGTGTACCTGGACGAGACGGAGGACAGCTACTGTGTCTGGCGGACCTTTTACGCCCCGGGCCGGAAGATCTGCACCTACCAGGTGGACCTGTTCCAGCGAAATGGAGACGGGACCTGGGACCGGGCCTTTGAGGAGCACCGGGAGCGGGCCTGGGAGCGGGAGGAGCTGGAGGCCGATCTGGCGGAGGCGGGCTTCGGCCCCGTCACCGTCACCGGCGACCTGACCGGCCGGCCTCCCGCGCCGGAGGAGGACCGGTGGAACTTCCGGTGTCAAAAGCCGGTGAATTCAAAATGAAACAGGAGTTTCTACAATGAGCGATCAACTGATTCGGGCCATCTCCAAGGATGGCCTTGTAAAAGCGGTGGCGGTCTCCACCCGGGACCTGACAGAGCGGGCCCGGCAGATCCACAAGACGCTGCCGGTGGCCACGGCGGCCCTGGGCCGGACCCTGGCGGCCGCTTCCATGATGGGCAACGCTTTGAAGGAGGACGGGGCCAGCGTGACGCTGCAGATCAAGGGCGGCGGCCCCCTGGGGACCATCCTGGCGGTGTCCGACAACCAGGGGAACGTCCGGGGAACGGTGGACAACCCGGCGGTGGACCTGCCCCTGCGGCCGGACGGCAAGCTGGATGTGGGCGCCGCCGTGGGCCGGGACGGCACCCTGACGGTGATCCGGGACCTGAACATGAAGGAGCCCTATGTGGGCAGCGTGGGCCTGCTGGGCGGCGAGATCGCCGAGGACCTGGCGGCCTATTTCGTGGAGTCGGAGCAGATCCCCACGGCCTGCGGCCTGGGGGTGCTGGTGGAC
>DWYU01000082.1 GCA_019118505.1 Candidatus Oscillibacter excrementavium
GGCCGGGGAAACGGGCCTCCCGCGCAGGTTTCAGCGGGGGCACCGTCACCGCGGACTCAGAACTTCTTGTCCTTGGCGGTCTCGCAGTAAGCGCAGCGGTAGGTGTGGGTGGCGGGGTCGCTCAGCAGGAAGATGGCGTCCAGCTGGGGCTCCGCCACGGTGATGCACCGGGGGTTCTTGCAGTGGATGATGTTCACCAGCTTCTTTGGCAGCTCCAGGTGCTTTTTCTCCACCCGCACGCCGTTGCGGATAATGTTGACGGTGATGTTGGGGTCGATGTAGCCCAGCACATCCAGATCCACCTCCATGGGGGAGTCGATCTTGATGATGTCCTTCTTGCCCATCCGGCCGCTGCGGACGTTCTTGATGATGGCCACGGAGCAGTCCAGCTCGTCCAGATGGAGATAGCGGTAGATGTCCATGCTCTTGCCGGCCTGGATGTGGTCCAGAACCACGCCGTTTTGGATGCTGTCGATATTCATTGCGTCAATTCCTCCTTCTCACACCTGGATGCCCAGCAGCTTCATGATCAGCGCCATGCGGATGTACTTGCCGTTCTTCACCTGTCTCCAGTAGGCGGCCCGGGGGTCCTTGTCCACCGCCACGGTGATCTCGTTGACCCGGGGCAGGGGATGGAGGATGGACAGGTCCGCCTTGGCGCTTACCAGCTTCTCCGGTGTCAGGACGTAGCTGTCCTTCAGACGCAGGTAGTCCTCCTCGTTGAAGAACCGCTCCTTCTGGACACGGGTCATGTACAGGATGTCCAGTTCCGGGATGACGGACTCCAGGTCCGTGGTCTGGGTGTAGGGGATGCCCTTCTTCTTCAGGGCCTCCTCCTTCACGTACCGGGGCAGCTTCAGTTCATTGGGGGAGATCAGCACGTAGTTGATGTTCTCGTACCGGCTCAGGGCGTTCACCAGGGAGTGGACGGTGCGGCCGAACTTCAGGTCGCCGCAGAAGCCGATGGTGAAGTTGTTCAGCCGGCCCTTCTCCCGGTGGATGGTCAGCAGGTCCGTCAACGTCTGGGTGGGGTGGTTGTGGCCGCCGTCGCCGGCGTTGATGATGGGCACCTCGCTGAACTGGGCCGCGGCGAAAGGCGCGCCCTCCTTGGGGTGGCGCATGGCGATGATATCGGCGTAGCAGCTGACGGTGTGGATGGTGTCGCCCACGGTCTCGCCCTTGGCAGTGGAGCTGGAGCTGGCCTCGGAGAAGCCCAGGGTGCTGCCGCCCAGGCTCAGCATGGCGGATTCAAAGGAGAGCCGGGTCCGGGTGGAGGGCTCAAAGAAGAGGGTGGCCAGCTGCTTGTGGGCGCAGGCGTTCTGGTATTTTACCGGGTTTGCGATGATGTCCTCCGCGGTGGCGATCAGCTGATCGATCTCCTCCACGGAGAGGTCTGTGATGTCAATGAGATTTCTGGGCATGATGGACTCCTTTCAGGGGTGTGGTTGGAAGGGGGCCGCCACCGGGCGGCAGGGAACAGCTTTCGGCGCCAGCCGGAAGCGGAACGAGCGCAGTTTATTTCGACGAAATCCAGGACTCGTCGCTGGGATTGGCCCGGAACTTCTTCAGCCGCTCGATGTCCTCCGGCTTGATTTTTCCCTCCTCGGCGGCCACCTCGCACACGGCGTCGAAGTTGGACAGGGAGTAGTTGGTGACATTGGCGGCAACCAGCCGGTCCAGGCCCTTCTGGAGGCCGTAGGTGAAGATGGACACGATGCCCAGCACATTGGCGCCGGCCTCCCGCAGGGCCTCCACCACCTCGATGCAGCTGCCGGCGGTGGAGATCAGGTCCTCCACCACCACGACCTTCTGGCCCTTTTCCAGCTTGCCCTCGATGCGGTTCTGGCGGCCGTGGTCCTTGTTGCCGGAGCGGACGTAGCCCATGGGCAGGTCCATCAGATGGCCCACGATGGCGGCGTGGGCGATGCCGGCAGTGGAGGTGCCCATCAGCACTTCCACGTCCGGGTAGTGGGTGCGGATCAGCTCCACCAGCCCCTCCTCCACGTCCGTGCGGACGGCGGGGGCGGTGAGGGTCAGGCGGTTGTCGCAGTAGATGGGGCTCTTGATGCCGGAGGCCCAGGTAAAGGGCTCGTCCGGCCGCAGGAACACCGCGCCGATGGAGAGAAGATCATGGGCGATTTCACGTTCTAAGTTCATAGGAAAATCCTCCTTGAGAAGAAATTACAATGGAAAATGTCAATCAGTGGACAGGGAGTGAAAAATCGGTATTGATCCCCCGGGTGTAAACGGAAAGGGAAATCTCGCGGTCTTTTGGGGAGCCTTCCACCCAGCCGGTCTGGGTACCGGCATCATCGTAGATGCCCTCCGTCCAAAGGGCCGTGGGGTCAAAGGTCAGCCAGGCCTCTTCCAGCCGTTGGCCGTCCTCTAAAAGCGCAATGCCAAGCCCTGTAAAGGTAAACTGGGATACACCAGATTTGGAAAGCAGATCGTGCTGGACGGTGAGAAAGTAGGTTTTGTCCTCCCAAGAAATGAATAAGATATCACGCATATACGTCTCTGCGCTGTCGGTTTGTGTATAGGAGCCATCCGGCAGGCACCGCCAGAACTCTTCTAAAAACATTCCCATAGTGCCGTTTCCCATCCGCCGGTTAGCGAAGAGATCTTCAACACCGTCATTATCAAAGTCCACAGCGCGATAGGAACTATAAACTGCAGAGACGGCGTTCTCACAGTTCAGACATTCCGGAGCCAGTGCGGCAACTTCCTTCTCCGAGAATTCCCGGCCGACCTCCAGTGGGACGAAATCCTCATAGGAGTCGGAGCCGTCTTGCATACGGTTACGCAGTTCCTGAATCAGGCTCGCTGGCAGGTAGGTGACCGTCTCCAGCGGGGCGCTCTCCGAAACAGGGGTTTCCTCCGCAGGGGTCGCTCTGACCTCATCAGCATCATCTGCCTGAGAGGGCTCCTGACGCTGTGGACTTCCGCACCCGGAGAGCAGCCCGCAGAGCATCAGCAGGCACAGCAGACGGCGCCGCATCGGTCATCTCAAAAAGTCCTTGACCGCTCTGCGGTAGGCGGCCACCGGGTCCTCCGCCTGGGTGATGGGGCGGCCCACTACGATGTAGTCACAGCCGGACTTGCCGGCCATCTCCGGGGTCATAATCCGCTTCTGGTCGCCGGCGGCGCTGTCCGCGAACCGGATGCCGGGGGTGACGGTCAGGAAGTCTGCGCCGCACCGCTCCTTCACCAGAGCTGCCTCCAGGGGAGAGCACACCACGCCGTCCAGGCCGCTGGCGGCGGCGTTCTTGGCGTAGGAGAGCACCGTCTCCGCCATGGGGGTGTCGATCAGCAGCTCGTTTTTCAGGGCGGCGGCGTCGGTGGAGGTCAGCTGGGTGACGGCGATCAGCAGGGGGCGGGTGCCGTCAGGCCGGGTCAGGCCCTCCAGGGCGGCCCGCATCATCTCGGCGGTGCCGGCGGCGTGGAGGTTCACCATGTCGATGTCCAGCCGGGAGAGGACCGCCATGGCCCGCTTCACGGTGTTGGGAATGTCGTGGAGCTTCAAATCCAGAAAGATCTTGTGGCCCCGGGCCTTGATGTCCCGGACCACCTGGGGGCCCTCGGCATAGAACAGCTCCATGCCGATCTTCACAAAGGGCTTTTCCCCGGCGGGGAACCGGTCCAGGAAGGAGAGGGTCTCCTCACGGGTGGGGAAGTCCAGGGCGATGATGACGTCTTTTGCGCTCATATAAAAAACAGTCCTTTCTCTGATGATTCAGGTTTCAGGCCAAGGGAGTGGTTTCCATTGGCTGGTGGCAATATTCCGGCGGTAGAAGTTGGAGCCATCCTTGGCGATGGCGTAATCCCCATAGCGCCGCCCGGTCATCACCGGGTCCTCCAGTTTCCCGATCGGGTCTCCATAGCGGAGGGAGCAGAGATACGCCCACTGCCCGTTGACGACCTGCTCTTCAATGGGCTCTCCAAAGAAGTCGCTGGCCCAAACCAGGGAATAGGCCCCTTCGTCGGCCTCCATGGATGCGGGAATTTCCCCGATGGCGATCAGATGGTCGGCCAGTGTCTCCTGGGCCTCCTCAGGGGAGAGAATGGGGTCATTCGTATCGTCCAGCAGCGTCCACATATCCGTGCCGATGCCATACTCCCAGCAGGCAGAGCCGTCCTTGGCCACGGCGTAGATGGCCGCCAGCCGGCCGGCCATGGGCTCGGTGTCCTGTTCCGGCGGCAGGCCGTCGTCGGCATCCGGGCCGTAGAGCAGCTGAAATTCATAGGCCGTCTGGCCGTCTATCTCCGTTTCCACAGGCGGCTCTTCCGTCCACCAGACGTAGTGGAGGGCCTCTGTCTCAAAGCCGGTCTCCGGGTCATAGGACAGGTAGCTGGGGTTCTTGTCCAGCAGCATCTGGCTCAAAGCGTCCAGAGTATCCTCCGGCGCCAGCTCCGTTACAGTGACTTCCGAGGATTCCGGATCGGCGCTTCCGACGTCGTCCGGCGGGGCCGTTTGCCCGCCGCAGCCGGAGAGTAGGAGGCAGAACAGGAGCAGGCACGGCAGTTTCTTCATTTACGCTCCTTTCAGTGGGCGGCACCGGTCAGGTCCGCGATGCGCTCCACATCCAGCTTCTCGCAGACGCCGGGCAGGGCCTCGATGATCTTCTTGCAGGCATAGGGGTCCCGCAGGTTGGCGGCGCCGATCTCCACGGCGCTGGCCCCCGCCAGCATCATCTCGCACACGTCCTCGGCGGAGGAGACACCGCCGCAGCCGATGATGGGCAGCTTCACCGCCTCATACACATCCCACACCATCCGCACCGCCACCGGGAACACCGCCGGGCCGGACAGGCCGCCGGTGCGGTTGGCGATGAGGGGCCGTTTCGTTTTCAGATCGATCCGCATCCCCAGCAGGGTGTTGATGAGGCAGATGCCGTCGGCTCCCGCGTCAGCGCAGGCCTTGGCAATCTCCGCGATGTCCGTGACATTGGGAGAGAGCTTCATAAAGACCGGCTTGTTTGTCACAGCCTTCACGGCCTTTGTCACCTCCGCCGCGGCCTTGGGGTCGGAGCCGAAGTTCTTCCCCCCGGCGTGGACGTTGGGGCAGGAGATGTTCACCTCCAGGATGGCCACCTGCTCCACATCGTTGAGCTTGGCGCAGTTCTCGGCGTACTCCGCCACCGAGAAGCCCCCCACGTTGGCGATCATCGGCCCGTGGAAGAGCTTGGCGATGCTGGGCACCTCCTCCGCGATCACCACGTCGATGCCCGGGTTCTGGAGGCCCACCGCATTCAGCATCCCGGCGGCGGTCTCCGCGATCCGGGGCTGTGGGTTGCCCAGCCGGGGCTCCGCGGTGGTGCCCTTCCAGGAGAAGCTGCCTAAGATGTCCAGGTCATAAGCTTCAGCGTACTCCCGGCCGTAGCCAAAGGTGCCGGAGGCGGGGATCACGGGGTTTTTCAGCGCCACATCTCCCAGGCGGACAGACAGGTTCACCATACGATCTCCTCCTTATAAAGAATGGGGCCGTCCTTGCACACCCGCTTGTACCCGTTCACCGTGGGCACGGAGCAGCCCATGCAGGCGCCGAAGCCGCAGCCCATCCGGGCCTCAAAGCTGAACTGCCCGCCGGTGAGCCGTGCAAGGCCGTGGACCGCTTTCAGCATGGGGGTGGGGCCGCAGACGAAGGCGTAATCGCACTCCGGCACGTGGCGGGCCAGGTCCGTCACAAAGCCGCGGGTACCCAGGCTGCCGTCCTCAGTGGCCACCAGCAGGCGGCAGCCCAGCTTGGAGAACTCCTCCAGATAGAAGGCGTCCTTCCCGGACCGGAAGCCCAGGCCCACCGTAGGGGTGACGCCCGCCTCCAGCATCCGCTGGGCCAGGCCGTACAGGGGCGCGATGCCGATGCCGCCCCCCAGCAGGATGGGGTGCTGGCCGCCCTTGGTCCAATCAAAGCCGTTGCCCAGGCCCGACAACACGTCCAGTTCCGTGCCGGGGACGCACCGCACCAGGTCATGGGTGCCCTCGCCCACCACCCGGACCAGGAGCAGCAGGGCGTCCTCCGTCCAGGTGCAGATGGAGATGGGCCGCCGGAGGAATTTGCCGGGCAGCTGGATGTTCACGAACTGCCCCGGCGCCGTGACGGCGGAGGTGTCCCCGGACAGCACCAGCTCATAGGTGTCGGCGGTCAGCTGCCGGGCGTGTTCCATGGTAAAGAGAGATTGTTTCATAGGTAGTCCTCCTGACAGGGGGGAATGGGGGTCTTGTTGACGTTGCGGGAGCTGGCGGTGTACACCAGATTCCCATTGCAGATGGTCTTGTCCACCCCGGCGGTGACGGTCCAGCCGTCAAAGGGCGTGGACCGGCCCTGGGAGAAGAAGGTGCCGCTGTCGATGGCGTGGGGCCAGTTCAGGTCCAGCACCGTGAGATCCGCAATCTCCCCCTCCTCGATTTTTCCGCCGGGCAGGCGGAACAGATGCCGGGGGTTGACGCACAGGGCGCTCAGCAGCGCGACAAAGGGGACGACGCCTGGCTCCACCAGCTGTGTGTACAGCACCGAGAAGGCGCACTCCAGCCCCACGATGCCGTTGAGGCTGTGGAGCCCCTTGGATTTCTCCTCCGCGCTGTGGGGGGCGTGGTCCGTGGCAATGCAGTCGATGGTGCCGTCCAGCAATCCCTCGATCAAAGCGTCCCGGTCCGCGGCGGACCGGATGGGGGGATTCATCTTGAACCGGCCATCGTCCATCAGGTCCTCGTCGCAGAGGATCAGGTAGTGGGGCCCGGTCTCGCAGGACACCGGCAATTTTTCCGCCTTGGCTTTGCGGATCAGGGCCACGCTCTCCTTGGTGGACACGTGGCACACGTGGTACCGGCAGCCGGTTTCCCGGACCAGTTCCAGATCCCGCTCCACCTGCTTCCACTCGCTGGCGGAGTCGTTGCCGGGAAAGCCGTTCCGCTTTGCCCAGTCCCCGTTGTGGACGCACCAGCCGGGCGTCAGCAGGGACTCGTCCTCACAGTGGGCGGTGATGGGCTTGTCCAGCTGTTTGGCAAGCTCCATGGCAGCGCGCATCTGCTCCCGGGACTGGACGCCCTTCCCGTCGTCGGAGAAGCCGCAGACAAAGGGCCGCATGGCGGCCAGATCCGCCAGTTCTCCGCCCTGCTCGCCCCGGGTGATGGCGCCGTAGGGGTACACCCGCACTCTGGCGTCCCGGGCGATGGCGTCCAGCTCCGGCCGCAGGTGCTCCAGGGAGTCCGGCACCGGATTCAGGTTGGGCATGGCGCACACCGCCGTGTAGCCGCCAGCGGCGGCCGCCGCCGTGCCGGAGGCGATGGTCTCCTTATAAGAAAATCCAGGCTCCCGAAGATGAACGTGTACATCAACGAAACCTGGAACAATGACTTGATCCTGACATTCAATTACGGAAAAACCTTCCTGGGGAAGGGAGGGAGAAATGGAAACAATACGGCCGCCGGAAATGGCAACGTCCATATTCTGGAACGTTCCGTTCCGAAAAACAGCCCCGCCGGTCAGCAACAGATTCATGGGGTACGCTCCTTCCTCTGGTGTTCATTCGACATATTATCTTAACGGAAAAGGAAGCGGTTGTCAACTGTATTTTCAAGAGGTCCCTTTTCAGGATGAGTAGTGACGGCGCAAACTCCGTCGGTTTCACCAAATAGCAGCTCCTAACCTGAGAACAGCGAAGCGAGGCAATTTGTCATGCCTTGCGGAAAGCATTTTTATAATGATTAAAATGAAACATCACGGGAAATTTTGCGTCTGTATAGATAGAAATGCTAATAGGAGAGATTTGCCATGAAAAAATTCGTTGCGTCATTTTTAGTGTTGGTGCTTGCTTTGTCTATGGTTGGTTGCTCTGAAAAGAGCATGAAATTTGATATTGGAGAAGCAAGCAAAATAGAACTACGTTCAGGAACTGACGGGACGGTGATCGAAATAACCAATACAGAAGATATTAAACATATTACAGACAATATCAATGCTTTGACTTTGAGCAGGGGCAAATCCAGCAAAGACTATAGTGGTTGGAGTTATTCCCTGAAATGGTATAATTCAGAAAATAATTTGATGGAAGAAATTGTAGTTATGAGCGAGCAACAGATAGATTACAAAGGCTATTTTTACAGCAGTATGGAGACTGATCATGAGATAGACCTTGCCTATTTTGACAGGCTCTTAGGTGAAGGCTAAAAGATAGTAGGAATGAGTAGTTGACTCTATCTGTGGAACAAAATTTCATACATACAAAGCAAGGCTTCTTCTTTCAGAATGATAAGAGGGCGCCTTGCTTTATATATATTCACCAATAGTTTTCAATTTTCCGTGAAATCACTACTATCCTTGAAAAGAGAGTTCAAGAGATTTCCGCAGGCGGCAAAAGCCGCCTGCGGCGTCCTGTCAGGGGAGAGGCCGGGGCGGCCGGCAGGCAAGACAATCGGCGTAGAGCCGGGAGACCTCCGGCCAGTCCACCAGCTGCCACCAGGCCTCGAAGTAGTCCCCCCGCCGGTTCTGGTACTGGAGGTAGTAGGCGTGCTCCCACACGTCGCAGCACAGCAGGGGCATCAGCGGCAGGGGCGTGTCCTGGTTGGGGGTCTTTTGGACGGCCAGACGGCCCTCCCGGTCGGTGGTCAGCCAGGCCCAGCCGGAGCCGAACTGTCCCAGGGCTGCCTGCCGCATGGCGGCCTTCAGCCCCGCCAGACCGCCGAAGGCCCGGAGGACGGCCCCCTCCAGCGGCGGTTCGGGGGCGGAGGCCGGCAGGGGGTGGAGGGTGCGGAAGTACAGGTCGTGGTTGTATACGCCCCCGGCGTTGTTCCGGACGCCCTGGCGGAGCTCCTCCGGCAGCGCCTCCCAGCGGAGACACAGCTTCCGAAGAGACCAGGACTGATAGGCAGGCGCCCGCTCCAGCAGCTGATTCAGGGCGTCCACATAGGCGGCGAAGTGCTTGTCGTGGTGAAAGCGCAGCACCTTTTCGTCCAGCTCCGGCTCCAGGGCGTCATAGCCGTAGGGCAGGGGCGGCAGGGTAAAGGGGTAGTGTTGTTCCAAGGGGATCATCCTTTCCGGCGGGAAGAAACCTCCGCTGCCTCCATCCTATGCAGGCAGGCGGGCGCCTATTTCCCAAACCCGCCGGACAGAAAAAAGCCGGGCGGACAAACTTGCCCGCCCGGATTGCGCTCAGCAGTGGCCGCAGGTGTGGCCCTCCTCGTGGTGGCCGCAGCCGTGGTCGCCGCAGGTGTGTGATTCCCCGTGGTGATGGTCGCAGGTGGCGCCCTCCGCGCTGACCAGGGTGCCCGCCAGCAGCTCCGCCACCCGGGTGTCCGCATCGCCCTGGCAGCCGGCATACAGCCGGATGCCGGCCTCCGCCAGGGCCATCTGGGCCCCGCCGCCGATGCCGCCGCAGATCAGGGCGTCCACATGGTGGTCCTTCAGAAAGCCCGCCAGGGCCCCGTGGCCGCTGCCGTTGGTGTCTACCACCTGGGAGGAGGCAATGGCGCCGTTCTCCACGTCGTAGAGCTTGAACTGTGCCGTGTGGCCGAAGTGCTGGAACACCTGGCCGTTTTCATAGGTGACCGCGATTTTCATGAGGATGCTTCCTTTCCGTTTTGGGAGGCACACCGGCCGCAGGGCCTGCCGCAGCCCCGGCAGTTCTCCTGGGGACAGAGGCTGTAGCTGCCGCCGCCGATCTGGAGGGGGCGGCCCTCCACCAGGAACGCCGCCAGCTTCCGCCGGGCCTGGGCGTAGATCCGCTGGACCGTGGTCCGGGCCACCCCCATCTGGGCGGCGGCCTCCTCCTGGTTCAGCCCCAGGTAGTCCATCAGCCGGATCGCCTCATACTCCTCCACCGTCAGCTCCACAGCCTCCCCGCGGGCAGGCTGCTCCGGAGCGAAGCGGCAGTGGGCCGGCATCTGGCAGACCCGGCGGCATTTGGCATTCCGCGGCATGGATGTCCCTCCCTTGTTTTGAACATATGCTCATTATACACGGTTTTGAACATATGTCAAGAATAACTTTGGAAAAATCTCCGTTCCGCCTTGACAGGCCGGGGTGCCCCCCCGTATGATGGAGTCAGAGAGGGGGCGGTCCCAGTGAAGAAAAGATGGAAAATCCTGCTGGTGTGCGTGGTGGTAGTGGCAGCGGTGGCGGCCATCGCTGCGGGAATCTGCACCCGGTATGTCCTGCATTACCCTGCGGTGGGGGAGGACTACCAGATCCACATTGTTGAAGTGGGCGAGGGGCTGGCCGATGTCACGGATCAAGTGGACCTGGAAGCCCTCGGTAGCCTGCTCCAAAACGCAAAACGCCTGGGCTATCATCGGGGAGGAAATACCGTTCGGATGGGAACGCGTCATGTGTTGATCGTTGGGATAGATAAAACGGGGCCTGTCAACATCTCTCTGGACGAAGATGCCTGTTCAGTGGACCGTGGAGATGCACTGGGCCACTATCCCCTGGTGAACGGCGAAGAGCTGCTGGACCAGGTCTGGGCCCTGCTGCCGGAACCCTAATCGGAAAGGGAGGAATGTTCAGATGGAACAGCGGGAGGCGGCCATCCGCCGGTGGTTCGAGATGTGGCTGACCAAGCAGGATACCGGCATCCGGGACCTCTTCGCCCCGGACGCGGTGTACATCGAGAGCTGGGGCCCGGCGTACCACGGCGCGGAGCAGATTGCCTGGTGGTTCACCGAGTGGAACCGCCGGGGCACGGTGGAGCGGTGGGACATCCGCCAGTTCTTCCACAAGGGGGACCAGACGGCGGTGGAGTGGATCTTCGCTAACCAGATGGACGACGGCCGCCGGGAGGTGTTCGAGGGCATGACCCTGGTCCGCTGGACGGCGGCGGGGCAGATCTCCCGCCTCCAGGAGTTCGGCTGCAACCTGGACCGCTACGACCCATACGCCCACGGCCCGGAGCCGGAGTTCCGGGACCAGCCGGCGGCCTGGTTTTGAAAGCACAACAGCGGCGCCCGTTCCG
>DWYU01000083.1 GCA_019118505.1 Candidatus Oscillibacter excrementavium
CCCGGGGCCAATGCACGGGGGCCTTCACAGACCCGCATCAGTAGTGGATGACGGCCTCCGGGTGGTGCACCAGGCACCAGGCGATGCCGAAGAACACCAGCGCCGCGGTGACCAGGACGAAGCACAGCACCATGCCCACCCAGTCGTACCGGAGCTTCCCTTCCCGCCGGCTGGCCAGCAGGACCTCCACCCCCAGGGACACCAGGATCAGGGGAGAGAGCTTCAGCGCCAGGGTCAGGTCCAGCCGTGGGAAGAACATGCTCACCAGCATCAGCGCTCCGCAGATCACCAGCACGGCGCCGAAGGTGAAGGTTCCCACACGCCTTTCCTTGGCCGGACGGGATTCCGGGGTCTGCTCAGGACTGTTCGTCATGGCGATCCTCCTCTCCCTCCGGGGCGTTCACCGCAGCGGAGATGTCCGCCGCCGCTTCGTCCACCGGGTCCGCTCCGGCGCTGGGGGCGGGACCGGAGGCGGGCGGCGTAAAGGACGGGATGTCATCCTCCGCAGGCGCCTTGGGCCCCCGGATGAACCACAGGCCCAGCAGGATCACCAGCACGGTGATGACCACCCGGGGCAGGCCGTAGCGCAGCAGGCCCACCAGCCGGGAACCGAATACTGTCCAGCCCATCAGGAAATTCGCCAGCTGGTCCAGAACCATATCATAGAGCATATAGGCGCCCAGGAGCACCAGCACCCAGCCGATGAGGCTGTGGCGCTTGCGCAGCAGCTCTCCCAACCGCTTGCTGTCCATGTCGGACAGGCCGAAGAGAAAGGCGTCCTCCGGCGCGGTGCCGGCGGAAATCTGGCTGCGAAGCGAATAGCTGTCGAAAAAGGCGTACGCCCAGATCACCGGCAGGAACAGCACCAGCGTCCCCAGATAGAAATAGGTGGAGACGAAGATCACCAGGAAAAAGGCCAGCAGCAGGGACAGCCCCCGCTTCATATAGCCCTGGTACATCTGCCCGCAGCCGGAGAGGCAGGAGGTAATGAACAGCAGAAAACCGTTTTTGGGGGTCATGGATGGGTTCCTCCTTGTGTGAGATCATTTCGCGGCGAAATGCCGAAGTTGTCAAACAGGCTGGAAAAGCCGGAGAGGGCGCTCTCCCATTTCCGGGGCCAGGTCTCGGTCCACTCCGTCAGGGCGGTGCCCGCCCGCTCCAGGATGGTGGGCTCTGTCCGGTTCATCTGCCCGGACAGTCCGGCGCTGCCCCACAGCACCGTCAGGGCCAGGGCCACCGCGGCCGCCGCCGTGGCGTAGCGCTGGATGCCCAGCTGGACCGCCCGGCGCCAGATGCGGCGCCGCAGGGGCTCCCGGCAGGAGTGCTTCGGGGTCAGCAGCGTCCCCGCCGACAGCAGCTCCGTGTACCGCTGGAGGCACTGGTCGCAGTAGGCCAGGTGCTCCGCCAGCTCCAGCCGGTCCAGCTCCGTCAGCGGCTCTTGCCGGACCAGGGCCGCCAGGGCCTCTTCTGTCAGGTGCCCGTCAGGGCGAAAGCATACCATCGGTTCCACTCCTTTCCAATGCCTCCCGGAGCAGCTTTTTGCCCCGGTTCAGCTGTGTATGGATCGTTTTGACCGGCCGGCCCAAAGCCAGGGCCGCCTCCTCCGGCGTCCGCTCCTCCAGCAGGCACAGACGGCAAACCGGCTGGTAGGGCTGGCGCATATGGAGGATCAGGTCCCGGATCTCTTCTGCGGAGGCCCGGCGGAGGGCCGTCTCCTCCGCCGGCGGCGCCTGCCCCGGCGGGATGTGATCCTCCCCCGGCAGCAGGGTGTGGCGCTGGTAGGCGCTTTGCAGGTAGTCCTTGGCCTTGTTGGCGGCCACCCGGCACAGCCACTGCCGCTCGTATCCCTCCGGGATGGAGGTGCGGTGGAGATAGGCGGAGAGGAAGGCGTCCTGGGTCAGGTCCTCCGCCGCGGCATCATCCCGCACCAGCTGGAAGCAGACGGTGTAGACCAGCCGCTCATACTGCTCCACCAGTCTGGAGAACATCTCGTTTGTGCTGTATCCCACGCCGTGCCGCCACCTCCTTCTGCCGTCCGTCATGGATATTACGGTGCGGCGGGCCGGTTTTCTTCAACCGTCCTGAATTTTTTTCAAAAAAGCCGCCTTCCATTGTAGCGGCCCCGGGGCAAAAATACAAGGGGACCGCCCCGGCGCTCCCAAAACCGCCTTTTTTCGCCCTCCGCCGCCTGGAGACGATTGACATTCCGACGGTAAATGGGTATCCTGAAAGAGAATACAGCGATGGGAGGAACACAGGGATGAGACAGGAATCCCCTTTGGTGGCAGTGATCGACGGACAGGGCGGCGGCATGGGCCGCGGCCTGGTGGAGGCCATCAAGAAAAAATGGCCCCAGCTCCATGTGCGGGCCCTGGGGACCAACTCCCTGGCTACCGCCGCCATGCTGCGGGCCGGGGCGGACGACGGCGCCACCGGTGAAAATGCCGTGGTGTTCAACGCCCACCGGGCGGACGTGCTGCTGGGCCCCATCGGCGTGCTGACGCCCAACGGCCTGCTGGGGGAGGTCTCCCCCGCCATGGCGGAGGCCGTCGGCGGCAGCGAGGCGGTGAAGATCCTCCTGCCCTCCCAGCGGTGCAGCATCCGCCTGGCGGTGGGAGAGCCCCAGTCCCTCCAGTTCTATCTGGACCAGGCGGTGCGCCTGCTGGGAGAGGAACTGAAAAACCAGGGTGTCCTGTGACGCACCCCGGTCTTTGAAATCGATGGGAGCGTGTCTATGCGGGAATTTTTCAGAGAGATCGTCCACGCCCTGGAGGCGGGGCAGCCGGTGGAGCTGGTGAGTGTGGTGTCCTCCGAGGGGTCCACCCCCCGGGGCGCCGGAGCCATAATGGCCGTCTTTTCCGGCGGCGCCATCGCAGGCACCATCGGCGGCGGCAATGTGGAATTCGAGTGCCAGCAGCTGGCAGCGGAGCTGCTGGCACAGGGGGCGGACGCTATGCGGCAGTTCCGCTTTGTCCTGGGGGACGCCGCCAGCCTGGGCATGGTCTGCGGCGGCGGCCTCACGGTGCAGCTCCAGTACCTCCCCGGCGGCGACGCCCATGCCATCGCCGTCCTGCGGGACCTGATGGAGGCGGACGGCGGCAGCCGGGACACCTGGCTCCTGCGGCGGATCCAAGGGGAGCGGGTGACGGCCATGGGGCTGGCGGACCGGACCGGCTGCCGCCATCTGGCCCCGCCGCCGGCAGACCCGGACCATCTGCTGCGGAATGAGACCGTGTTCGCGGAGGGCTGGCTGTCCATCCCGGTGGTGAAGGCCGGGCGGACCTACCTCTTCGGCGGCGGCCATGTGTCCCAGGCCCTGGTGCCGGTGCTGGCCTCGGTGGGCTTCCGGCCGGTGGTGTACGACGACCGGCCGGAGTTCGCGGACCCGGCCCTGTTCCCCAGGGCGGAGCGGACGCTGTGCGGGGACTTCACCCGCCTGGCGGAGCAGGTGACGGTGACGCCGGAGGACTACGTGGTGGTGATGACCCGGGGCCATCAGGCGGACTACGAGGTGTTGACCCAGGTGCTGCGCAGCGGCGCGAAATACCTGGGCTGCATCGGCTCCAAACGGAAGCTGGCCCTGTGCCGGGACCGGCTGCTGGCGGATGGATTCACCGAGGCGGAGTACAGCCGCCTCCACGCCCCCATCGGCCTGGCCATCGGCGCCCAGACGCCGGAGGAGATCGCCGTGTCCGTGGCGGCGGAGATGATCGCCGTCCGGGCGGGCCTGGACCCCCGGCGGTGAGTTCCGGAGAAATCCCTTCCAAAGCCGGGAGAATCCTTGCAAACCGCGGCGGGCCCATGATACAATAGGGTAACTTGAGAGAAAGAGGGGTTCCCCATGGATCGGATCAGCAAAGCCAACTACTATCTGGACATCGCCCAGACCGTTCTGGAGCGGGCCACCTGCCTGCGCCGGGTCTATGGGGCCATCATCGTGAAGAACGACGAGATCATCTCCACCGGCTACAACGGCGCCCCCCGGGGCCGGGCCAACTGCGTGGATCTGGGCTACTGCTCCCGGGAGGCCATGCAGGTCCCCCGGGGAGAGCGGTATGAGCTGTGCCGCAGCGTCCACGCGGAGGCCAACGCCATCATCTCCGCCTCCCGGCGGGATATGGTGGGCGGCACCCTGTACCTGGTGGGCCGAGACGCCCGGACCGGTGAGCTGCTGGGAGACGCCACCTCCTGCTCCATGTGCCGGCGCATGGTCATCAACGCGGGCCTGAAAGAGGTGGTGATCCGCCGGACCGCCACGGAATTCGACGTGGTGGACGTGCAGGACTGGGTGGCGGAGGACGACCTCCTGGCCCCCCGGGACGCCGACGCCATCCTGGACAGGCAGTGACCCCCTGGCGGGAAATCCCCTGCGGAAAGGAAGACCCTTTGTTGAAAACAGGACTGCTGACCTTTTACCATATCCATCACTACGGCGCCATGCTCCAGGCCTATGCCACGGAGCGGGCGGTGGAGTCCCTGGACAGCGCGTGTGAGATCATCGACTACTACGTGAACCAGGACAACGCCCTGTTCCTGCGGCCCACCGGTCTGGGCAGCGCCGCCCACGACGCCCACACCGCCCTGCACTACGGGCCCCTGAAGGCCCGCTATGAGCGGTTCGAGGCCTTCTCCCGGGATCATCTGCGCATCTCCGGCCATCGGTACGAGAGCCTGGAGGAGCTGCGGCAGGCGGACCTGCCCTATGACCTGCTGCTCTCCGGCAGCGACCAGATCTGGAATCCCAAAATCTTTCCTGACGGCCGGTTCGACCCGGTGTTCTTCGGGGCCTTTTCGGACCGGCGGAAGATCGCCTACGCCCCCTCCTTCGGCATCCCCCGCATCCCCGACGGCATGGAGGAAGAACTGCGGGGCTATCTGGAGTCCTTCTCCCACCTCTCCGTCCGGGAGCGGCAGGGCCAGGCCATTGTCCGGGACATCACCGGGCAGGACGTGCCGGTGGTGCTGGATCCCACGCTGCTGCTGACCCGGGAGGACTGGGCGTCCGTCGCCAGAGACGGCGGCGCCGGGCAGGGCTATATCCTCTGCTACTGCATCAGCCGTCCCGGGGCACTGGCGCCCTACATCCGCCGTCTGGCGGAGGAGACGGGGCTGCCGGTGGTGCAGCTGTGCGGCGTCCGGCAGAAGGTCCACCCCAAAGCCCGCTGCATCCTCAGCGCCGGACCGGCGGAGTTTCTGGGCCTGTTCCGGGACGCCGCCTATGTGTGCACCAACTCCTTCCACGGGACGGTGTTCTCCGTCCAGTTCCAAAAGCCCTTCTTCACCTCCGTGGCGCCGGCGGAGATGGCGGCACCGGAGAGCTCCCGCACCTTCAGCCTGCTGAGCCGGCTGGGCCTGGGGGACCGGATCATCGGCAAGGGGGACACCGCGGACCTGACAGCCCCCATCGACTGGGCCGCCGTGGAGGCCCGCCTGACCTGGGAGCGGCAGGCCTCCCTGGCCTATCTGCGCTGCGCCCTGGAAAACCGCCCCTGCACATCGGAGTCCCCGGAGGCCGCCGCGGTGGACCGCCCGCTGCCGAAGCTGGCGGACCGCACCCGCTGCACCGGCTGTACCGCCTGCGCCAGCGGCTGCCCCAAGGACGCCATCACCATGGTCCGGGACCGGGAGGGCTTTGCCTATCCGGTCATCGACGGTGAGGCCTGTGTCCGCTGCGGGCACTGCACGGCCATCTGTCCCATCCTGCGTCAGCGGCCCCAGGGCCCCATGCCGGCGGTGTTCGCGGCCTGGAATAAAAATGACGCCATCCGGAAAGACTCCACCTCCGGAGGCGTGTTCACCCTGCTGGCGGAGTACATTCTGGAGAGCGGCGGCGTGGTGTTCGGCGCCGCCTTCGACGCGGAGCAGCACCTGCGGCACATCGCCTGCTTCCGCAAGGAGGACCTGTGGCGGCTGCGGGGTGCCAAGTACGTCCAGAGTGACCTGGGCACCGTCTACCGGGAGGTGCGGCGGTGGCTGAACCACCGGCCGGTGCTGTTCTCCGGCACCCCCTGTCAGGTGGACGGCCTTTACCGCTATCTGGGCGGCCGGCCGGAGAATCTCACCACCTGTGACCTGGTGTGCCACGGCGTCCCCTCCCCCGGCGTGTGGGAGGACATGGTCCAGAGCCTGGAGGCGCGCCGTCAGCAGCCCCTGCAGGCGGTGCGGTTCCGCAACAAGGTCACCGGCTGGAAGGACAGCCACTTTACCGCCGTCTATGGCGACGGCACCGTGGACACCGCCCCCCTGTTCCGCACAGAGTTCGGCCGGGCCTTCGGCCGGGCGCTGTTCCTGCGGCCCAGCTGCTACCGCTGCCCCTACACCTCCATGACCCGGGTGGGAGACCTGACCCTGGGGGACTTCTGGGGCCTGCGGCCGGACGAGCTGCCGGACCAGCAGGAGAAGGGCGTCAGCCTGCTGCTGGTGAACACCCCCCACGGCAGCCACATCTTCGACCAGCTGCTGCTGGCCAAGCAGCCCTTCCCGCCGGAGCGTGCCATCGCCGGCAATCCTCGGCTGGCGTCGCCCATCCCCCTGCCCCCGGACCGGACAGCCTTCTTCGCCGCCTACGCGGTGGAGCCCTTCGACCAGGTCCGCCGGGAATTCTGCCGCCTGCCTCCCCTGCCGGTGCGGGCAGCGGCCCGGCTTCTCTCGCCGGAGGCCAAAGCCGCCATCCGAAAGAAGCTGAAATGACCCTCTCCACTGGAATCCTGGCGAGCGTCGCCATTTTATAACAGAAGGAGGACCAAGCAAATGAAACAGTACGAATGCGATCTCTGCGGCTATATCTATGACGAGGCCGCCGGCGACCCGGACAACGGCATCGCCCCCGGCACCAAGTGGGAGGACCTGCCCGCCGATTGGGTGTGCCCCCTGTGCGGCGCCGGAAAGGACGAGTTCACCGCCAAGTAAAAAGAGAGGTGCCGCCGCGG